>CALBSQ010000283.1 GCA_937967325.1 uncultured Chloroflexota bacterium
CCGACGGCTCCCTCCGAGAAAGCCCAGGATCTAAATGACAACTTCCATCAGCCGGTTTTAAACTGTTAGCCTGCTGGTTCAGCAGGCGCATCAGACTCTGCGCCCGGCATTCGCCAGCGGCAGCAACCCTGGGGGATCCCGGACCCAGGCGCCGCTAGCCCAGGAGCGCCAGGGCGGGTCCCGCAGCTGAGGCTCCCCTCGCCCGCCGAGCGGGAGAGGGGTCGGGGGGTGAGGGTCCGCGTTACCCCACCAGCGCCCGCACCGCCTCCGCGATGTGCGCGGCGTCGATCCCGGCGGCGCTCAGCAGCTCCTCGGGCGTGCCGGAGGTGGGCATGTCCCGCACGGCCAGCCTGGTGATCTTGGGGTCGAGGCCCTTGCCGGTGACGGCTTCCAGCACGGCGTCGCCGAGGCCCCCCTCTTCCCAGTGGTCCTCGGCCACGACCAGCCGCCCGCCGCACTGCTGCACGGCCTCGGCCAGCGTCGCGGCGTCGATCGGCTTGACGGAGTAGGCGTCGATCACGCGCACGGCGATACCCTGGCTCTTGAGCTGGTCGTACGCCTTCAGGGCCTCGTGCAAGGTGATGCCGGCGGCGACGATGGCGGCCTTATCGGCGTCGGATCGTCGGACGACGCTGCTGCCGCCGATGCGGACCTCCGCGTCCGGCGCGTAGAGGATGGTCGTTGCCTCGCGGGTAGTGCGCAGGTAGGAGATGCCCGGCTGTTCCGCCATCAGCTCCACCAGCTTGGCGGTCTGGTTGGCGTCGCTCGGGTAGAGCACCGTGCTGCCATGCACGGCGCGCATCATGGCCAGGTCCTCCAGGCCCATCTGGGAGGGGCCGTCCTGGCCGATGGAGACGCCGGCGTGGGAGCCGCACAGCCGCAGGTTGGCCCGCGATACCGCCGCCATGCGGACGAAGTCGTAGGCGCGGGACCAGAAGGCGGCAAAGGTGGAAGCGAACGGTACGTAGTGGCGGACGCTCATGCCGACCGCGGCCGCCGCCAACTGCTGCTCGGCGATGAACATCTCGAAGTAGCGCTCGGGGTAGGCCTTGGCGAAGATGTCCGCGAAGGTTGAATTGCTCACCTCACCGTCGAGGACGACGACATCGCTGCGCGCGGCGCCCACCGCCTTGAGCGCGTCGCCGTAGGCGCGGCGGGTGGCCAGCTTGTCGCCGACCTTGTATCGCGGCAACGAGGCGGACTCGGTGCTGGGCGGCGATTGGCTGCCGGATTTTGGCGGTTGCGATTTGACGGTCAGGTGGCGCTCGCCGCCCAGCTCGGCGATGGCCTGCTTGGCCTGCTCCGCGTCGAGCGCCTTGCCGTGCCAGCCCTCTTTGTCTTCCAGGAAGGAGACGCCGCGGCCCTTCTTGGTCTGGGCAACGATCAGGGTCGGCTTGGCCGTCTCGGCGGCCGCCTGGGCATAGGCCCGGTCGATGGCGTCCAGGTCGTGGCCGTCGATCTCGATGGCGTTCCAGCCGAAGGCGCGCGCTCGGGCGGCGTAGGCCGGGGCGTTCCAGCCTAGCTCGGTCGGCCCGCGCTGCCCGAGGCGGTTCATGTCGAGGATGCCGGTGAGGTTGCTGAGGCCGCGGTTGCCGGCATGGTCCAGGGCCTCCCAGATGGAGCCTTCGGCCATCTCGCTGTCGCCCAGCACCACCCACACGCGGTAGGGCAGCTTGTCCAGATACTTGCCGGCCAGCGCGACGCCCACGCCGATCGGCAAACCCTGTCCCAGCGAGCCGGTCGCCACGTCGACCCAGGGCAGCACCGGAGTGGGGTGTCCCTCCAGCCGGCTGCCGAACTTGCGCAGGCTGAGCAGCTCCTCGTCGGAGATGGCGCCGGCGGCGTGGTAGACGGCGTAGACCAGCGGGGAGGCATGGCCTTTGGAGAAGATCAAGTGGTCGTTGTTGGGGTTCTGGGGCGCATCGAAGTCGTAGCGCAGGCGCCTAGCCAGCAGCACCGCCAGCAGGTCGGCGGCCGACATCGACGATGTCGGGTGGCCGGACCCTGCCGCCGTCGTGCAGCGAATGCTGTCCACGCGTAACTGCTGGGCCAACTCGTGCAACTGGTCAACCGTTTGCGCGCTGCTTTCCCTGGTCGATACTGTGGCCATGGCTTACTCCTTCGTCCTAGCGCCATCGAATCGTGTCCCCGCCGGTTCCGTGCCGGCGGTGCGGGAGGCGCGGTAAAACCTCCACATCGCCTAGCACGTCGCGGGCCACGTTAGCTCCTCTGTTGGTTACTCGCCCTCTCGGGCGGGGCGTTGCGACGTCGGTGCGCCGCGCTTGCTGCATCATCGTCCGATGTTCGCGGGTTGCTGTCAAACGACAGCGTACGCCAACGGGCATAAGCGAGTGGGCACGGGGAGAAGAACCCACACGGAGCGCGGGCGTCCCGCCCGCCTTGGTCGGTGCCCGAGGTGAGGTTGGCCGCCCCTTTGAGCGGCCGAGATTGCGGCCGCGTGACTGGGGCGGGCGGGACGCCCGCGCTCCGTGTGGATCTGGTGGGATCACAGTCAGTACGGGTATGCCAACCCATTCACCACCTCCGACGGATCGACGTGGCGCGAGGTGGGCAGGAAGACTTGATACGGCGGCAGGTCGACGTGCTCGTAGGCCACGCCGAGCTGCCGGAGTCGCTGCTCGAGTGGCGTGATCTCGCCGGGTGCGGTGACGACGACGTAGGCGACGCGCTGGGTCGCGCGCACCCGTTCGAACACGTCGGGCAAGCGGTTGATGCCGTGTCCGACGACGATATCGTAGTAGTCCGCGGCCAGAACCTGCCCTCCGGTGGCATACATCAGTTGGTTGCCGGCCCAGTGGTTCATCCAGACCGCGGTCACCTGCCGCTGCAGGAGCCAGCGATAGAGGGGCCGGCTGTCCAGGGGGAGGTGATTCCAGTAGGGCGATTGGAAGACGAGTCGAGGCGAGCTGGCCAGATGGCCGGCCAGGTTCGCCGCGAGCACCAGGAGCACGAGCGCTGCCCCGAGCGGCAGGGCGATACGGCCTACGCGCGCGCATAACGCCGCGACCAGGATCGGCGCGGCCGTCCAGAGCGGCAACAGGTAGCGACCGCTGGCGTCGAACGGCGACAGCGAGGGCCGGCCAAAGCCGCTCAGCAAGTAGATGGCAAGGGTTATCACCAGGAAGAGCAGTAGCGGCCAGGGTCGCCCTGCAGGCGCGACCTTGATCCCTCGGCGGGGGATCGCGCCACCGATCGTTTCGATGAGCGCGTTCAGCAGCGCAAGCGCCACGACCGCGCCGAGCGACCATGTGACCCAGCGCGGCAGCGTGGACCAGGGGCTGGTCAGCCCGAGCACGCGCGGCAACAGCGTGCGCCATAGCTCCTCCGCCACGGCGATCGTGCTTGAGCGGTCACTCGTCTGTGTGCCGCCAAACACAAAATGGAAGGTTGCCCAGTGGTGACGAAGGTTGTACCACCAGAGCGGTGAGCCGCCGACGACCAGGCCGGGGATGCCGCCGAGCGCGGCTCCGGGCAGCCAGGCGCGCAGGCGCCGCCAGGGTAGCAGAAGGAGCGCGGTCGCCAGATAGTAGACCACCAGGAAGTTCGCCCATAAGACGAGTCCCGCCGCTAGGCCCAGCAGCAACCACCAGCCGGCGTGGAGTCGCCCCGCCTGACGCCGGCAGCGCCATACCCCTACCAGGACCATGCCGCCGAGCGCCATCACCCCGACGTACACCCCCCAGACCTTCAGCCCCGTAGCGTCGAAATAGACCGAGGGTATGGCGGCAAACCAGGCGGCCAGCGCGGCGATGCTGGGATCATAGAGCTCATGGGCGAGCAGCCAGGTGACGACGACGTAGGCCAGGCCACCGAGGATCGTGACCAGGCGCAACGCCGGCGGTGTCGGGCCAAGCAGCGCCACGACCGGCACAGCGGCGTAGGACTGGAGCATGCCCATGTACGGCACACCGTAGAGGAATGTCGGGTGGGCGCCGTGCAGGATATTGACCGCGGCGATGCCGAAGAGCGCCTCGTCGCCGTCGATGAGCCAGTTGCTGCGCGCGTTCAGCCAGACGCGGATCGCCAGCGCCGTCAGGAGCGCCGCGGCGAGGGACCAGCGGGCCAGCGGCTCCAGGCGTCCCTTGGCTGCAAGGGGAAGCCTCGGCGCTCTTTCTGGGGAAGCCCGCGCCGCGATCATCCGGCAATCATAGCTGGTTGTGGCGGGGAGGGTTAGGTGAGATTCTCCGGTGCTGATCCCTTGCCACCCAGGCACACGCCTCGATCGTCTCTGGATCCCCAGCCGCTACAATGATCCGGCGGCGGAGTGAAAATGGCCCAATAATTGCTCTTGCTCGGTACGTTCGCCGGTGCGATATCGTGTGGACGTGGTCCGTGGCGGAAGGTTACGGTCTGCGACGCCCCCGCTGAGCGGGGGGCGTCGCGGCCGGACGCCGGCAACTCTGAGAGCGAGGGCTGTGGCAGTAGAAGTGAGCAGTGATTCCGAGCCGCCGGTGCTGGTGAAGCGAGTCATTTTGATTGTCGAAGACAGCAAGCCGATCGCCGAGCTGATCCGCCAGGCGCTCAATGAAGAACAATCCTACGAAGCAATCGCCGTGGGCAATGGAGCGCTCGCGATGGACACCCTGAGCGGCGTTAAGGCGGATCTCCTCATCCTTGATATGATGTTGCCGGGCCTAACCGGGCTTCAGCTCTTCGATCGCCTGCAGCAAGGCGAGGCAACGCGCGGGCTTCCGGCCATCTTCGTGACCGCTGATACGCAAGCGGTGATCGAGCTACGCCGGCGCGGCATGTCCTATGTCCTGGCCAAGCCGTTCGACCTGGACGAGCTCCTGATGACGGTGGACCGAGCCTTGCGATCGACAGACCCGCACTAGCGACGGCGGGCCGATGGCGTCGCTGTCGGCGTCTGCAGGAATGGCGTCCGCGGCGCGGCGCCGTTGTAGTCGATGCCGCCGGTGACGAGCGACTTGTGCTGGGCGCAGTCGTAGGCGCCGGGCGGTGGCAGATTCGGCCCGAACGCGCGGACATCCACCATGTAGGCGGGGCAGTTCACGGCCATCTGGCCGTTGAACCAGGTTGCCTGATAGGTACCGCTGCGATAGGTGTGTCGAGTTGGCTCGGTACCTTCGATGAACCAATCGAGGTGGCTGGGCTCGCCGCTATTGACGTAGTTGCCGATGTACTTGCTCGTGCCAGGCAGATGGGTGTAGCCGATGCGGCTGGACCCGCCGCCATTGGGCAGCAAACCGGTCAAATCGGACACGCGCTCTTCGACGAGGCCAGGTGGAGGGGTGAATTGTTCGACCGGAATGGGCTTGAGGGCGCTTTCCATGAAGTCGTGCCAGATCGGGCCGGCGCCGGTGATGCCGATGACATCCACCATCGGCGTGTTATCCGCGTTGCCAACCCAGACGCCCACGGCCAGGTTCGGGGTGTAGCCGACCGTCCAGTTGTCGCGGAAAGAGTCCGTTGTCCCCGTCTTGGCGGCGACCGGGCGGGAGAGCACCAGACCGCTGCCGGTACCGAACTCGATCTCTCGGGCGGAGTCGTCGCTCAGCACGCTGGTCATGAGGTACGCCACCTGCGGGCTCAGCACCCGCTGGCCCGGGTCGGGATGCGCGTCGTCCAGATGGGCATAGACGTGGCCATAGATGTCGCGGACATCGCGCCAGGCAATGGGCGGGTGGCGGACGCCGCCGGCGGCAAAGACTCCATACGCCGAGGTGAGGTCGAGCAGCCGGACCTCGGAGCCGCCAAGCGTTACGGAAAGGCCGTAGGAGCTGGGCGGCTTGTTCCAGGAGGTAATCCCCATGCGCTGAGCCAGCGACACCATGTTGTCGATGCCGGCATACTCCAGTGTCTTTACCGCGGGGACGTTGAGGGAGTTCCCGAGCGCACGTCGCAGGCTCAGCGGCCCGTGGAAGTACTGGGCCGGGCAGTCCGGCACCTGAATGTCATAGTTGCAGGGGCTGTAGGGCAGGTCGTTCGGCGTCGGATTGCGCGGCGGGATCCATGTGCCGTCGCGTTGCGCTTCCGAGATTGGGAACTCGGTCTTGGCATCGAACACGATGGATGACGGGCTGTAGCCGCGCTGAAACGCGGCAGCGTAGGTAAAGGCCTTGGCCGTGCTCCCCGGCTGCCGCTCGGCTATCGCCACGTTGACATTGCCCTTGATGGCGGCGTTGTTGTAGTCGGCGCTGCCGACCATCGTGACGATTTCGCCCGTTTTGGGGTTGATCGCGACCACGGAGCCGTCGGTAGCGTGGTGATCCGCTTGAATCTTGGCGACCTGGGCGGCGACGATCTGCTGCGCGGCCGTCTGCAAGTTGTAGTCCAGGGTGGTCGTGACCCGTAGGCCACCGCGGTAGACGGCGTCGTGGCCGAACTGCTGCACAAGTTGGTCGATGACGTAAAAGACGAAGTGCGGGGCGAGCAGCAACTGCTGATGCTGGGCGGGGTCGACCAGGTGGACGTCGGCCACGGCGGCCGCGTCAGACTGCTGCTGGTCGATCAGTTGCTCGCGGACCATATAGGCGAGCACCTCTTTCTGCCGTCGTTTCGCCGCGGGCAGGTTGACGAAAGGGTCGTAGAGCGACGGGGACTGGGGAAGGCCGGCGAGGAGTGACGCCTGCGCCAGGGTGAGATCTTTCGCTGGCTTGCCGAAGTACTCTTCCGAAGCTGCCTCCACACCGTAGGTGTTGTTACCGTAGTAGATCTGATTCAGGTACAGCTCGAGGATGCGGTCCTTCGGTACCGTCTTGGTGAGCCGGTAGGCCAGGACCGCCTCGCGCGCCTTGCGGGTCAGCGACACCTCATTGGTGAGCAGCGTGCGCCGGACCAGTTGCTGGGTAATGGTGGACGCTCCGGAGAGTGTCTGTCCGCTGGACAGGTCCTGGAAGGTGGCGCGGAGGATGGACGGAACGTCCACTCCGGGATCCTCGTAGAAGGTGGGATTCTCGGTGGCTACCGTGGCATAGATCAGCGACGGCGCCATATCGCTCAGCGGCACGCTCTCGCGCACGCCGGTCTCGGGGTCGACGATCTTGTACAGCTCTTTACCGTTGCGGTCGTACAAGATAGAGGTCTCGGCCAGGCGCGTGTTGCCGACCTGGCTTACCGACGGCAGGCCCTTGGTGACGGCGGAGTAGGCGTACGCGACACTCGCGCCCGTGCCGACCAGTGCCAGCCCGGCCGCCGCGGCCATGGCTGCGAAGCCGAGCACCAGAGCCAGCAGGACCGTGCCCAGCCAGGTGCGCTGCCGGTTACCGGCGGTCTGGCGCGCGCTGAGTGCGTGCCGGCGGCGGCGGCGGGTAAAGAGGATTCGCCGTGAGTTCGGGCGCACCGCGGGGGTTACCGCCCGGCGACGGGCCGCTTGCCGTGGTTGGCCGGCTTCTTTCGCCGCATCCGCAGCTTGCTGCGCTTCTTGCTCATCGATTCATCTCCAAGCTTACGCCGGGGCGCGGAACACGCGCCATGGCCACATATCGAATGGTGAGTATACCCCCTCGGTCCACCGGACCACTGACGGTTGGATGCAGGGGGAGCCCCACGGCTTTCCGCGGCAAGGCGCCGCTGAGGTGGGGTGTTCCACGGAGCGCGGGCGTCCCGCCCGCCCCGGTCCGCCGCCCAGCCGCCGCCCTGGTAGCGTGTCGGACTGCGGTGACCACCGGGGCGGGCGGGACGCCCGCGCTCCGTTCCGACGCTGCCCGGTCCGCGCAACGCTGCGTGACGTACCGGGATGAAAGGCGGCCCTTGCGTGGTCCTGTCCGGTACCATACGCTTGGCGAGCGGGAGGAGACACAGGCATGGTGACACGGGACTTGCGTGAGCGCAGCCGCGTCTTGTACGAGGGGCGCGATCGCGCCCCAGCGCGGTCCTACCTCAAAGGCATTGGGTTCACGGACGAGGACCTGCAGCGGCCCATCGTCGGGGTAGCCCATAGCTGGATCGAGACGATGACCTGCAACATCAACTTGCGGGAGCAGGCGCTCGCGGTGAAGGAGGGCGTGCGTGCCGGCGGCGGCACCCCCATGGAGTTCAACACCATCGCCATCAGCGATGGGGTAACCATGGGCACCGAGGGAATGAAAGCGTCCCTGGTCAGTCGCGAGCTCATCGCCGATTCCATCGAGCTGGTCGGGCGCGCCCACATGTTCGACGCCATGGTCACGCTGGTTAGCTGCGACAAGACAATCCCGGCGGGGGCGATGGCGCTGATCCGCCTGGATATTCCCTCCGTGTTGCTCTACGGCGGCTCGATCGGTCCCGGCCGCTTCGCCGGGCGGGATGTCACGATCCTCGACGTGTTCGAGGCGGTGGGCGCGGTGGCCGCCGGCAAGATGAGCGAGGCGGAGCTGCGGGCGCTGGAAAATGTGGCATGCCCCGGCGCCGGGGCATGCGGCGGCCAGTTCACCGCCAATACCATGGCGATGGCCATGGAGTTCATCGGCCTGTCGCCGCTGGGCTCGGCCCGCGTCCCGGCCGCCGACCCGCGTCGTGCCGAAGTCAACGTCCGCGCCGGTGGGCTGGTGATGGAGACGCTGCGCGCTGGTATCCGGCCCAGCCAGATCCTGACCCGGCAGTCATTCGAGAACGCCATTGCCGGTGTCGTCGCCAGCGGTGGATCGACCAACGCGGTGCTCCACTTGCTTGCCATGGCGCGTGAGGCCAACATTCCGCTCGCCATCGACGACTTCGACCAGATCAGCCGGCGCACGCCGCTCCTGGGCGATCTCAAGCCCGGCGGGCGCTTCGTCGCGGTCGATCTGGACCGGGCGGGCGGCACCGGCCTCCTGGCCAAGCGCCTCATCGAGGGCGGCTACATGGACGGCGGCCAGCTCACGGTAACTGGTCGGACACTGGCCGAGGAAGCGGCGGAGGCCGTGGAGACGCCCGGCCAGGAGGTCGTGCGCCCACTGGATCGGCCACTCAAGTCCCATGGCGGCCTGCTGATCTTGCGTGGCAATCTGGCGCCCGAAGGCTGCGTCGTCAAAGTCGCCGGGCATGAGCGGACGTTGCACCGCGGCCCGGCGCGGGTCTTCGACAGCGAGGAGGCCTGCATGCGGGCCGTCACGCGCCGCCAGATTCAGCCGGGCGACGTGGTGGTCATCCGCTACGAAGGGCCGCGAGGAGGGCCGGGGATGCGCGAGATGCTGGGCGTGACCGCGGCCATCGTCGGGGAGGGGCTGGGCGACTCGGTGGCGCTGCTCACCGACGGCCGCTTCAGCGGCGCCACCCATGGGCTGATGATCGCGCACGTCGCGCCGGAAGCGGCTCGCGGCGGCCCTATCGCCGCCATCCGCGAGGGCGACCCCATCGTCGTGGACGTGGACAACCGCCGGCTGGACGTGGAGATCGGCGACGAGGAGCTGCGGTCGCGCCTGGCGACCTGGCAGGCGCCGGCGGCGCGCTACACCTCCGGCGTCTTCGCCAAGTACGCGGCGAGCGTCGGCTCCGCGTCGGAAGGCGCGGTGACGCTGCCTTGCGCGACAGCCTAAGCAGTAGATCGGGACGGCCGAGGCCTGCTGTCAAAATTCTGGGATAGCGCTCCACACGATCGCTCATGCCATCGTAATAGCTCAGTTTGCCGCCTGCACGTAAGATTGGGCTACGCAGTTTGATGGGTCAAGTATCCCTGTCAATCCTGAAGGTACTGTAGGACCTCACCGACGAACAGCTTGGGCGCGGTATTCATTGCCGTGTGCTGCTGGTTCGGTAGGACGACGATCTGGCTGTTCGGCAGAACGGCATGGACCGCTTCGGTTGCAGCTTTGAGGAATGGAGGGCTATCGCCACCGAGGAGGAGCAGCGTGGGCGTGCTCAGCCGCCTGAACCGCTCCGGCTCGAACACATATCCATCCGAGTTACCCATCTCGCGCGGAATCGTATATGCTGCCGCAACCCGGGCCGGCCAGTTTGGCAAGGAGCGCAGCATCTCGAGCTCGTGCGGGGGCGCCTTCGCGATCTCCCGGAAGAACGCGACGACGGCTCCCTCCCGGTCGCCCGCGTCGATGAGCGCTTGAACCCGCGCCACGATCTCGCTGGGGTAGATCTCGATGCCAGAGGGAATCGGCGGCTCGTACAAGACGAGCTTGCGCACGTTCTGGCTTCGGGTTGCTGCCTCCAGGGAGCAAAGTGCGCCGTAGGAGCGACCAAGCAGATTGGCTGGCTGGGGCAGGGAGTCGACGACCGCGGCGACGTCATCAAACTCGAGCTCGATAGCGTAATCCTCGGCGTCACCGCTCGCAGCCCGCCCGCGCCGGTCGACGGCATACACGGTATGGAAGAGAGCAGGGAGGTTGTTGCGCACCTCCTCCTGGCCCACGACAAACTCTCCCCGACGAGCCGGTGCCTCATCCCGGTAGTCCGGCGCCATGCAGGAGACCGCTGCTTCGATGTCGTGTGCACTCAGGGCGTGCGTCCATCGCTCGGCCACGGCTCGCGGGTCGGTCATAGCATCCTGAGTCACACCAACTGAACCTTCTGCTAGTGATCGCTGCGTGGCGACTTGTCCGGACTGCGGGACCGCGCCGAGCTGCTGCATGAGCTCGAACATACCGAGAACCTCCCAGCCTTCGACCCGCTTGGCGTTGACCACCCGATCGATGGCGATGCCCATGACGCTGATCGTCCGGTTAGTGGCCGGAATACCCCGGAAGGGACCGCGGTGGGTCCCGCGTAACGTGAAGCGCGTAATTACTCTGTCGGCGTCGGCCAGCATCTCCTCGACCGTCTCGTGAAGGTCGGGGAATGCTGTGCGGAAGGTTCCGATGCGTTCCAGAAACTGCTCCCGCGTCTCCACACGGAACGGCGTGTGATTGACGAAGTCTGCAGCAAGATGCTCGATCCCCAACTCATAGCGGCCGTTGTTCCAGGCATGCTCGATGAACTGACGGGTTGCTGCTATGTTGTCTTTAGGAGCCGTGCTCATGATCCGAGCCCACCTGCCCTATGCCTGCGTGGCATACGTCAATGGATATGCCTCCCTCGTTCTGGTCAATCCAAGCTTCCGCTCAAACGCCATTGCTTCCTGGATGAGCTCGCTCTGCCGGTAGGCCTGTCGCGCCTCCTCACTCTCCCAGATGACGATCGTGGTCGACTCACCGGGATCAGGGCGGTAGAAGTGATAGATTGCTACCGCACCCGACTCCTGTTGCATCTTTGAGGGGAATCTCTGGAGGAAATCATCGACCTGCTGCGTCTGCTCGGGCGTTACCGTACTCGCCGTCAGGCTTATAACCATCCAACTCTCTCTTACCGGTTCGCTCTATCCCCTCTGAGGTGCCATCTTCTGCCGTAGCTCAAAATCGGCTCTCTGCCACAGCCGTTGAAGAGCCGCGGCCACCCGAGCAGGCTCCCGCTGATGCGACGTGTTGAGGTGGCTGGCCCCTTCGTACAACTCGGGGGTGAAGTCGAGGAAGAGCATGGCGAGCCGGTCCCGCATTACCTGCCACTCTGAGTTGCTCAGGCTGCCGTAGCTGTAGTACACGGGTCGGTCGAAGCGGCGCAAGTGGTCGGCAGTGAGCCGGAAGCGCAGAAGCGCGCCCATGAAGGCGTTGATCCCGGCAGGCCGAATGGCCATCCATTCCGGTGGCGGACCAGGCGGAGCAGGCGGCGGCTCAACGCCCGGTGCCAACTGCCACTGCAGGAAGTTGCGCGTGCGCTCGGATGGAGGCAGGTGACCGATCTCCTGTAGCTTGTCCTGCATCTGGGCACGTTGCACTGCACTAAAATCGGTGGCCGGTTCGTCGACGGCGAGGCTGAGAACCCGCTTCGGGTGGGTGGCGACGTAGGCGAGGGCACACGCCCCACCACCCGAATGGCCGTAGAGATGGAAGCGTTCGAAGCCAGCGGCATCGGCCGCCCGCGAGATCCCTTCCACCTCAGCATCAATGGAGTAGTCCGCAGGCGGGGTAGCGCCCGCGTACACCTCCAACTCTTTGGTTACCGGGTGCACCGCGTCGCCCAGCTCTCGGATCAAAGGGGCGTAGCGCAGCGCCGCGGGCATAATAATTCCGGGCAAGAAGATGATCGGGATGCGGACATCTCGATCGTTGCCTGTTGCCATAGCTGGTCCTCCTACCTATTAAGCACGAGCTTGTTGTGGCTGCGGAATGGCACCCAGCTGCTGGAGCAGCCCGAGATTGTCCACCACCTGCTGGTTCTCGACGATCCTGCCGTCCTTGATTCGCCAGATGTCGATCCCCGATATGGTGACCTCTCGTCCGGTTGGTGGGACGCCGTAGAACTCGCCGCGTTGCGTACCACGGAACGTCCAGCGATTCACCACCCGGTCTCCCTCCGCTATGGTGTCCTCGAGGGTCAGACGAAGGTCGGGGAAGGCGGCGCGCAGCATGCTCGCGAACGTCTTAATGGCCTCTGGTCCCTTGGGGAGCGATGGCAGGTGGGCCTCGTACCAGGCGAAATCCGGCGAGAACATCTCAGCCGCCAGGGCCAGATTCCCCTGGTTGAAGATCTCTTCGTGCGGGCGCGCGGCCAAAGCTTTGTTCTCCTGGGTAGTCATGATGGGTGTCCTTTCTGGTTATGCTTGTGCCTTCAGTCAAATCGACTCTCTTACCTGCTCCCGTTCAGGGATGACGCCCAGCTGTTGCATCATTCCCAGATAGTCGGCCTCCGCCCAGTGCTCGACGATCTTGCCGTCCTTGATCCGGCAGATGTGGACCCCCGACACCGTCACCCGCCTCCCGGTGGGCGGAATGCCCATGAAGACGCCGCGGTGCGTGCCGCTTGCCACCCCGCGCATCACCACCTTGTCGCCCTCGGCGATCAGATCCTCGATGGTCGTGTGCCAGTCGGGAAAGGCGGAGGCGAAGAGGCCCAACGCCTGCTTTACCCCCTCACGCCCGGATCCCTGGCCGCTGTGGTCGATCATGTCAGAGGCCGCGAACTGGTCTGGGGCGTCCGGGTTCAGCAAGTCACCCATGAAGCGGCGCACTAAGTCCTCGTTCGTTTCGGTTGACATGCGTTGCTCCTTTCATCTGAGGGGAGGATATGCTTACGACCTTTTGAAAACCTTTTGGTTCGCCAACGTCAGCTTGGTCTCCATGCGGAAGCCAGCTTGACTGAGACTGGCAGCTCGATCCCGCCGTCCACCGCGTACTCATCCAGGAGCCGCTCGAACTCTATCCTGATCCGCTCTTGCGTCTCGACTGTTTGCCAGAGAACCAGTGGTCCCGTTCGAACTGTACCCTCGAGCAAGCCTTCCCACAGCTCGGTTGATCCGGAGAGAGGGTGCGTGAAGGACAAGGTCTGGATCTCGATTCCTTCCAGGCCCGCTTGAGCGAGCAAGGCGGCAAATTTGTCATCGGCTGAGAACCGAAAGAACGGCGGACCCGGCGGAAGATCTGGAGGGGGCGTAGCGCCGGCCCGCTCGACCGCGTCGAGCAAGGCGCCGAGGACGCGGGTTCGCTCAGGGGCATCCCAGGCCGTCAACGCCAGCCGACCGCCCCGCGTCAGCACACGAGTCATCTCCGCTATGGCTTGCTCTGGCTTCCCGAGATGAGGGACCAAAAAGTTCCCGACCACGGCATCGAACGAGCCATCGGCAAAAGGAAGGCACTCGGCGTTCGCCCGCCGGAACTCGATCTCCGGATGAAGTGAGGCACCAAGCGCCACCATATGGTCGGCGATATCGACTCCGATGACAGACGCTCCGCGAGCGGCGGCTCTCGCCGCGACGTACCCCGGGCCGGTGGCGACATCGAGCGTTCTCGTGCCCGAACCAACATGGGCAGCATAGAGGAGCGGTTCGATAACGCGGCCAGTGATCGGCTCGAAGAAACGGTGGTACGCATCGGCCTTCGCCTCCCAGCCGGCTATCTCGAAGTCCCGGAACGCGTCTGGATCGATTGTCGCTCCCGTGCTGAACATTGTCTGTTCCTCATCTCTTTGTGAGAGGAGGATATGGGCGAGACCTTTTGAAAACCTTTTGATCCGGCCTGATGCGACAGGCTCTCTTGGGCGCAGCCACATCAGGGTCGACCGTCCTCTCGACCAGCACTTGCTGGACGAGTTCTAGACCTGATGTTCAGCGCTCAGTCGCGACAGTGGTGCGTATGAACCGCTCACGAAGCTCGGTGTCCAGCCCGTCCGCGATTATTCCCGCTGCCGTCTGCATGCGCCGTCTAGCGTGTGGCGAGTCGGTCAGATCTGCCAGGGCATCCCAAGCTCGTCGCGTCCACGCGGGATAGCCGAGCCGCTCGGCTAGCTCGGCCGCGGCGATCAGCTCGCGCTCAGCATCCTGGCTTTGCCCCAACCGGGCCAGTGCCCGACCGCGCACGAGGCGTCCCCGCACCTCGTATTTGGGCGCCGCGTAAGCCGCGGCCTGGCTGAGGCAGGCATCGGCCGCCTCGACGGCAGCTGCCGGGTTCTCCTGAGCCAGCGCAAGCAGCGCGCGAACGTAATGCAATCGATTCAGGTACCGGAACCGGGCGTACTCGACGTGCGGCACAAGCCCCTCCACCTGCCGGACAAACCCTACTGCCCGGCCTGACTCGCCGAGCGCGAGGTGGTCTTCCGCCAGGTTGAGCAAGGTGTGGATGCGCGGCTCCTGGACCCCGGCTCCGGGCATTGACTGGATCGCATCGAGGCTTTCGAGGTTGCGCTCTCGCGCCTCGTCCCACAGTTCTAGATCGGCGAAGCAAGCACCGTACGTATTCGGAATCCGACTCCGAGCGAATACCTCTTCGCCCCTCCCAGCAGACTCGGCGGAGGCCAGGGCGGCGAATGCCTCTCCAT
Source organism: uncultured Chloroflexota bacterium (assembly GCA_937967325.1). GTDB lineage: Bacteria > Chloroflexota > UBA4733 > UBA4733 > UBA4733 > UBA4733. The sequence goes on from CALBSQ010000283.1 coordinate 14,740, forward strand.
AGCGACCCAGATTTGCCAGGGCCGTAGCCCGGACCCAGCGAACGAACACCAGTGTGATCTCATCGCGCTGCTGGTGTGCCAGCTCCTCCCCCTGACGCAACGCTTCCAGGGCTGCGAGCTCGTGGCCGCGCTGGTGCCGCACGATCCCGATGCGGTAAAGCACGATAGCCGGCGGATCCTCCCCCAACTGCAAGAACGTCTCCAAAGCACGCTCCGCATGCCACAGTGCCTGATCGAGCTGACCCAGGCTGCCATGTGGGTTGGCGAGGAAGGCGTGCGCCTGACCGATCAACCGAGAATCGCCCAGTCGTTCGGCCAGCTCAAGGGCACGTTGGGCGTGCGGCAAGGCGCGCGAGGGGTACCAGGCCGCCCAGTGGGTCCGTCCCAGCCAGTGAACCGCTTCGGCTTCGGCCCGCGGGTCTCCACGCCTTCTGGCGGAGGAGACTGCCTGCTGGAGCACCGTCGCTGCCTCATCAGTCTGTCCGAGGACGATCAGCGCTTGGGCTCGCCGAATCAGCAGTCTCTCGGTCTGCTCAGCTTCAGCCAACCCGGGATGCTTCTGCAGGACATCAAGCGCGCGCTCGAAGTGCGCTGCCGCCTCGGCGTTGGCGTAGAGCTCCAGTGCTCGATCCCCGGCCTCAGTAGCGTATCGAACGGCCGTCTTCCAGACGCCTCCTCCCAGCGCGTGGCTGGCCAGCTCAGCCGGCTCTGCGCCTTCCGCTTCCAGCGTCTGCAGGGCCAGTCGATGCAACGCCTCGCGCCTGGGCCCCGACACGCTTTGAAACACGGTGTCGCGCACGAGATCGTGTGAGAAGGTTAGCTCACCGGCATGCTCGACCAGCAGCTTCCGACTCAGCAGCTCATCGAGATCGTCGGCGACCGTCGTTTCGTCCCTCCTCAGCATGGCTGCCAGGTGCCCCGGTCGGAAGGCACGCTCGAAGACGGAGGCTGCCTCCAGGGCACGCTGGGCGGACGCAGGGGCCGTGCTGCACCGGCTCAGAATGGTCTCGTCCAGCCGTTCCCCGGTTCCGGCACGCAGCCGCTCGGTGATGAACAGGGGATGTCCGCCGGTGGTGGCCCAGATCTCACCAGGGTCGACGCCCAGCGGCAGGAGAGCGTCGAGCGCCGACCGTGGGAGGGGCTCGAGGTCGATCACCTGGAGCCTGCCCTCCGATCTGGCCGCATCAATGAGCTGGCCGACCGGCGAATTCTGGCGTGCCTCGATCGGACGGAGCCCAGCCAGGAGCAGGATTGGAGCCGTGCTGACCCGTTGGAGGATGCGGCCGAGTGCCTGCACGGTGGACACATCTGCCCAGTGGAGATCGTCAAGAAAGAGGGCGAGCGGTGATACCGCCTGGAGGGCCGCGGCAACTGAGTCCAGCAGGCGGGTCCGGGCCACCTCGGGCGGGAGACTGGTTATGGCGGTAGGCTGGTCTCGCCCCAGCTCCGGTACCAGGTCCCGGATCGACGGGCCGGCCTGCAGTGCGCGCTCCGCTTCCTCTTCAGGTAAAGCACGGAAGAGATCGGCGAGGGCGGTGGCAATGCTAGAAAACGGGAGATCGCGCTCCAGCTCGGTGCACTTGGCGCGGCAGCAGCGGATCTGGATGCGTTGCAAAAACTCACTGACCAGGCGGCTCTTCCCGATCCCCGCTTCCCCCTCGATCAGCGCCAGGTGGACACCCCGCGCACCGCCATCAGCCATCCGCTGCTGCGCATGAAGAAGAGCCGCCAGCTCTGCCCGCCGTCCCAGAAACGGCACCTCGACCGTCCCCGACCACTGGCGCGTAGCCCGACCGCCAAGAGGCGCCAGCAGCTGTTGGATCGGTGTGCTGGCCAGAATCCGCTCATACAGCTCCTCGGTCTCTGCTGCCGGATCGACGCCGAGCTCGTCGGCCAGAGCCTTGCGGCAACGGTGGTAGGTGCGAAGGGCCTCGTCTTGCCGTCCCAGGGCGTAGGAGGACAGCATGGAGATGCGCAACGCCTCTTCATGGATCGGATCGCACTTGATCGCTCGCTCCACGAGCTCCAGGCCCACCCGAAAGTCGCCTCGGGCCATTGCCACAGTGGCAGCGGCCACCAACAGCTCAAGGAAGGAGCGCTCGAAGTGGCGGCGCGGCTCGTCTGCCCATGGGGCGTATGGCTCGTCCTCGAGGTAGACGCCCCGGTACTGATTGCTTGCCTCCGTAAAGCAGTGAAAGGCCCGGTCGAGGTCCCCGGCGTCGCGGGCTTCAATGCCTTTTGCGGTCAGCTGCTCGAGCCGGTCCACGTCGATCTCGGTGTCCGAGACGTCGAAGAGGTAGCCAGGGTGGACGCTGCGCAGGTACCTGCAGTCTCTGGCTCGTGCGGCAGATGGCTCGAGGTGTCGGCGGAGCACGCTGACATACGTGTCGATCGTCGCAGCCGGGTTCTCCGGCTCGCGATCAGGCCAGAGCAGGTCGGCGATGCGATCCTTCGAGACGACGTGCCCGCGCTCCGTCAACAGGATCTCGAGAATCTGCTTCGGCTTGCGTCCCCCCAGGTCTGCTGGCCCCAGCCTCTGCGGGCCATCCTCGATCGTCAGTGGGCCAAAGAGTCGAATGTCCATCGCTGTGCTGCGCCAAGCATAGGGAGCGCATTGCGGCTCGTCAAGCTCCGTGTCGCTCTTTTCCGAGGCTTTCTGCGTAGCGCGGCCGCGAGCTCGTCTCCGTCTGCCAGGGAGAAGGCCGCCTCTAAGACCGCGACCGACTCCGGCGTATCGTGGCGCCGACGTGCCTCTGTGAGAGCCTGCCAACCCGGGCATCGCTTCAGGGCCGCCTCGACGAACACGCCAAGAGGCGAACAAGCCCCTGCTCTCGCAGCCCTGTCCCGGTTCACTTGACGTCCCGCGGCATCGTCCTGACTCGCGTGTTCCGCGATCGTCCATCAGGGGAAAGTGGCTCAAATACGCGAAAAAGGGCTGCAAGATCCGCCATTAGAGTGCTCACGGCGGCCAGACAGCGGTGCTCCGGCGTTCGCCAGTGAGCACCGAGCTCGGTCCTGCCGAAGCCCATTATGGCGTCATGCGAGGGTTGGTTGTGGAAATGGTTGCGGAGCAAGGGCTTCCTGAGCCGTTTTCGCGGTGAAAGCCCTTGGCATTGGCTAATGCAAGCCACTCTTCTGGTGGCGGCGAGTAGATTTGAACTACTGACCAAGGGCTTATGAGCCCCCCGTCGGGGCTGGACGGATGGCGCGGCGATCGAAGGCTACGCCGCGGCGCTGCGCCGCTAGGGCGGGCACCCCGACGGTATCTAGCCCACCCTCATGGTCGAGACCGGCAGTTGGGTGGACTGACGAATTCCCCACCACCACGACGAATCATCGGAGATCTCAGGTAGAATGCAATCTAGCGACGAGGAGCGCGAGATGGCTGAGACGACCGTGACTCTCTCCCTTCCGGAGGCGGTGTATGACGAGCTCCAGCAACGCGCCTACCGCCATCAGCGCCGGATCGAGGACGAGGTGACCGTGACACTCGTGGCGGCCGTTGGCGCCGATGATGGACTGCCGGCGGATCTCGCCGCCGCCGTCGACGCCCTTGCTACGCTCGACGTGGACAGCCTGTGGCGCGTCAGCCAGTGTCAGCCAACCGTGGAAGACAGGATTCTGCTCGACGCCTTCGTCGACAAGCGACGACGCCAGGGAACGACACCCGACGAGGATCGGCTGTTAGCCGAACTGATTGACCGGCACGATCGGGTGATGGTCCTGCGTGCTGAGGCCATCGCGCTGCTCCACCAGCGCGGGACCGACGTGACGGAGCGGACCGCTCGCGCGTGAGCACGGCCCGTGTCGGCCGCCGGTTGCGCGCCCGGGTGCTGGCCGACGCGGGCGGTCGGTGCGGCTATTGTCGCTCCAGCGAGGAAATCACCGGCACGCCGCTGGAGATTGAGCACGTGCTGCCGGACTCCCTCGGTGGGTTGCCGCACCGTGCCAACCTCTGGGCCGCCTGCCGCCAATGCAACGTGCTCAAGAGCGACCGTGTCGAAGCGCCCGACCCGATGACCGGAGCGATGGCGACACTTTTCAATCCCCGCGAACAGTGGTGGGGTGGGCATTTCGTCTGGGTTGAGGGTGGAGCAATGATCGTCGGTCAGACGCCGACTGGTCGTGCCACCGTGGCGGCGCTGCAACTGAATCGCCCCCTCCTGGTCCGAGCACGCCGGCGGTGGGTCGGCGCGGGCTGGCATCCGCCCGACGCGTGATGGCGCCATCGAAGACAGATATCCCTGAACCCGTCCGTGGGATGGGGCATGACGTTTCCCGGCTCTTGGAGTCCGGTTTGCGCTTGCCTGGCTACAGTGATACCGACGTGTAGCAGACGCTCGGCAGGGCGTAGCCAGCAGTGACCGCTACAGAGTCTGCACGCACCGACCCGGTTGCTAGATCCGCTGGTACAGGACGCTTGCCCGACGAGCGGCGGAGGGCCTGCTCAGCGCTGCCGCTAGGAGTGGAATCGGGGTGGCGGCGAGTAGATTTGAACTACTGACCAAGGGCTTATGAGTCCCCTGCTCTACCGCTGAGCTACGCCGCCCGCTGATGCCCGTTCTGGTCTCCCAGCACGTGGCAGTAGCTAGGTAGTGTAGCGGATTGGGCTTGGCCCGTTCAACTGGCGCACTCCCGGGCTTCGGCCATTCAGCTTTTGTGTAGGCTATCTTGCGCACGGTTGACGTCGATGGCGTGGTCTGCCGGGAGGAATCTGGTACGCGGTCGGCCAGGACCACCTGAGTCGGCCAGGCGCACATTCCGACTTCTAGCGACGGGTACGCCGCTGGAACAGCCAGGCCGCCAGCGTGAACGACAGGATCGCGATGCTTCCGAACCAGATGACCGCATGCCAGGCGCTGTCGCCGATCGGCGTACCCGTCAGCAGCCCGCGGACCGTTTCGATCACCGGCGTCATTGGCTGGTTCTCGGCGACCGCCCGTAGCCACGGGGGCATGGTGGCGGTCGGGACGAAGGCGCTGCTCACGTAGGGGAGGAACAGGACCATGAAGGTGAAGCCGCTGGCCGCCTCGACGCTCTTGGCGAGCAGCCCGAGCACGACGGCCAGCCACGACATCGCCAGGACGAACAGCAGCAGCACGCCGATGGCCGCCAGCCACTGGAGCGGGCCGGCCGTCGGCCTGAATCCCATCAACAAGGCCGTCCCAACCACCAGCGCCGCGGAGAAGAGGTTGCGCGCCATGCTCGCCACGACGTGTCCGGTGAGCACGGCCGAGCTGGTGATCGGCAGGGACTGGAAGCGGTCCATAATCCCGCCGACCATGTCCGCGCAGACGCTGACGGCCGTGGTGGCGGAGCAGAAGCCCGCGCACAGCAAGATGATGCCCGGGACGACATAGTTGACGTATTTGGCGCCGGTGTCGATTGCGCCGCCGAAGACGTAGACGAAGAGCGCCATCAGCATCACGGGAAGCAGCAGCACCGGCAACAACGCGTCGAAATTGCGGCTGCTGAGGCGAAGACAGCGGCCGATCATGGTCAGTGAGTCACCGACCGGCCGGCGGGAAATGGTCTGAACGCTCATCGGGCAACCTCCAGTGCTGTGGGAGCCACGCGCTCTCCGGTCAAGGCAAGGAAGACGTCATCCAGGCTCGGTTGGTGCAGCGCGATTTTGGCGACATCGATCCGCTGATCGGCCAGCCGATCGAGGAGACGTTTGACCTGGATGGCGCTGCCGTCGGTGGCCACGCTGATCATCAGCCGGCGCTGGTCGGTCCGTGTCGCCTCGCCGCCGAGGGTCCGGCTTGCTTGCCGGAAGCCGTCTTCGTCGGCGAAGATTAGCTCCGCGCGCTCGCCGGCAAGCGTGGACTTCAGCGCTTCCGCCGTACCCTCCGCGATCACCCGTCCGCCGTCGATCACGGTGATCCGGTCGGCGAGCGCATCGGCCTCTTCAAGGTACTGCGTGGTCAGCAGGACCGTAGCGCCGCTGGCGACGAGCTCACGAATCGCCGCCCACATAGCCTGCCGGCTGGCGGGGTCGAGACCGGTCGTCGGCTCGTCGAGGAAGAGCACCCGCGGCCGGCCGATCAGGCCGATGGCCAGGTCCAGGCGGCGGCGCATACCGCCCGAGTACGTCTTGACCGGTCGCTTTGCTACGTCTAGTAGATCGAACTGCTCCAACAGTTGGGTCGCCCGTCGCCGAGCCTCCGGGCGGCTCAGGTGGAGCAGCCGTCCCATCATCACCATGTTCTCGTCGCCGGTCTGCCAATCATCGAGGGCAACGTTCTGCCCGGTCAGGCTGATGACGCCGCGGACCTGGTCCGGCGCCCCCACGATGTCGTGGCCGGCCACGCTTGCCTGGCCGGCGTCGGGGCGCAGGAGCGTCGACAAGATCCGCACTGTGGTGGTCTTGCCGGCGCCGTTCGGTCCCAGCAGGGCCATGACCGTCCCCTGCTCGATGGCCAGGTCCACCCCCTTCAACACTCTAGTGGACCCGAACGACTTCTCGAGCCCCCTCGCTTCCACGATCACATCACACCTCCAACAACTGCGTGCGTCATACACTGTGTATGCCATACGCGAAATATACCAGGATCAGTGTATGCTGTAAAGTGTTAGGATGAACGTCGATTCACGGAGACCGGAGTGACGATGGGCCACGCCGACGTGACCGGGCTGCCGCGCAGTCTCAAGTTGCTCTGGGGCCGCGAGGAACCCCAGCGGCGCGGGCCGAAACCGAGCCTCAGCCTGGAGCGCATCGCGGCGGCCGCCATTGCACTCGCCGACGCCGAAGGCATGCAAGCGGTGTCGATGAGCCGGGTTGCCGGCCAACTCGGTTTCACGACGATGTCGCTCTATCGTTACGTGAGTGCGAAGGATGATCTCATCGCGCTGATGCTCGATGTGGCCATCGGCAGACCAGACCTCCCGGAGGATGCGACTGCCGGATGGCGCGCCCGGCTCGAGCACTGGAGTCTGGGCTACCTGACCGCCCTGCGCCGCCATCCCTGGATGACGCGGACACCGATCAGCGGACCCCCGGTCACCCCGAACCAGGTCGCCTGGATGGAAGCCGCGCTCGGCGCTCTGGCGGAAACGGCGCTGACCGACGCCGAGAAGCTGTCGATCCTCCTGCTGGTGAACAATTACGTCCGTGGCGTCGGTCAGTTGTCGGCTGACCTCGCCGAAGCGGACGAGGAAAGTCGGCCCGGACAGAGCGCCGTGATGAGCCAATACGGACAGGTGCTCGCGCAGTTGATCGACGCCGAGGGCTTCCCGACGCTGCGCGGCATGCTGGCCTCCGGGGTGTTCGACCAGCCCGATGATGAGCCCGACGTGGAATTCAACTTCGGCCTGCGCATGATTCTCGATGGCGTAGCCCGGCTCGTGCAGGAGCGTCACGCTACGCGGCAGATGCCGGGGAAGGCGCTTCGCGGGCAGCCCTCCTGAGCGGCGAGGGCAAGCGGCCATGCTTCTCTCACCTCGTCTCATCCTGGATAGACTACGCCGCGACGACGGTGCATCCAGGACTTCCGAGCGTGTTCCGCGTGGAGGGGTTGAACGATTAGCCTAGACCGACGACAATGGAGCCATGAGCATTGTGCAGCAACAGAGGCCAGACTTGCTAGCGCCGTGGGCGGAGGTAGTCCCCGGCTACGGGCCGGCCACCGTCGATCTGCGGCTGGCCTTGCCGGACGACGGCTACCGCTACGAGGTGGTCGAGGGGGTGCTCGTCCGCATGGCCGGTAGAGGCGACGAGGCGACGACCATCGCCGGCGTCCTTCAGGGAGAGCTTTACGCGTTCGTGCGCCCGCGCCGTCTGGGCATCGTCACGACATCGGACGGGGTGTACAAGTTCCCCGGCGCGGAAACAGGTTTGATCCCCGACGTGGGGTTCTACCGCGCCGAGCGCCGGGCCCTCATCGCCGACCGGCGGCGGCCCATCCCCTTCGCGCCCGACCTGGCGATCGAGGTCGCCTCGCCCGAGCAGCGGCCCGACGAGCTGGCCGCCAAGGCGCGGCTCTACCTCTCCGGCGGGACGCGCCTGGTCTGGGTAGTGTGGCCGTCCAGTGGCCATATCGACGTGTGGCGCGCGGGCAACGAAGGCGCGCCGGCAGCGATACTGGGCACGGGCGATACGCTCGATGGCGAGGACGTGATACCCGGCTTTTCGTATCCCGTCGCCGCGGTGTTCGCTGATCCGCTCGCCTGACGATCATTCGAGGCGCGGCGCAAGGAGGATTGCGTGACCAAGGGAGTGATCCTGGCCGGTGGGCTCGGTACCAGGCTCTATCCGCTAACCCACGTCACGAACAAGCATCTCCTCCCGGTCTACGATCGTCCGATGATCTTCTACCCCATCGACACCCTGGTCAGGGCGGGGGTTCGCGACCTGCTGATCGTGATCGGCGGGCCGCACGCCGGACACTTCATCTCGGCCCTGCGCAACGGCCGAGACTGGGGTGTGCGGCATCTGGAGTTTGCCTATCAGGAAAGAGAAGGCGGGATCGCCGAGGCGCTGTCGCTGGCCGAGGATTTCACCGATGGGGAAAACCTCGCCGTGATCCTGGGGGACAACACGACCGACGCCGACATCTCCCAGGCAGTGGCCGACTTCGCCGCGGGCGCCATGATCTTCCTCAAGACGGTGCCCGATCCGTACCGCTTCGGCGTGCCGACGTTCGACCGTGAGGACGCTAATCGTATCGTCCGCCTCACGGAAAAGCCGGAGCATCCTGACAGCAACTACGCCGCGACCGGCCTGTACCTCTACGACGGACGGGTATTCGACTTCATCCGCGAGCTCCGGCCGTCCGGTCGCGGCGAGTTGGAGATCACCGACGTGAACAATCGCTACCTTGGCCTCGGCGAGCTCCGCTGGGCTGAGCTATCCGGCTACTGGCGCGACGCGGGCACCTTCGAGACCCTGCTCGAGGCCAACAACTACTGGGCCGGCAAGCGCTCCGTCCGCGGGGCGTGAGGCCGGCCGCCTACGATTTGGCCGACTCCCCAAGAAAGGTCTCCGCTGTAATGGCGTTTGCGCCGAGGAGATTGGCAGCAAGCTATCGCCGAGGGCGTGGCACGGAGCGCGGGCGTCCCGCCCGCCCCGTGGCGACCGGTGGGTTGGCAATCGGCTTGCCAATGAAGTGTCTTCCCCGCGGCTGGACCGGGGCGGGCGGGACGCCCGCGCTCCGTGTATACCGACAGGCCGATGCAAGGTTTTGTGGCGCACCCTTGGGGAAGCGTATTCTTGACACCTCCATGCCCCGTTGATATACTAGCGGCATATCAAAGGCCGGTCGCTGCCGGACGGCGAGAAGGAGAACAGGCGCATGGATCGCGTTCGCATCGCGCTCATCGGCTGTGGCGGCATCGCTAAGGGGCACATCAGCGCCTATCAGGGCGACGACCAGAATCAGAACGTCCGGCTGGAGCCGGGCGGACACTACGCCGCTCGCCGCAGAGGCCGCTCCGGCCCCTTCGCCGCTCAGGAGGCCGTCCATGCCCGGTGAGACATCCGGACTGCGCGTCGGCGCCGGTCGGACCGTCATCACGCCGCCGCTCGGCGTCTCGCTGGCCGGCTCCTACGCCGACCGCCGCGCCACCGGGTTGCACGACGACCTGTACGCTCGCGCTTTCGTGGTCGACGACGGCAGCTCGCAACTGGCCATTGTCGCCTGCGACCTCATCGGCATTCGTGCCTCGACGGTCGCGTCGGCGCGACAGCTCATTGAGCAATCCTGCGGCATCCCGGGTGACCACGTGCTGGTCTCCCCAACGCACAACCACTCCGGCCCCCTGACCCGCGAGCTGGTGGCCAGTGGCATGTACGGCGATCCTGATGAGCCCTACCTGGCGCTGCTGGCGCGACAGGTTGCCTCGGCGGTTCAGGTTGCCAAGGGTCGCTTGGCCCCGGCCCGGCTGCGTCTGACCCTTGGTGAAGAGCGCAGCGTCAACTTCAATCGCCGCTTCTGGATGCGGGAAGGGCCGGTGCGCACCAATCCGGGCAAGCAGAATCCGGACGTGCTGCGTCCCGCCGGACCGGTCGACCCTCGCCTGTGGGCGCTGACCGCGCTTCCCGTCGCGGAGGGGCTTCCGGTAGAAGGCGCGGAGGCAGTGCCCCCGGCGGTGATCCCGCTGGGCATGCTCGTGAATTTCGGGCTTCATCCAGCCATCGCCGGGGGCAACGCCATCGGCGCGGATTTTCCCCATTTCCTCGAAACGGGCGTCCAGCGCTTGCTGGGTTCTTGCGGCAACGGCGCGGACGAGCCGGGCTCATCGGGAAGCAGGGAGCGGCGTGGCGACCCGATTGTGGTCTTTGCCAACGCCCCTTGCGGTGACGTGAACCACGTCGATGTCTCCCACAGCCAGCGTCAGACCGGCATCGTCGAGGCGGCCCGTGTCGGGACTATCCTCGCCGCCGAAGTCACGAAGTCCGTTTGCCGCCTAGTTGCGGAGTGGGAGCTTGGCGCTGCCGCCACTTCTGGAATCATTCGCGGCGCCCGGCGGCAGGTAGTCCTGCCCCTGCGCCGGCCGACGGCCGAGCAGGTGGCGTGGGCGCGGCAGGCCGCGCTGGGGCGCATGTCCATGGCGCCCGGCGGTGGACTGGAAGTCGTGGAGGCGCACCGCGTCCTGGCCCTGGCCGATAGCTGGCGCGGCGACACCTACACGACCGAGGTGCAGGCGCTGGCGATGGGCAACGACCTGGCTATCGTGGGCTTGCCCGGCGAGATTTTTGCCGATTTGGGTCTGGACCTGCGAGAGCGCTCACCCTTCCGGCACACCCTGGTGATCGGACTGGCCAACGAGGCCATCGGCTACGTACCGACGCGTCGCGCTTACGAAGAAGGCGGCTACGAGCCGACGTCGAGCCGGTTCCAGCCGGGCGCGGGCGAGCAACTGGTGGAGGAGGCGCTGCAGGCGCTCGCGGGGTTACGGTAGCGGTCGAGTTGTAGGGGCGCTGCTTGCCGCGCCCTGATCTGCCCAGCGCAACTGGCGCTGCCCAGGGCGCAGCAAGCAGCGCCCCTACAGGGGAAGGACAGGAATGCCCCGTGCCAACGCAGGTGGCCCATTTGGTGAGGATGATATGACAGAGCTTAGATTCGCGCTGATCGGCTGCGGCGGGATGGGGCGCAGCGAGGCCAAGGTGCTGGCTCAGGTTCCGGAGGCTCGGCTAGTCGCCGTCTGCGACGTGCAGGAGCCGGCAGCGCAGGCGTTTGGGAACGAGATGGGTGTGCCTGCCTACTCGGATCCGGCGGTGGTGTTGGGCAGCTCAGACATCGGCGCGGTGATTGTGGCGACGCCCAACGGTCTGCACACGCAGCTCGTCCTGGACGCCGCGGCGGCGGGCAAGCACATCTTCTGCGAGAAGCCCATGGCGTTCACCGTGGCCGAGTGCGATCGCATGATCGCGGCGGCGGAGCAACACGGCGTCCGGCTGATGGTCGGGCAGGTGCTGTGGCTGCTGCCGTTCTACTCGCGGATCGTGGAGCTGTTCGACTCCGGCCTGCTGGGCAAACCCGTAGCCGCCCAGGTCACGCGCACCGGCTGGTTCGGCGATCCAATTGCCCCGTACCGCCTGCGCAAGGCCACCACCGGCGGCCAGCTCTACGACGTCACCGTGCACGAGATCGACCTGCTACACCACCTGTGCGGGCCGGCTAAATCGGTGCTTGCGGTGATGAGTCGCTCAGTGGTGCAGAACATCGATTATGAAGACACCGTCCAGTTGCAGATTCGCTACCAGTCGGGCGCCATGGCCAGCATCTTCGAGAGCCTGGCGGCGCCGCTCGGTTACACCGGCGGCCACATCGTCGCCGAGCGCGGCTCGCTGGTCTACGACACTCGCCAGCGTCAGGTCAGCTACCGGCTGGCCGGCGAGGGGCAGTCGGCAGTCACGGAAACGGTCAACGAGCGGGAACGCGAGAACGGCTACTTGCGCGAGCTGCGCAGCTTCACCGAGTGGGTGCTGCACGGGAAGGAGCCGCTGATGACCGCTCGGGAGGGTCGAGCGGCGATCGCGGTGGTCGAGGCGGCCTACCAGTCCGCGCAGAGCGGGCAGCCTGTGGAGGTAGTTGCGTGAGCGCGAGCGGCCGCCCTGAGATCTACCTCAACAGCTTCAACTACCGTGGCTACCCCTTTGAGCGTGCGCTGGCGAAGGCCAAAGCCTATGGCTACGACGGTGTGGAGCTCTTTGCCGGGCACTATAAGATCGAGTCGGTGGAAGAAACGCTGGCGGCAGCCCAGCGGCGTGCCCTGGCGCTGGGTATCACCATTCCCGTGCTGAACCTCAGTGGCAATGTCATCGGCGACGACGCTGGCGAGAGAGCCTCCCGTGTGGCGCGCCTGAGCGAGATCGTCCGGCGGGCGCCGGACCTCGGCGTCCGCATCATCAACGGCTACGCCGGATCCATCATCCTCGACCGTGACGACTGGGCCAAGAACGGCTCGGCAGCCGCGACTGAGGAGCACTACACCAGGGCGGCGGACGCCTACCAGCAGGTGGGAGCAGTTGCCGCGCAGGCCGGCGTCCTGCTGACCCTGGAAGTACACATGAACACCATCCACGACACGGCTGCCAGCGCAGCGGTCCTGCTCGACCGCATCGCCTCGCCGGCGGTTCGGGCCAACTTCGACCCCGGCAACATGTACGGCACGCGCTCGGCCGAGCCGGCCCTGGAAGCCATTCAAATCCTTGGCGAGCGCATCGCCTATGTCCACGTCAAGAACGCCCGTCGCGTCTCCTATCTGCCGGTCGGCGTGGATTACCATTTCGACCTGGCCAGTGGCGACCTCGACTACTTCGCCATCATCCGGGCAGTGCATCAGGGCGGCTTTCGCGGCCCTTACAGCATCGAGTACTCCGGAGCTGGCGACCGCTCGGTGCCCAGCCGGGATGATGTGCGGTATCTGCGGGCGCTGCTGGAGGAGGCAGTGGGGCAGGAGCCGCCGGAACCCGGACGGGTGAGGGTGGCGCACGAGGAGCCGGTGTGAGCATCCAGGAACACACCGTCCTGCGCGGCGAGTTCACCCGACGATTTATCGTCGGGTGGGGTGGCCGGCGATACACATATCGCGTCTTCGAGCACTATTGACATCAAGTTTAGCGTGGAGTTGGGGTCGAATGACTACAAAGCTTGGCATCGCAATCCACGGCGCCGGATGGGTAGCCGGCGAGCATCTGCGCGCCTTCGCCCGCAATCCGCGCTGCGAGGTGCGCGTGGTGAGCAGCAGGCGGGAGACGAGCGCCCGCACGTTGCTGCAGGCGGCTGGCCTCACGGCTGATGTCGAGACGGACTACGGGAAGGTAGTCGGGCGAGCGGACGTCGATGTCGTCGCCATATGCACCCCCAATGACTTGCACCCTCAGGAAACCATCGCGGCGGCGCAGGCCGGCAAGCACATCCTCATCGAGAAGCCGGTTGCCATGAACGCGGCGGATCTCCATCGCATGGATGCCGCGGTCAAGCAGGCAGGCGTTCGGACGGTGGTGAGCTTTGTGCTGCGCTGGAACCCGCTCTTCGAGACGATCAAGGCGCTGATCGCCGACGGGGCGCTCGGGACCATCTTCTTGGCGGAGACCGGCTACCTGCACGACATCGGGCCCTGGTACAGCGGCTGGGAGTGGGCGCGAACGAAGGCGCGCGGCGGCAGCAACATGCTCTTCGGCGGCTGCCACGCCGTGGATGCGCTGCGCTGGTTTGCCGGGGAGGTCGCCGAGGTCAGCGCCTACGAGACGCGCGGCCACGAGCAGGGCTACGAGTACGCGCCCACCATCGCCGCCGCCGTCAAGTTCGAGCACGGCGGGGTCGGGCTGATCAGCTCCAGCTTCGAGGTACCGGCGCCATACGTGTTTCCAGTCGCATTGCACGGCACACGCGGCGCGCTCCGCGACGGCCGGCTGTACTCCAAGGCCAAGTTTCCTGGTCAAACGGACTGGCTCACCATTCCCTCCATCGCGCCCGACAGTGGCGACGTGGCCCATCATCCCTTCCAGGCTGAGATCGATCACCTGGTGAGCTGCATCGTCGAGGGTGTCGAGTCGCACTGCAACCTGGCCGACGCCGTGAAGACGCACGAGGTCTGCCTCGCCATCGATCAGAGCGCTGCCGAGGGCAGGCCGGTGCGGTTGCCAGCCGGGGAATGATGGGCGCGCTGTTGACGGCGCTCCGCCTGCCCCTACAGACGCGTGATGCGCATTAGAATTTCCAGAGGCATTGATACCTCCATGAGCGGTCCGGCGCTGCCTCCCGAAACGACGCCCTTCTGGGGCCCATGCTATTACAGCCCAATAATGCGCATCACGCGTCTGTAGGGGCAGGCGACCTGAAGACCGCGCGCGTCGCGGCCGCTCGTCACCGCGCCTCGGCCAGCAGGATACGCTCCACTAGTTCCATCGACTTGACCGCGTCGGCGAAGTGGCTGGAGGGCTGCTGGCCGGACTTGATGCAGTCGATGAAATGGCGGCTCTCCTGCCAGAAGCCCAGCCAGTGGTAGGGCTGGGGCTCTTCGCCAGGTCGCGCGAACTGCTGGCCGAAGTGCTTGGACGGCTTGACGTCCGGTTCGCCGTCGTCGGCGACGAAGAAGCTGTCGCGGTCGGCGTCGACGTAAGCGGTGGCGTTGGGACCGTGGAACTCCGCGCGAAAGACGCGACGGCCCGTGACAGTGTTGTAGTGGACGGTACCGACCGCACCGGAGGAAAAGTTGACCAGGGCGAAGAAGGCGTTGCCGACCGGACCGGGGACGTAGCGCTTGCGCGCGTCGGCGCGGACCTCCTCTACCTCGCCGCCGCACAACCACCGCAAGTTGTCGACGGCGTGGATGCCGTCGGAAGTGAGCGGGTCGATCGCGCCATCGTAGAAGCCGGCCGGGGTGTCGAGGCCGCGGCTGGACTTGAGGAAGGCCACTTCCGCGAAGTGGATGGCGCCGCGCTCCTCCACTCGCTGGCGCAGCGCCGTTGCGGCCGGGATGTAGCGGCGCTGGAATCCCACCATGGTCAGGCAGTTGTGCTCGCCCGCGGTGTAGGCCAGCATCCTGGCCTGGTTTGTTGTCAGGGCCAGCGGCTTCTCCACGAACAGGTGGCAGCCCTGCTTCAGCACATTGGCAGCGGGCTCGTAGACGTGCTGCGGCGGCATGAGCACGTAGACCGCCTGTGGCTGCATCTCCGCCAGCATCTTGCGGTAGTCGGTGTAGACGCGATTGGCGGGGATGCCAAAGCGCGTCGCCGTCTGGCGCGCCTTGTCTTCGATCAGGTCGCAGGCTGCGACCAAATCTACGTCGGGAAAGGAGGCGAGCGATGGGTGGTGATAGCGGCTTGCCATCCCTCCGCCACCGATGAGGGCGACCCGCACGCGCTCTGCTTGTCTGTCCATTACGTTCTCCTCCGTACGCTCACACCATGCTCCCTCGCCAGTCGGTACTTCCGCCCCAAAAGTTCGTCCAGATGGTAGAATAAGCTGTCTTGTCCGTCAAGTCGCGTTCGCAGGAGGCCTGGTTGGCGGTTGTTCCCCCGCGCGGCCAGGTGGAAGACGTGCGCTCCGCTAATCGCGCCCTCCTCCTGGCGATTTCGCGCGACTTGCGGGTCGTGTCTTGTCCGACGCTCGCGGAGCGCTCTGGCTTGAGCCGGGCGACCGCCTACGGTATCGCCGAGGAGCTGCAACGGGCGGGGGTCCTTGTCGATGCCGGCGCCGGCAAGTCGACCGGTGGCCGAAGGCCGCAGCTCCTGCGCTTCGAGCCGCAAGCCTGGTTCGCGCTCGGCGTTGAGCTTGGCGAGCGCGACCTGCACGCGGTGGTGACTGACCTGGACGGTACCGTGCTGCAGCGGGAGTTCAGCGTGGCCCGGGGCACGACGCCATCCCAGGTGGTGGAGGCTATCGCCGCGAGCGTCGCGCGGCTCGTCGCGCTATTGCCTCGCCGGCGCGCCCTGGGGCTCGGCTTCGCCGCGCCGGGCCTGGTGGATGTGGACACCGGTGTGGTGCGCACCGCGGTGGGATACGATTGGCGCGACGTCCCGCTGGCCGACCTGCTCCGCGCCCACACCGGTCTGCCCTCCAGCCTGGCCAACCGGAGCAAGGCCGCGGCGTTAGGCGAGCTGTATAGCGGGGCCGGGACCGGAGCGCAGCGCCTCATCTACCTGTATGCCGGGCGCGGCATTGCCGCGGGTATCGTCCGCAACGGCGAGCTCGACGCCGGTGTCAATTCCAGCGCCGGTGAGGTCGGTCACATCACCATCGAGCCGAATGGGGTGTTGTGCGACTGCGGCAATCGCGGTTGTCTGCATACCCTCGCCTCCGGGGCCGTCCTGCTCGCGCGGGCGCGAGCGCAGCTCCGTGAAGGGGACGGGGAGCTGCTTCGGGAGCGCTGCGGACCGGACCCGACGCGCTTGACGACCGTGGATCTGGCCGAGGCGGCGCGCGACGGCGACTCCATCGCGCGGCCCTTGCTGCAGGAAAGCGGCCGCTACCTGGGGATTGCCGCCGCCACGCTCATCAACCTTTTTAATCCGGACCGGCTCATTGTGGGTGGTCCGCTGTCCGCGGCGGGTCCGGTCTTCCTGGACGCGGTTCGGGAAGAGGCCCGGCGTCGCGCGCTGGCGGTGCCATTCAGCGCGGTACAAATCTGCCCCAGCGCCCTGGGCAGCGACGCGGGGGCGATCGGCGCCGCCGCGCTGGTGTTGCGGCACGCGTCGGATCTGATCGTGGACGCCGAGTTTGGTCTCGCGGAAGCGGCAGGCTGAGTCCAAAAAGCCGGCTCCATCTGGCTGGGATCCAAGAAGTGTGCCTAGCTCGTGCAATCTTCGCTCAATTACGATCCTATAGGTCGGCGCGCGAACGTGATGGCGCGGCACCGATGATTCTTGGCCCTATGGCGGGTCATACTTGATGGATGCCGCGGTCTCGTCGCCTGACGAGCGGCCCGAGTGACAACGTCGGCCGGCTGCTTACCGGCCGCGAACGGAGAGGTTGCGCGATGGCTAGCAAGATCAAGGTGGTCAAGCACGGGGAGTGGCTGGAGGCTCGAAAGAAGCATCTCGTCAAAGAAAAAGAGTTCACCCGTCTGCGCGACCAGCTGAGCCGGGAGCGGCGCGAGCTGCCCTGGGAGCTGGTTGAGAAGGACTACGTGTTCGAGGGCGAGCGTGAGAAGCAATCGCTCTCCGATCTGTTCGAGGGCCGCGGCCAGCTCGTCATCTACCACGCCATGTTCAATCCCGAGACCGCCGGCCCTTCCACACCATGGACCAGGGACGCGGCTTGCTTCACGTGCTCGTTCTGGATGGACAACTTCAACGGCATCACGGTGCATCTGAACCACCGGGACATCACCATGGCCGCGGTCTCGCGCGCACCCTTGGCCGCCCTGGCCGCGTACAAGCAGCGGATGGGCTGGTCCTTCCCGTGGTATTCGTCCGCGGGGAGCGACTTCAACTTCGACTACCGCGTCTCGTTCACCGAGACGGAGCTCAAGGCGGAGAAGGTCGACTACAATTACCGCGTGATTCCCTGGTCGGTTTCCGAGGCGCCCGGCATCAGCGTCTTCCTCAAGGATGAGGACGGCCGGATCTTCCACACCTATTCCACGTACGCGCGGGGGCTCGACATGCTGAACGTCGCCTACCACTACATGGACCTCGTGCCCAAAGGCCGCGACGAGGGCGACCGCGGCATTAGGTGGCTGCGGCGGCACGACGAGTATCCGGACTGATGTCAATCCAGTTGCTGCTATCGACCATCGGACTGGTGCGCCCGGCCGGCCGCCGCGGCTTCTGCCCGGCCTGTCGACTCCTCTTGGTCGGTGACGCGCCGCAAGGCTCGAGCGAGCTCGCCATGCCGGCCGTCGCGGTGGCCGCGACCCTCGTCGCGGCCGGGGGGGCCTGGGCGTTGACCATCGCCCAGGCCCGCTCGATGAGCGAGATGGCGATGGGGCTCGGGCCATGGGAGTCGTTCGCCGTGGCCTGGGTCGCGATGATGGCGGCCATGATGCTGCCCTCGGCGATCCCGCTAATCTTCGAGTTCGCCCGCGGGTCGGAGGGCCGGCGCGCCTGGCCGGTGGCGACCGTCGCGCTTGCCCTCACCTACCTCGCGGTGTGGCTGGCGTTCGGCCTCGCGTGCTACGGCGTCTACGTCGCGATCGGGACGCCGTGGCCAAACCAGGGCCGCGCCGGCGGGGTGGCGCTCGTCCTGGCCGGCATCTACGGTCTGACGCCCATCAAGCGGGCCAGCCAGGCCCGGTGCCGGGAATTGTGCGCGCTGCACGGACCTCTGCCGTTCAACCTGCTGCGCAGCGCCGTGACCGCCGGACTCCGGTACGGCCTCAGCTGCGCCGGCTGCAGCGCCGGGCTGATGATCGCGATGGTCCTCATCGGCATGTCCAACCTGCTGGCGGCAGTCTTGCTCGCGGCGGTGGTGCTCGTCTACAAGCTCGCCCCGCCGCTGGCATGGCGCCAGGAAATGCTGCTCTCGCTCGGCCTTGCGGCAGCCGGCCTTGCCTACGCGTTGCTTGCCTGAGGGAGACGGCTCCGGGCGAGCGGCAGCTTCCGGCCGCTCAGGGTGCGAGCGATCCAGGGAGACCGCGCCGGCTGGGATAATGATGCCTCAGCACGCGTGGCACGCGGTGCATGGCGCCCGAGCAACTGGGATAGGGTTAGCGCTTGAACGGCCGACCGGGCACGCAGCATGACCGTGCCGCTGGGCCGGACCTGGCCGCCGCGCTGGCCGGCGATGGGGAGGCCTTCCGCCGGCTCGTGGAGCCCTACCGCCGCGAGCTGCACCTGCACTGCTACCGGATGCTTGGCTCGTTCCACGACGCGGAGGACGCGATGCAAGAGACCTGGCTGCGGGCCTGGCGCCACCTGGCCACCTACCAGGGGCGCAGCCCGTTCCGCGCCTGGCTGTACCGCATCGCCACCAACGTCTGCCTCAGCCGCAGACGTACCACCTCGGCAGACCGCCCCTTGCCGAAGATCCTTGCCGACGAGGTCGCCCGGGGTAACGAGCAGCGGATCAACCTGTCGCCGTACCCCGACGCCCTGCTCAACGAGGTCGAGGCCACCTGGGGCAACCCCGCGGCCGAGTACGACCTCCGCGAGAGTGTCCAGCTGGCCTTCCTTGCGGCGGTGCAGCTGCTCCCGCCGCGGCAGCGGGCGGTCCTCCTCGTGCGCGACGTGCTCGGCTACTCGGCGGAGGAGACGGCGGGGCTGCTCGAGGCGACCGTGGCGAGCGTGAACAGCGCGCTAGCCCGCGCTCGGGCGACGCTGGACCAGCAGCGCGCGGTGGGACGCCTCCAGATGGGGCGGATGGCCCCAGCGGACGAGGTGGAGCAGTACCTGGTGCAGCGCTACGTCGAGGCCTGGCAGGCGCTGGACATGGGCAAGTTGGCGGCGCTATTGAAGAGCAATGTCGTCCTGACGATGCCGCCGCTACCCCTGCGATACACAGGACGCGAGGCGGTAGTTGACTTTTACGCGCGATTGCCTTTCGCCCAGGGCCCGCCGCTGCGCTTCCTCGCCACGCGCGCCAACCGCCAGCCGGCGGTGGCCGTGTACCGGCTCGATCGCGACGAGCGGCGCTATTGAGCGTTGGGCATCTGGGTGCTCGCGGCGGACGGCGAGGCCATCGCCGAGATCACCGCCTTCGTGGATCCCAGGCTGATGGCCGTGTTCGGGTTGCCGGCCGCCCTCAATCTCGATGCCGTGTGATAGAGCCATGCCCAGGCGACGCCTCCGCCGCGGCATCATCACTTGGCCCACGGAACTACCCCCAACTGCAGGGACGCTTGTCCGCGTCAGTCGCCGGCCGGCACGAGGCCTTTGGCGACCAGGTCGCCCCAAGTGATGAATCGGCGCCATCCGTCGAGTCGTATTGGTCGGGAAGTAGGTGAGTGCGAGGAGAGGTGCATCGTGGAGACTGGGCAAGGCCAACTGGCGCTCGTGACCGGCGGCAGCCGGGGCTTCGGGCGCGGCATCGTCGACCGGCGCTTGGCGCCCACCTGGCGCCCCGGCTCGCCGCCTCGGGACTGACGCCATTGAATTAACAGCAATGGAGCGCCACATCGGCTCATCGAATTATCCCCTCTGCTCGCGCCGAACCGGTTAGCTCAATGCGTGTGCGGTAAACGTCTGTACCTGCTCCCAGCGGCGTGTCCCGTCATGTGCCACGCTGCCAGGTCGAGGCGTTCCGGCCTCAACCCTCCGTTACGCTTGCCGGCTCTTGCGCCAGAGCTGCACGCCGAGGACCACAAAGTCCATGATCGCCACGGGCACGACGTAGGTCGTGATCCTGGAGCGACAGTCGTCGCTCGGCATGGTCGCCCCGGCCGCCTGGACGAGCTGCTGGTTGATCGCCATGACGCAGGTCTGGCCGCCGAGCGGCAAGGCGTAGAGCTTGCTCTCCCACTTGAGCGCATTCACCAGTGCGCTGTAGTAGTCCGCCAGATTGAGCTAGCTGGAGGATACCAGGTCATCCAGCGAGCGAATGACGCCCTTGACGGCGAAGCTGACCCAGCCGCTGCCCAGCCAGATCGCGTCTCGCGGCGTGCCCGCCGACGCCATGGCTGTGAGCTTCTGGTAGGGATCCTGCGTGTTCGGCGCGCCGGTGTAGATGCCGTCGACCGTCGTACCGGGGAAGGCCTTCTGATAGCCGTCGGCGATGCGCTTCCCCCAGTCGGCCTTCTCCTGGGTGTAGGTCGGCCACAGCAAGGTCAGCTTGGCGGCGCCCGACGACACCGCGGCGCTGCTGCCGGCGATGGTCGACGCCGCGGTGCTGCTGGCCGACGCCGATGTCGCGGCCGCGCTGCTGACCGAGCTGACGGCGGTGGATGCGCGGGCGATGGTCCACGACGCGGCGGAGGTTGCCGGGTTGCTGCCTGATGCCGCCAAGGAGGCAGCCGCGGGAGCTGTGGACGTGCCGGCGGCGGAGCTCGAGACCGGCGCGGTGGCGGCGACCCCGCCGCAGGCGGCGAGCAACAGGAGCGACCCGCCTAGGGAACCGACCGCCTGCAGAGCCTGACGGCTGCTGGGTCGCAGGTTCCGCGGAGCCTGAACGCTGATCAGGCGGCCCTCCTAACAGGGGTGCGGCCAAGGGAGATTTGCTCAGGCGCAGTATGTGTGGCATGCCCGAGTTTGTAAAGACCAAGTACGAAGTTTGGCGCGACGCAAGATAGGTACGGCCGGCGGAGGTCCGGCGGCGCAGCTTCCGCCCCGCAGCCCGACGGTTCCGCGGCAGGTTCCGCCACCTGATCGCCGCAAGGTCGCTGCACGGCGTCACGACCCCAATTCCTGAACGGTGATTCGTGAGTACGCGGTCTGCTATACTCGCCCCACTGCGCGATTGCTCGCGCCGAACACGTACCTGTCCTGGCGCACCAGCTGGTGCTATTACACGTGCGCTTGAGGGTGGGAGGTTGCCATGACAACATCGGCTGAACGCGCCGTGCTCAGCCGGAGGCGGATGGTACAGCGCGTTGCTGCCGCCACGCTTGCCGCCGCGGGCTCCGCTGTCCTCTCGGCATGCGGTAGCGCCCCGGCAGTCGTCGCCACCGACACGCCAACCCAGCCGGCAACTCCGATCCAAGCTGCTAGGCCCGCCCCAACGGCCAGTCCGGCGGCCGCGTCCACGCCCGCACCGACCTTGGCGCCATCCGCCGCGGGAAAGACCCCGGTGGTCTTCTACCACTCCTTCAACGCGGCGCAGCAGCCGCGTGTCGAAAGCATCCTCGTCTCTAACGTGAAGCGCGACCTCCCCGGCATCGACTTGCAGATCACGCCGACGAAAGCGACCTACACCGATCTGCAGATCCTGATCGCGGGCGGCAGCCAGCCCGACGTTGCCATGAACAACGGCCTCAACCCGCTCGGCATGTTCACCGACCCCACCACCTACATCGCCCGCGACAAGCTCGATCTTGGCCCCTACAACCCGATACTGCTGGACTTCCTGAAATGGGGCGGCGTCCTCTGGAGCCTACCGGCGAGCGTGGGCGGCAACGGTCCCATGTGGGCCTTCAACAAGACGCGTTTCGATAACGCGGGCATCCCCTACCCGCCGGACCAGTGGAATGACCCCACCTGGACCTGGGACGAGCTGGTCAAGCGTGCCAGTCAGCTCACCACCAAGCAGGGAGACAAGACCACGTATGGCTTCGGCCCGCTCTGGGCCTTCCACGCCCAACCGCGGCCCTGGGGGACGCAGTGGATAAAGCTCGACCTCCAGACGGTGACGGCCGATACGCCGGAGATGCATCAAGCCTTCACCGTCTGGCAGGACCTCTTTTGCAAATACGGCGTCCTGCCCAAGCCCAGCGACAAGTCGGGCTACAACACCACTGACGACACCATCCTGGCCGGCGCGTCGGCTATCAAGCCGATTGGCGCCTGGAACTATGCCCAGTATGTGCAGTCCCCCAACGTGACCTGGGCCTTCGCGCCTGTGCCGAAAGGTACGGTTACCGCCTGCGATCAGACCTACTTCGGCGTGAGCATCGTCGCCGGGGCCAAGCATCCCGATGGGGCCTGGCAGTTCGCCCGCTGGCTGGCCACGACACCCGATTACACGCTGGTCCGTCAGGTGCCGCCGGCGCTGCCCGTGCTCTTCGACAAGTGGCTGCCGGCGGTATTCGGCAAACAGGTCACCGAGCGGCGCGCCCACCTCATCAAGGACGGACTGGCATTTGCCGCGCCGTCAGACGGCCTCGTGTACCACCCCAAGCAGAAGCAGATGATCAGTCAGGTCAACCCAATGATCGAGCAGGTCAGCAACTGCGCGCTGAGCCCAGCCGACATGCTCCGCCAAGCGCAGTCCCAACTCTCGGCGCTCGCTGCCGCTCCATAGGTGTTGCATGGTTGATGCTCCACGGTCGCCAGCTCCTCGTAACCGCGCACCGTCCCGCCGGACGGAGTGCGGAAGCCCTACGAAGGCCACCTGGCCCGTCCCGACGAGTACCTGGGCACGATCATCGACTGGACGGGCGAGCCGACCGGGGAGTAATGCCCCCCTTGCGAGGCTTCGTCCCTTGTGCGACCCCAGGTCTGACTTTGGCAGCGACCGAGCGAGGGAGGGCCTGCCCGACATCTCGCTTCGTCGGGTGTATCACAACGTAATGCGTTGAACTGGCGGTGTGCCACGGAGCGCGGGCGTCCCGCCCGCCCCGGGCCGGCCGCGGGGGCAGGCACCCCACCCGCTCGCCCGATACCGCCCCGCCGGTCGCCACCGGGCGGGCGGGACGCCCGCGCTCCGTGGCACACCGCCCTCGGCAGTAGCTTGCTGCCATATTCCGTGGCACACCCGCTTCGTCTACGACCTTGACGAAGTTGCCCACTTGGCCTATACTGCCGGTCGCCGGCAACAACGCGATCTCCTACAAGCAGCGAAGGGGGCAGGTAGCATGGCTGTGCTGGCTCGTTGGCGACATTGTCGTTTTTCTCGTCGTGAGGCGCTCCTGCAGTTCACCGCGTCGGTCGTCCCAGTGGCGCTGCTGGTCGCTTGCGGCGGGACTGCCGCGGAGCAACCCACGGTTGCCGCGGTCGTCAATCCATCCTCCACGGCAGCCGTGGTCTCCTCGGCGAGCGCGGTAGCGTCCACGATGGCGGCGGCGGCCTCGACATCCTCCGCGACCTTGGCGACATCGTCAGCAGCGTCATCGAGCGCGCTGTCTTCCGCGGCTACGCCCTCAGCTACCGCTGCCGCCACGAGCCCAGCTTCAAGCAGCGGAGGCGGCGTCGTCTTTTGGAGCAACTCCGGCTATCCGTACAAGGATCACGTGGGGTCAGACCTGGTCAAGCAGTTCGAGCAAGGCGGCGGGCCCACCGTCGACTTTATCGACACGACCTATAACGACTTCATGGAGAAGCTGCTGACGACGGTTGCCGCGGGTACACCGCCGGACCTGTCTTACGTGGACGACTATGTCCCTCAATCGTATGCCTGTCGCGGCGTGCTCGCGGCGCTGGACGACATGATGAGCCGGTCCAAGGTGGTCAACAGGGGGAACTTCTGGCCCGGCATCGTCGGCAACAACGTCTACAAGGGCAAGATGTACGGCATCCCGCACGGCACCGACGTGGGCTTGCTCTACTACAACGAGGACCTCTTCAAGGCGGCCGGCCTCGACCCCAGCACGCCGCCAGCGACCTGGGACGCCGCGCTGACCGTCGCGGGACAGCTCACGCGCAAGCAAGGCGGCGACCTGCAGCAGGTCGGCTGGCCGCCGTTCTGGGGCTGGTCCGGCACACAGCAGTGGATGCTGCCTTACTGGCAGCTTGGCGGCGAGCTGATCACCGCCGACGAGTCCAAGCCGACCTTCAACAACGACCAGGCGCTCCAGGCGATGGACTGGGGCAAGAAGCTCTACGACCTGCAAGGCGGCTACGATGCCGTCACCAAGCTCATCACCACCGGGCTGAAGGGGCGGCAGGCCTTCGTGACGGGCCGGTCGGCCATGGTGTTTGCCACCCACGCCGCTCAGACCTTGGACTTCAAGGGCAAGACCAACTTCCCGATCGGCTCGACCTTCTGGCCCTTGCCGACCGGCGGGAAACACGCCAACTACATCAGCGGCTGGAGCCTGGTCATCCCGAAGGGGGCGAAGAATGCCGCCGGCGCCTTCCAATTTCTGGAGTTCCTTTGCGGCAACGGTCCGCAGGTGGCCTGGGCGCTCGGCTGGAACTGCCAGCCCTCCGTCGTCGCCGCGGCGCAGTCCCCGCAGTTCCTCAACGCCGATCCGCTGAATAAGCTCGCTATCGCCGAGAGCCCGACGGCCAAGTACATCATCACGGCGCCAGGCGGCGACAAGATTCTTGGCCTCATGGATAAGCTGGTCACGACCGTGATGCGCGGCCAGCAGACACCGCACGACGCCTTGCAGGCAACCAGTGATCTGGTGCAGCAGGCGCTCACCGACGCCGAGAAGAACTGCGTCGTGTAGAAGAAACCGGCCGCGGTAAGGGCGCGGCTTGCGGCGCAGTGACGAGGATCGACCGACGAAGGAGGAGCAGCATGGCAGTGCAGATGGAGCGAGCGGCCTACGGCGCGGCAGCGCAGAATTGGCAGGCGGGCAAGCTGCCCACGCCGTTCCCGCGCACGATCGGGCCCAACGCGATGCGCTATCTCGAAGAGATCGTGCAGAGCGGCCTGCGGGCGAATATGATCTCGCGCTTCGAGCGGCGCTTTGCCGAAGAGATGGGCGTCAAGCACTGCATCGCCACACCCGGCTGCACGCCGGCCCTGCTGCTGCTCGCCATGACGTTGCCCTTCGAAGCCGGCGACGAGGTGATCGTCAGCCCGATCACCGACTACGGCACCATCATGGGGCTGATCCAGCAGCACTACATCCCCGTCTTCGCCGATACCGCGCCGGGGACGGTGAACATCAGCGCGGAGACCATCGCTCCCCTGATCACGGACCGGACGCGGGCCATCCTGGCGGTGCATAAGACCGGCCTGCTCTGCGACATGGACCCGATCGTGGATCTGGCCCGCAGGCGCAACCTGTTGGTGATTGAGGACGTCTGCCAGGCGGTGTTCGGCCGCTACAAAGGGCGGATCGCCGGCACGCTGGGCGATGCCGCCGGTTTCTCCTTCGACTCGGAGAAGACGATGGGATCGGACACCGGCGGCTGCCTGGTGACGAACGACGATACCATCGCCGAGCGGGCGCGCTTCCTGGGTCAAAGTCGCGGAGGGGTGAATAAGCTCGGGTTCGGCCGCATGCACATCGCCGAGGGGAACGCCTTGCGCATGCCGGAATGCACCGCGGCCATCACCTTGGCGCAGTTGGAGATCATCCATGAGCAGGTGGCGCAGCGGGACCGGATGGCGCGCCTCTTGACGAAGGAGCTGGCGCGCATCCCCGGCATCACGCCGCTGCCGATACCAGAGTATGTCGATGTGTTTTCGCCGTGGATAATTGGGTTTAGCATCGATCCGGCGGCCTTCCGCTGCAGCGCGGATGAGTTCGGCCAGCAGTGCGCCGACGGCGGCATCCCTGGCGCCAGCACTGCCCGCTACTACCTGATGCCGGCTGCCTGCACGTTCCTGCAAGAGAAGGCGCGCGCTCACGTCTACCCGTACACTAAGCCGCCGGCCTCGCGCGACTATACCTACAGCGGCGACTCCTGCCCGACCGCCCAGACATTTCTGGAGACGTTCATCCGCTGGTCTTCCTTCTGCGAGAAATACCAGCCGGAGCACTGCGAGCTGGCCGCCGCGATCGTGCGGAGGGTGGCGGACGCGAACCGCGTGTAGGCGAATCTAGGCCTGATGGGCAATCGGGCAAAGATTAGGAGCGGCTGAGTGATCAGGCGGCGCGGCTCGTTAGCGGGGGCGAGATGGCTGGACGAGTGAGCCTTTGGGCCGGCAAGTCCTGGGAGCGACCTATGGCGACGGATGCCCGGCGACTAAAGTCGCGGGCTACAGCCTGCGGAGTCCGCCTTCGCGGACTCCCGGCGGCCAAATCAGCGTCGAGCAGGCCCGCTCGGCCCAGCCCGCGAAGGCGGGCTTCGCAAGGTGTAGCTCGCGACTTATGGAAGTTGTCATTTAGATCCTGGGCTTTCTCGGAGGGAGCCGTCGGCGTGGAG
>CALBSQ010000284.1 GCA_937967325.1 uncultured Chloroflexota bacterium
TCGCTGCGCTCAGGATGACAGTGCAAGGGAATTGATGACTTTTGCCGGGGCCGCTCGGCGGCGGAGCGCGGGCGTCCCGCCCGCCCGGTCGCTTTGGCGTCCGGTGGCCTCGCCCGAAAGGAGGGGGCGCCTCCCCACTTGGCGACCGGGGCGGGCGGGACGCCCGCGCTCCGCCGCCGAGCGGCCCCCAGACGCCCGCTTGCTATGTACTACCTTGTGTCGCACCTGCATCGCCGCCAGCAGCAGGCGCACTCGCGCCTGCCGGCAAAAGTGAGGATAATGGTGAGCGAGCAGCGCAAAGGTAGCAGCGTATGGTTGGCACGTCGAATGTCGCAGAGCGCCTGACCGACGTTCGCACGCGTATCGCGCAAGCAGCAGGGCGCGCCGGGCGACAGGCCGACGACGTTCGGCTCATCGCGGTGTCGAAGACCGTGCCGCTGGACAGGATTCAGCTGGCAGTAGCGGCAGGGGTCACCGATCTTGGTGAGAACCGGGTGCAGGAGGCGGAGGCAAAGATCCCGGAGTTGCTGGCAGCGCCGCGCCCCCGCTGGCACCTGATCGGTCACCTGCAGAGCAACAAGGCACGGCGCGCCCTCGAGCTCTTCGACGTGATCCAGTCAGTTGATTCTCTGGCGCTGGCCGAGCTGCTGTCTCGCCGGTTGGCGACCAGAACGGCTCCCGGCGGGACCGTCGAGGTGCTGTTCGAGGTGAACGTCGCGGGAGAAGCGTCTAAGCAAGGGTTCGCGCCGGACCAGCTCCTGGATGCTGCACCCGCGCTGGCGGTGCTGCCGGGACTGCAGCCGCGGGGGCTCATGACCGTTGCGCCTGCCACCCAGAATCCGGAGGAAGTGCGGTGGGTGTTCCAATCGCTCCGTCAGTTGCGTGACCGCGTCGTCGATCGCATGAGGGGCGTGGACATGCGCGAGCTCTCAATGGGCATGAGCCATGACTTCCCGATCGCCGTGGAGGAAGGGGCAACCATGGTGCGGATCGGGAGCGCGGTCTTCGGTGAGCGACAGTGACGGGAGGCGGGGCGGGTTTGGCGACACCCCTCCCAGGGCCGGATGTAGGGGCGGGTCTCTGTGCCCGCCCTAGTAACCGCACCCGCCGACATTACCAATCGATGGCGGAATGGCGTTGCAAGCCATTGGGCGACGCAGATTGAGACGGTGTTGCCAGGGCGGGCACAGAGACCCGCCCCTACACCAGGCCCCGCGGCGCGGTGTTAGGTATGCGAGGAGATGGAAATGGCGAGCAGTGGACGGCTCACGGTGATTGGCGGCGGAGCGATGGGCGAGGCGTTCGTCGCGGGCCTGCTGCGGGAGGACGGACCGGTGAGCGCGCCGAACGTGACCATCGTGGAGCCGGTCGCGGCGCGACGGGAGGCGCTGGTCGCCACCTACGGGGTGCAAGTCAGCACGAGCCCCCGCGAGGCTGTCGCGCGAGCGGACTTTGTGCTGCTCGCGGTCAAGCCAAGCCAGTTCGGCGTCGTGGCCAAGGAGCTCGCCGGCGCTGTCGACGGCAACCAGTTGGTCATGACGCTGATGGCCGGCGTCGAGCTCGATCGCGTCCGCGGCGAGCTGCGCCACCCCAACGTGATCCGCCTCATGCCAAACATCCTCTGTCGCGTCGGCGCGGGAATGATCGTCTGGTTCGCTGCTCCCGATGTGACACCCGAGCAGCGGCAGGACGCGCGCCGTCTGTTCGCCGCCACCGGGGCTGAGTTCGAGGTCGACGACGAGAAGTACCTGGACATGGCCACGGCCGTGTCAGGGAGTGGGCCCGCCTACGTCTTCCTGATGCTGGAGGCCCTCGCCGACGCCGGCGTCCACGTGGGCTTCTCGCGCCCGCAGGCCGCCTTGCTGGCCCAACAGACGCTGCTCGGCGCCGCGTTGCTGGCTCGGCAGAGCGGTCAGCACCCCGCGGAGCTCCGCAACGCGGTTACCTCGCCCGGGGGGACTACGGTCGAAGGGTTGCTGGCGTTGGAAAGGGGCGGCGTACGGGCGGCCATCATCGACGCGGTCCTGGCGGCCTACACAAAGGCTCAGAAGCTGCGGTAGATTTAAAGGGGAAGCCGATATGTTACCGGCAGACCGGCCGGAAGTGAGAGCCAGACGCCATCAATGAATCAGTTCACCGTTCTCCACGCTGTGACCTGGCTGTTGCAGATCTTGTCCTTCGCCATCATCGCCCGAGCGCTGTTGTCGTGGTTCTCGCCGGGGATGAGTAATCCGATCGCCCGCTTGCTCGTGGAAGTGACCGAGCCGATCCTCGGGCCGCTGCGCCGGGTCATCCCGCTCATCGGCATGATCGATATTACGCCGATCGTAGCGCTTTTCCTCCTGCAAATCCTCCAGCAATGGCTTGTCCAGGCGCTCGCATCCTAGATCGGACGGAGCGCCGATGACCTGCAGCGAGCATTGCTCCAGCGTGCCGCGGGGGGAAGCAGAAGGACGAAGGATCGCTCATGCCCTACCAACGACCGACGGGCACCGACGACATACTCCCGTCGCAGCAGGCCGCCTGGCGGTATGTGACCCACCTGGCAGAGGATGTTGCCGCCCAGTATGGCTATGGGCGCATCGACACGCCGACCTTTGAGGAGACCGCTCTCTTCGTGCGTGGCGTCGGCGAGGGCACCGACCTGATTGAGCGAGAAACCTATACCTTTGAAGATCGCGGCGGAACGCGGCTGACGCTGCGCAGCGAGGGGACGGCGCCGACCATGCGCGCCTACCTGCAAGATGGCATGCAGAGCCTCCCCATGCCCCTCCGTCTCTTTTATCTGGTCCCGATCTTCCGCTACGACCGACCACAGAAGGGCCGTTTGCGCGAGCACCACCAGTTTGGTGTGGAGGCGATCGGCGAGGCCGACGCGGCGATGGACGCCGAAACGATCGCCCTGCTAGCGCGCCTCTATCGTCGCGCCGGCCTACGTGACGTGACGTTGCAGCTCAATAGTATCGGTGACCAGGTGTGCCGGCCGGCCTACATTGAGCTGCTCGTCGCCTATTACCGGCCGCGCATCGACCGGGCCTGCGCCAACTGCCGGGTACGCCTGGAGAAGAACCCGCTGCGCCTGCTGGATTGCAAGGAGACGCGCTGCCAGCCCTTAATTGACGCGGCGCCGAAGCCGGCCGAGCATCTCTGCGCACCGTGCCAGGCGCACTTTGACCGGCTTCGCCAGTTGTTGCAGGTGCTGGAGCTGCCGTTCACGCTCAATCCCCGTCTCGTCCGTGGCCTGGGCTATTACACACGGACGGTCTTTGAATATTACGCGGCGGAGCGCGGCGCCCAGTCGGCGCTGGGCGGTGGTGGGCGCTACGACATGCTCATCGAGCAGATCGGCGGCCGGCCCACGCCAGCGGTCGGATTCGGAGCCGGTATCGAGCGCTTGCTGCTCGCCTTGGAGGAGCAACAGGCAAACATTCCTGATGCGAAGCGTCCCGCGGCCTACTTGTGCCACCTGGGGGAAGATGCCCAGCTCTGGGCAGCGTCGCTGGCGGCGCGGCTGCGCGATGCCGGCATCAGCGTGGTCGAGTCCACCGGCCAGCGCAAGCTGCCGGCGCAGTTCCGCCAGGCCGAGCACTACGGCGCTCGCTATGCCGTCATAGTCGGCAGCGAGGAAGCTTCGGCAAGGGTTGCTACCCTGCGCGACATGAAGACCAAGGAGGAGCGGCGCGGACTGGATGTGCCCGCATTGATCGACGCGCTCTCCGTGGAGGCGGCGTGGAGCGGCTAGGCCCGCCACGCCGCCGGTGGCCGGCGGTCTGCCTCGCCTTGTGCATGACGGCGCTGTCGGCCTGCACGGTGCAGCAAGCGGCTGATGTCATACTGGCGCCGCCAAGCGGCACGCCGTCGTCGCCGAGCGTGGCGCTGCCCTTTACCCCCCTGCCGACAGCCACGCCACTCGTCATTCAGCCGCGGCCACTGGGTGTCAACGTAGCACGGCTCAGCGTGAAGCCGGGCGAGCAGCAGGAGGTGGCCGTCACCGGCACGCCTCAGGAGTTCATCAACGTCATCGTCAGCTACGCGACCGGAGATTTTCACGACGCCGCTACGGTATTGGGCGCCCAGCTCGACCTCAACGGCAATTATGTGGACAAATGGACGGTCGACCAGCTCGCTCCCGGCGGCGCCGTCGCGGTGGTTGTTCAGGATGTGCAAACCGGGCAGCTTGATCGCGAGTCGTTTCTGATCGACGCCAAGCCGTGGGGTGGGTCCGCGCCGGCCGGTTCCGCGCCGCTGGTAGCGATGGTGCCCTACGGCACACCGGGAACGCCGGCCGTGGTCATGGTTACGCCGCAGGCGGGCACGCCGACGCCGGTCCCGCTGCTGTTGCCGACGCCGAGCGTCTCGGGCCAGGAGGCCAATGGTCCGTTGCAGGTGCGCGCCTATCCGAGTCCCGATACTATCGCACCCGGCGGGACGGTCCGTGTCAATGGCGTCCTTGCCGACGCAGCCGGAAATGGCGTCGGCGGCGCACGGCTCTTCGCCATCGGCCACTTCCCCAGCGGGCATTCCGAGGTGTGGGTGTCGCCGGTTGAGTCCGGTTCCAACGGCCTGGTCTGGGTCAGCGCCCCCATCTCGGGCGTGACCGCCGGATCGACGGTGCTGATCGACGTGTACATGACCTCCAACGGTCAGAGCTACCACGGCCAGACGTCGGTCCAGGTGGGATAGGATCCTCACCAGTGATCCGCGGCGCTTGCAACGCGGCAGGGGCTTCGCTACGCTCAACCTGCAATCGATATGGGACATCGGGAAGGCGGGATGGTTGTGGGCGCGCCGGGGGGATTCGGTCGGGCGGCAGTGGTGGGCACGGGCCAGATGGGACCGGGCATCGCTATGCTGCTGGCACACGGGGGCGTGGAGACCGTCCTGGTCAGCCGGACCGCGACGGTCGCCGAACAGGGCCTGAAGGCGGCGCGCGATCTGCTGGGTTTCTGGCGGGAACGGGATATTACGGACGACACCGCGGTCGGTGCGACGCTGGCGCGGTTGACGTCGACCAGCGACCGGGCTACTGCCGTCAGAGACGTGGATTTGGTGGTCGAGACGGTCGTCGAGGACCTGCCGACCAAGCAGGCTCTCTTCGTCGAGCTGGAGCAGCAGTGCCGAGACGACACGCTCCTCTGCACCAACACGTCCGGCCTGCGAGTTACCGACGTTGCCGCCAATCTGCAACACCCGCGGCGCGCCTATGCGACGCACTTCTGGAATCCACCGCACCTGGTACCGCTGGTGGAGATCATGCTCGGTGAGCGCTCCGATCCGGCAGGCGCGGAGCGCCTGCGCGCGCTGCTGCGTGCCTGCGGCAAACGCCCCGTCGTTGGTCTGAAGGACGTTCCGGGGCAGCTCGGCAACCGCCTGCAGCACGCTGTCATCCGCGAGGCGCTGGCGATGCTGGAAGCCGGGATCGCCTCAGCAGAGGACATCGAAGAGTCACTCAAGTCCGGCCCCGGCATCCGCTGGCCCGTCTACGGTCCCTTCGAGCACAACGACATGGTCAGCTTGGAGCTGACGCGAGCGGTGCAGGCCGCGGTGATTCCCTCGCTGGCGCGCAACACCGAGCCGGCGGCCCTGTTGTCGGAGCTGATTGCCGCCGGGAAGTCCGGAGTGAAGTCCGGCCAGGGGCACTACTCCTGGACGCCGGAGCGCGCGGCGGCCGTGCGGCGACGGCGTGACGAGTTCCTGG
>CALBSQ010000285.1 GCA_937967325.1 uncultured Chloroflexota bacterium
TCGAAGATCGTCACCGGTCGTTGGTCGGGCAACGCGCGCGAATGGTTCGTGGCATCGAGATTTCCCACGAAGAGATAACGGTCGACTACTGGGTCCGCGAGCTGACGGCTGAGCTGAAACAGCTCGCCCAGCAGAGCGAGCGCTACGGTGAGGCGATCCGTCGTTTGGCGCTGGAGTAGCGGCTCCCGTCTAGCGCAGGATCTCGATCCGCTTGCGGCTGTCGGCGTCGAGGCGCTCGGGCTCGGGCATGTCGAAACGGTTGCCGTCGACATCGGTCAGGCGCAAGCGGCCGTCGGGCAATTTCATGACGTTATCGGAGTTCCAGTTGACCACGAACTCCCGTGGTCCCCAATTGGTATCGACCTGCCAATAGAGCGGACCCTGCTTGATCGAGAGGTCGTCGACCTTGGCGATGATCGGTACGCTGTAGTAGTAGCTGAGCTCGTTGTCCACAATCCGCCTGCTCTCCTGGTCCAGGCCATCCAGTGAGTCGAGGAGACAGATTTCCCGATCGCGGCTGTCGATGACGCTGTAATAGCGTCCGGGCTGCCGAAGCGGGTCCGCCAACCGCACGCGAACGAACAGGAAGCAGCGTTCTTGACCCAGGAACATGCGCAGGCCCTTCGGGCCGCGCTCAAAGCGCAAACTCGCCGCCTCCACGGCGTCGCCGGGATAGGGCTCGTTTTCGAACAGCCCAGATGTCCCACTCATCCTTCTACCGCCTTCATCTTCGATACTTCGCGTTGGAGGTCGACCAACCGGCGATAAATGCCGTTGGGGCGCTCCATGAGCTCATCGTGCGTCCCCACTTCCTTGATATAGCCATCATCGAACACAAATAACCGGTCGGCATTGCGCAGCGTCGACAGGCGGTGCGCGATGGCGAACGTCGTTCGGCCCTTGACCAGGCGGGCAAGGGCGTCTTGAATCGCCTTTTCAGTTTCGGTGTCTACCGATGCTGTCGCCTCATCCAGAATCAGAATTCGCGGGTCGCGCAAGATGGCGCGAGCGATGGAGATGCGCTGGCGCTCGCCGCCGGAGAGGCGATGACCGCGCTCCCCGACGCGGGTGCTATAACCGTCGGGTTTCTCCACGATGAAGTCGTGCGCGTTGGCGGCGCGGGCGGCGGCGACGATGTCGTGGAAGGAAGCATCGGGGCGGGCATAGGAGATATTCTCGGCGATCGTGCCGTTGAACAGGAAGGGGTCCTGCAGCACCACGCCGACCTGGTCGCGCAAGTCGCGCAGTCGCACGTCGCGGGAGTCGATCCCGTCGATGAGGATCTGGCCGTAATCCGGCTCGTAGAAGCGACTGATGAGGTTGATGAAGGTGCTCTTTCCGGAGCCGGACTTGCCGACCAGACCGATCATCTCGCCCGGCGCCACGTTGACGCTAAGGTCCTTCAGCACCGGCTTGCCGCGCTCGTAGCTGAAGCTGACGTCGCGAAACTCGACCCCGCCGGCCATGTCCGGCAGCCGGATGGCTTCCGGCGCGTCGTACTGCTCCTGGTCGGCGTCCAGCACCTCGAAAACCCGCTCCGCGCCGGCGAAGGCCTGGCTCATCCACTGCGAGATTTGGTTGAAGTATTGCAAGGGCGCGTAGAACTGAGCCAGGTAGGAGTTGAACATGACGAGCGTACCCAGCGTCAGCACGCCGCCGATCACATCGTGGCCGCCGATCAGCCAGACGAGGAAGACACCCGAGCTATTAATGAAATTGAGGGTCGTGGAGAGGCGCTGCGACGTGATCGTGGTCTGGATGGCTGCCTCGCGCATGGTGGCGTTCTGATCCTCGAATCGCTCGACCTCACGATCTTCCTGGGCGAACGCTTTGGAGACGCGAATGCCGAGCAGTGACTCGGAGAGTTGGGTCGAAAAGCTGGCGCGCACCCGCCACCAACGGCGGTAGAGGGCGTTCATACGTCGCCAGAGGCGCTGGCTGCCCCAGATCACAAATGGTACCGGAATCAGGATCACCAGGGCGAGCGTCCATTGCACCTTGAAGAGCACGACGAGTATGAACACGAAGAGCAAGGCGTTGGTGAAGATAAATGGCACGCCCTGCACCAGAAACTGCTCCAATGAGGCCGTGTCCTGGCTAATCAGCGAGATGAGCGATCCCGTACCTTTTTCGTTGTGCAGGGAGAGGGGCAAGCGCTCCAGCTTGGTGTAGACCTCGCTGCGCATCCGCGCGGTAATCCGGCTACCCAGCACCGTCGCCAGCCATTGCGCAATCGAGGCGATTATGGAGTTGCCGACGCTGAC
Organism: uncultured Chloroflexota bacterium; assembly: GCA_937967325.1. Taxonomy (GTDB): domain Bacteria; phylum Chloroflexota; class UBA4733; order UBA4733; family UBA4733; genus UBA4733. The sequence goes on from CALBSQ010000285.1 coordinate 2,265, forward strand.
GACGACGAGCATGCCCACGAGGAAGGCCAGCAGGCGAAAGCGCACATCGGCGGAACCGAGGTGGCCGTCCTTGAGGACGCCGTCGATCATATTGCGGTTGATCAACGGCGGTATCATCTGCAGCAGAGTACGCGCCAGCGTGACCAGGACGACGCTCACGGCGAGGCCCTTGTACGGCGTGAGGTAACCGGCGATGCGCACCATGACGGCGCCGGTTTTGACACAGGAAGGGCAACGCCGGTTCCGCCCGGGCAACAGCTTGCCGCAGCGCTCGCAGCGCAGTTTGGGCAGCTTGTCGGACTGGGTGAAAGGCTTGCCCTCCGCCAACTGCTTGATGCCGCGTGCCGCGTCGGAAAAGTGTGGCGACAGCGATCGCGAGTAGGTCAAGAGCTCGACGATGTGCTCGTGCGTCTCGATGAGCAATCGCTCGGTACTGAGGTTGGGTTCGGTCTTCGCATCCTTGATCTCCGCGAGCAATACCGATGCGACCGGCTGCTCGTCAGGTTTGGGCTCCTGATCGTAGACCAGCACTCGTCGATTGGTCACGACCAGCCAGCGGCGGCCAAACTCGCCGCGTGAGTCGAGGTCGCTTTCGAGGCGCAGGTACTCGTGCTCCGGTAGGGCGACGGCGGGAGAATCCGCGGGCGACTCCGGCCGCTCAGCCTGAAGGACTGCCACGATAGCAAATCTCCTGAGGTTCCGGCAAGGCGGTGACGCCGCTTGTCGGGCCCTTGCCGGTCCGGCGCCCAACAAAAACGAGCCAGTCCACCACGCACGTGGTCGACCAGCTCTCGATTCCGCCTACGGGGTTAGCTGTCGGGTTCGGGTACCGAGATTACCCTACCGCCCCACCGGGCGGATTCACCCCTCGACAATGGTTCCCCCGCCCACGCCCAAGGGCATAGTTCGGCATCCGAAACACCCTACCCTGATTTCGTCGTCCCGTCAACCCCTGTTGTCACATTGTGGTAAGGGGGTAACTGCTGCTACCGTTGTTCTCGCTGTCGTTCGGTCACCGGGGATCAGGGCGGTGACGGTCACGCTTCTTTGACCGGCGGCTCAAGGCAGCTACGTATGTGCTGCTGTGGTACGCTGGAGTGGCCTCGCAGGAGGGCGTTGTCAGCACCTAGGGAGGGCAGCCCATGAGAGCGATTGTGGAGGCGTTGGCTTCTCTCTGGCGGGCTCTGGTGGAGGGAACCAGACCAGCACCGCGCTTGGTCCCGGTGAGGGTTCCCGCGGACGATCGCCGGCCGCGATAGCGGCGCCGCCGGGCGCGCGCAGCTTGCCGGACGCTCGGCGCTTCCCCATGCCATACTCCCAAGATCGTTGGCCCGCACCAGTGAGGGAGTCAGCATGCTGCACACGCGCCTCTGTGATCTGCTTGGCGTAGAACATCCGATTATCAACGCGCCGATGGCCGGTCCGGCCGCGGCTGAGTTGGCCGCGGCCGTCTCGGAGGCTGGCGGTTTTGGCTTGATCGGCGGCTCCAGCGGTGATCCCGACTGGCTGCGTGCCCAAATTCGGGCGGTGCGTGCGCGCACGGATCGCCCCTTTGGCGTCGGCTTCATTTCCTCAGCGCCCGGACTGGATGAGTTGGTGCGTGTTGCGCTAGAAGAGCGCGTTACGGCCGTCACCCACTCCTTCGCCGACCCCACACCCTACGTCGCCGGTGCCCACGCTGCCGGCGTCAAGGTGCTGGCTCAGGTGCAGTCCGTGGCGCTGGCGCGCCAGGCTGCGCAAGCCGGGGTTGACGCTATCGCTGCGCAGGGCTGCGAGGCTGGCGGCCACACCGGCAGCAGCAGCGCCACGCTGCCGCTCGTCCCAGCCGTCGTGGATGCCGTTGGGGGCATACCGGTGATTGCCTCCGGCGGCATTGCGGACGGACGCGGGCTGGCCGCGGTGCTGTTGTTGGGGGCGGAGGGCGCCTGGATGGGCACGCGCTTCGCCGCGAGTCGCGAATCTGCCGGTAGTGAATGGGGAAAAGCTCGAATCGCCGCCGCGAGCACCGACGACACGGTGCTCACCAAGGCGTATGACCTCGCCATGGAGTCGCCATTCCCCGAAGGAATCTCCGACCGCGTGTTGCGCAACGAATACACGGCGCTTTGGCACGGGCGCGATGCCGAGGTCATCGCGCATCGGCAGGAGCTGCGGGCGCAACTGCGCGTGGCCGCTGAGACGGGTGATGCGCGGTTCGCCCCCGTGCGCGCCGGCAACGCCGCCGGACTGATCGCCGAGATCGAGTCGGCGGGCGACATCGTCCGTCGCGTGGTGGACCAGGCCGAGCGGCTGTTGCGCGAGCGAGCGCAGGCGGTCCTAAGATAGCCCCGGTCGCGCCTGCTCGGAAAGGCGCGTGATAGCGGATGCCGGGCGGGAACCAGATCGGACGACACATTACGGCGAACGACGACCCCTCGTTCCCCTGGCTGGCCGAGCCGGAACCGCTGGCGTGGCTGAAAGCGCTCCCGTACTACCCGTGGCTGGTCGTCGGGACGGTCTGCGTCGGAGCGTTCATGGGGCAGCTCGACGCCAGCATTGCTCAACTGGTGTTGCCGACGCTCGAGGAGGTATTTCGCGCGGCGTTCAGCACCGTGGAATGGGTCGCGCTGGCCTACTTGCTGACGCTCGCCGCGCTGCTCGCTCCAGTCGGCCGGCTCGCCGACATGATGGGACGCAAGCTCCTCTACACGGTCGGATTTCTGGTGTTTGTGGCCGGTTCCGCGCTGTGCGGCGCCGCGCCGGGCCTGGCTTTCCTGATCGGCGCTCGTATCCTGCAGGCGGCCGGGGCGGCGCTGTTGCAAGCGAACAGCGTTGCTATCGTCACCGCCGCGGCTGGGCCGAAACGGCGGGGCCGGGCGATCGGCATCCAGGGCGCCGCCCAAGCCATTGGACTCTCGGTCGGGCCCGCGCTGGGCGGATTGCTCATTAGCGCCATAGGATGGCGCTGGGTGTTCTTCATCAACATCCCCGTTGGCATCATTGGAGCAGCGCTCGGCTGGATCATCTTGCCGACCACGTCGGGACTGCGCGGCAGGCAGCGCTTCGATCTGCCGGGAACCGTGACGCTGGCCGGCGCCTTTGTCGCGCTGTTGGTGGCGCTCAGTAAGGGTCAGACCTGGGGCTGGCTGTCGCCGCGAACCGTCCTCCTCACCGTCGCGGCGGTACTGCTGGCCGCTATCTTCGTCTACCGCGAGCGACATACGCCGTCGCCGGTGGTCGACCTCTCCTTGTTTCGCATTCGGTCCTTTACCATGGGGAATCTCACCGGCTTGCTGGCCTACGCGGTCACCTTCGGCGTGTTTCTCCTCGTCCCCTTTGACCTGGAGCGTGTCCAGGGGGACAGCCCATTGCTGGCCGGCGGGCTACTCACGGCGGTACCTGTGGCGCTTGGGATCGTGGCGCCGCTCAGCGGGGCCTGGTCGGATCGGGTGGGGGCCCGCCTGCCCACGGCGACGGGCATGCTGATCGCGGCTGCCGCACTGGTGGCGCTGGCCCTCGTGGCGGGCGGGCGCGATGGCGCGTTGATGATTCCCGCGTTGCTGGCGCTAGGCGGCGGACTGGGCCTGTTCACCCCGGCAAACAACAGCGCCATCATGGGTAGCGCCCCGTTGGGGCGGCTTGGAGTCGCGGGAGGAGTGCTGAACATGATGCGCAGTCTCGGCACCAGCCTCGGCGTCGCGTTCGCCGGGACCGCCCTGGCCGTTACCCTGCAAGTGCTTTTCGGTCATGGAGAGACCACGCTCACGGCGTCGCCGGCCCAGGTCGCGGTGGCGATGCGGGTGGCGCTCCTGTGCATGGCCGGCCTCGCGCTGCTCGCCGGCGTCCTTTCCGTCCCTCGCGGCGGGTCGCGGTCGACGGCGGATGTGCCGGTGCTAGAATGCTAACAGGATGCTGGTGGCGGTGATGCCGGGGGCGGCGACTGCGCACCCACAAGTGGGTGCGCAGTCGCCGCCCCCGGCATCACCGCCACCCACGTTCGCACGCCCTAACTGAACCGTATTGGCACTAGCCCCCGACGTGGACCTGCGTCGTGCCGGCTTGTGAAATGATTCTCACGGCAATGCCGTTCACGGAGAGATCTTGCGATGCCTGACTGCCGGCACTCAGCACCGAGGAGCCGTCTGGCACACTGATCGTCAGGTCGGCGCAGCCGTCCGAGCGGCCGGTGAGCGTGGAACTAAAGCTCCTGCCGGCGATGAGATTGGCGATTGCCTGTTCGGTTGGAGCATTGGCGGCATTGCAGATCCGGTAGGTCGCCTGACCGCCGGGCTGATTGCTGGAAGCCGGCGACCCGTTGCCTCCCGACACCACCACGTTCGAGGTAATAGTGGAACTGGAAGAACCCGTCGCCCCGTCGGCGCCATCTACGGACGTGGAGTTGCCGGATGTGGAGACGCCTGGAGTGGCGTCCACAACGGTGTTGCTCTCGTCGTCCGCGCGGGCTTCCCAGGCGAACCGCTGCGAGTTAAGACGCTTCTGGAGGCCGTACGGGCCGTTCACCCAGCTCCAATACCCGTCAGTGAAGGCCGTAAAATTGTCGGCGTGCCGCCAGACGAGCATACCGTCGGTGGTTTGCTGGATGGCGTCGCCATTGGCGGGATTGTGCGACTCGTCCTCGCGGCATTGGCCGACCGTGGCGGGAATCTCCGCCTGAATGGCAGCAAAGCCGAGGACAAAACGGCAGCCGTCCGCCTGGGCGACAGGAATGAAAGCCTGACTGGCCAGGAGACAGAGCATAGCGCTGACTACAGCCACTTTGCGCATGGCATCCTCCACTACTGGCGGCGCCGGAGGCTCCGATAGGGTGGGCTCCGTCCGGGGGTTCCATGCCAGTGTACCGGCTACGCCGTCGTCTGCATACTGCTACCGCCCCAGACGCTTGAGGCGCTCCCAGTCGGCCCAAGCACGGACCTGGTATTCACGACCGGACTGGCGCAATATAACCACGAGCCGCCAATCCTCAAATCGGGTGCCGGCTTCCCACACGCGAAGCTTCAGGGAATACGACTCCGCTAGCGGACCGCCATCCTTGCAGTCAGCCGCGATCTGCTCAGCCAGAGCGAGCAGCGGGTCTCGTGCGACGCTGCCTTTGGGTCGATCCGCCATGCACAGACTACTAGCGCTTCTCGCCATCATCACCGTAGCGCCGAGTGCCGGTTTGTCGCAAGAACAGCGCGGCGCCCGCTTGGAGCAACCGGTGCCGCTCATCTGACGGCGCGGTGTGGGGATTCTGGATGGTATAGCGGGAGGGCGGAAAAAACGCGTCCACGCGCTCCCGTCCCGCGGCAATAGCGGTTCCCTCGTCCGTCGCGTCGACGGCGACGGTCACCAGCACGCCACGACGGTGCTCCTCAGTGGCGTAGGTTTGGAGCGCTGAGGCGTCTTGCCAAAGCTCTAGGTCACGACGATCCCATGGCGTATCCAGCCATGGCTCTACCCGAAACGTTGTCGTCCAGGTGGTCATTATTGCCGTCTCCCCGCTCGCGCGGTTTCTCCCCTAATTACGTGGATCGCGCGCCGGCCGGCGCCCCTTGCGACGCGCCAACCGGTACGTCGCGCAGTCCCCGTGGTCGACTGCGTCAGGGGACGTGCCGCTTAGCAGTCTTCCCGTTGCACCAGCATGTCACCCGGTGTGACGTCGAGCGCGCGACAGACCTTATCCAATGTGCGCAGATGAACGCGGTCGGGCTTCCTGAGGAGGGTATAGAGCTGCGTCGTGTGGACACCTGCCCGCTGGCTCAGGGCGACCACCCCGACGCCGCGCTCGCGCATGAGCGCTTCCAGCCGCACCTCAATCATCTGCCAACCTTCCCGTTCAAGTATACTACATTCCGCCGATACGCAGAATAGCTGATCCGCATTCGGGCAGGACCGCGAGGGAGACTATCACCCCAGACGATCGAAACCTGAGCCTGGCGCTTGACCGGACCAGCGCCGACCGTAGGCGGTAAGATGGGGTTCGTTATTCGGCGGTCAGAAGGAAGTAGAAAAAGCAATGGCACGTCAACCGGGCAAGCGGCTTGTGGACCGTATCCAGAGCGATCTGCGCCGGACACGGTGGCTGGCGGGTGCGTTCGAGCTCGTGCAATTGCCGCCGGGCGACCAGCGCATCATCGTCAGCGACCTGCGCTCGCCGGGGACGCAGGTGCCGATCACCTCGTACGAGCGCTGGTTCCAACTGCGCAAGGAACAGCGGGCACTCGACAAGGCAGCGCGAGCGCTCCCGTGAGCCAGGGCCGCGATTGCGATCGGCGGCCAAGCGACCGGGGGACTGCGGTCCCTTTCATCCGGCGAGGGCCGTCCGCGCTGCGCGGGGCCGCATGGTCGCTGGTTTGTCCTGCCAGTGGTCCTTCGCTGCGCTCAGGATGACAGTGAAGCACCACCTCGACTTCGTGGCTGCGCCGATAACTGGCCCCAAATGTGCTGATGCGGTTCTTCCGTAGGCGCCGCCATCGAGCGGGCGACCCGTGACGTGCTGGGTGGCGGTCGCATATGGTCGCAGTGCGCAGCGGGCAGGGTCGCTTGACCAGGGAGCGGCGCCGGGAGAGGTGGCATCGCGACGTGGCGTCGTTCATCCCCGAGCACGCCGGTCGCGCAGCAGTTGAGACGGTCGGCTCGCGTGACCCCTCTGGACCGATGGCGGAGGATCTCCGTGCTGTTAACGAGCGGCTCCTGCTCTCCGGCCTCCGGGAGCAGGCGGCCCGAGCCGACGCGGAGCGATTGGCCGCGGAGCACATGGCTGTCCTGGCCCAGATCGCCGATGGAGTAGTCATCGCCGACCCCGCCGCCAGCGTCACCTTCGTGAACGATGCGGCCCGCCGGCTCGATGCCAGACTCCATCTGGGTACGTCACTCAAGGTCTATGCCGCCAGCGGCCATTGTAGGATGCTCGATGGACGGCCGTATCCCCTAGCTGCCATCCCCGTCATCCGCGCCTTGGGCGGAGAGACGGTAGTCGGCGCGCAACTTCGCATCCTCCGTGACGACGGGACGGAGGTTACGGTGCGGACGAGCGGCGCTCCGCTCACATTGGCGGACGGACGGCGCTTAGGGGCGGTGTGGACTCTGCAGGAGATCAGTGCTGAGCACGCACTTGCGCACGAACCGCTTCTTCCCGACTTCGTGGCCGGTACGCTGGCCATCAACTTTCATCACCCGCGAGTCACACTGCGCGGGGAGCTGGTAAAGCTGACAGCGCTGGAATATAAACTCCTCTGCCAACTGGCCGCCAATGCCGGCCGGGTGTTGCCCACCCAAGTGCTGCTGGCCCGCGTCTGGGCATCGGAATACGAGGCCACGCGGGACTGCCTCAAGGTCTATATCAGCCGCTTGCGGGCCAAGATCGAGCCCAGCGACGAGGCGCCCCACATCGAGACCGTGCGAGGATTGGGCTACCGATTCGTTCGGCCTCCCCTACCGGGCACACGACAAGCCGCTCACACCGGCGGGAGACCAAGCGCGTAGTGGGTCAGCGGCAAGGGGCCATAGATGACACGTGATGCACTGGCGCCTGGATCTCGCCATTACGAGCAGGCTGCATTTACCTGATTCGTTACGAACTCGTGACATGATTCCTTGTTTGTTGACGGTGGCCAGTCGATCTCATGCATGGAGGAGAAGACACCGTGGCTATCTCGCGGTCCCGCCCGGCGATGGTGGGGCCAATAGGCGTGGACCTCGACGATGCCGATCTTCTCGACGCGGTGATCGCAGGCAACGTCGGGGCGCTTGGGGCGCTCTACGACCGCTACGGCGGGCCGGCGGATTGGGGTGACCCGTATTCCAAGGTGACCCCGGTGCAAATGCGCGTGGCCCTGGGCGAATTGCCGTCGGAGCAGCGCGATGCCATCGAGCTTGCCTTTTTTGGTGGACTGACCACTGAGGAAGGCGCGCAACGCCTGGGTATCCCACCCGGCATCTTCAGAGAGCGCATGCATGTATCCATCCAGAGTCTCAAGAGTCGGCTAGACGAAGGACGGCCCCATAGCTAAGTCCGTATCACCGGAGCGGGGCACGAAACGGCGCGTAGACCATGGTCTAAGGTCCCAGCGCGCAATGTAGACCCTCCCGATTTTGCTATACTGGCCCGGCGCCAAGAACTTCGTACTTGGTACCTGCGCATGGTCTGCCCACGGGGTACAAGGAGGTAACGGACGCCACACCATGGTCACTCCGCCCCCTTTCCCGGTAAGCAGACGGTGTTTAGCAACGCATCGATGACCGTTGTGTCGCCGGCCGCGCTGGAGCTGGCACAGCAGCTCCTCCGTCACGAGGCCGATGGACGGCTGGGGGCTGAGGCGCTCGCGGCAGCTGCCGAGCGCGTCGGTGGGCGGATGCGCGGACGGCTGACGGACCTGGTCGGCCTCGCCGGGTACCACGCACTGTTCGCCCGCGCGTTGCGTCTGGCGCAGGAAGAGATCCCCGCGCTGAAACGCATCACGCTCGACACCAATGCGGAGGGTGGTCTGCGCGGCATACGCGAGTTCGCCGGCGCCCAGGTCGACGATTCGGCCGCGGCCGCCGGCCTCACGGCGATTTTGGCCAACCTCATCGGACTGCTGGTTGTCTTCGTCGGCGAGGATCTGGCCATCCGCCTGGTCCGGGATGCCTGGCCGGAGGGGATCCGCGACATGGTCAGCGCGGAGGAATGAGCATGAGTCAACAAGGCCGCGTACACATTGCCACACTGCCCACGGGCGTACCTGGACTGGACGAGATCCTCAGTGGAGGGCTGCCGGAGTACTCCTTCAATCTGATCCTTGGCTCGCCCGGCGCCGGAAAGACCACCCTGGCTCACCAGATCATGTTCGCATTGGCCTCGGCCGAGCGGCCTTCCCTCTACTTTACCGTGCTCGGCGAGCCGCCGATCAAGATGCTGCGCTACCAGCAGCAGATGGCCTTCTTCGATCCGGCTAAGGTGGGGCGCGACATCCAGTTCATCGACTTGAGCGATGGGGTACTGCAAACGGACCTGGGAGCGGTGCTGGAACGCATCGTCCGGCAGGTGGAGGAGACGAGCCCCGGCCTGGTAATCGTTGATTCCTTCCAGACCGTCGTCCGAGCAGCCGCGAGTCGGGACACGGGCAATCTGGATCTGCAGAGCTTCGTCCAGCGCCTGGCCGTACACCTGACAAGCTGGCAAGCGACTACGTTCCTGATCGGGGAGAACCTGGCCGAAGAGCTGCCGGGCAATCCCGTGTTTACGGTGGCCGACGGCATCTTGACGCTCTCCCAGAGCGTTGCGCGCAACTCGGTGGTGCGCAAGCTGCAGGTAATAAAGTCGCGTGGTCAGGCGCCGATGCCGGGCCTGCACACATTCCGCATCAGCCAGGCCGGCCTCCAGGTGTTCCCCCGGATGAGCATCACGGTACGGGAGACGGCTCGGACGCAACCGGCCGGCCGGATCACGACCGGCATTCCCGGCTTGGACGAGCTGATGGGCGGGGGGATCCCGGCAGGCGACGCGGTGCTGGTGGCCGGGCCTTCCGGCACGGGCAAGTCGGTGCTCACGGCGCAGTTCGTCGCCGCCGGGGCACGGCGGGGCGAGCCGGGGATTATCGTCGTCTTCGAGGAGCACCCGCTAGAGTACCTGCGCCGTGCCGCCTTGCTGGGCATCGATCTCGAGGCGATGGCACGCGACGGCGCGGTCGAGGTGATCTACCTGCGCCCGCTGGACCTCTCCCCGGACGAGACGCTGCACGAGATCCGCGCGGCGGTGGCGCGGATCGGCGCCCGGCGGGTGGCCATCGATTCGGTATCCGGCTTCGAGCTGGCGCTGGCGCCGACCTTCCGCGAGGATTTTCGCGAGTCGCTATACCGGCTGGTTGGAGCGCTGACCGGTCGGGGCGTCACCGTGCTCATGACGATGGAGATCGTGCAGAATTACAGCGAGCTGCGCTTCAGCCCGTACGTGATCTCTTTCCTGGCCGACGACATCCTCCTCCTGCGCTATGTGGAGATCGCCGGCGAGCTGCAGAAGAGTCTGGCGGTGGTGAAGATGCGCAACAGCGGGCACAGCCAGGAGCTGCTGCGCTACGACATCACCGACCACGGGATCGTCGTGCGCGAGAGCCTACGCGACTATCGTGGCGTCGGCAGCGGCGCGGCGGAGCTGCGCGAGGGGGCGCGCCGCCCCGCTTATGCGGGGTTGACGGCTGCAGAGACGGTGGTGCTCGACGGATTGTTAGAGTTGGGCGAAGCGTCCCTGGCGGAACTGACGGGACGCACCGGCGTGCGGGACCCGGAGCTGATCGCCGCGCTGGACCGTCTGGCCCGCCTGAACTATGCGGTGCAGCGGCAGGTGGCGGGCGGGATGCTTTACCGTCCGGTCGCACGTCGGGTGGGCTAGCGTTCAATGTCGGAACGCCACGACCCTGTAGGGGAGGAAGCCACGACCGCCCTGCCACTGCACAGCGAGCTCCAGGCGGTCAACGAGCGATTGCTGATCTCCGGCTTGCGGGAGCAGGAGCTGGCGGATCAGCTCAGCCACCAGCTCGCCTTCCTGTCCGCCATCACCGCCAATCTCGTGGAAGGCGTGTATGCCGAGGACCGGTCGGGCCGGATTAGCTTCGTCAACCCGGCTGCCGAGCGGTTGCTGGGCTGGACGGAGGCGGAGCTGCTGGGGCAGGACGCCCACGAGCTGCTGCACGTCGGGTGTGCCGACCGGCGATACCAGCCGCCGAGGCCATGCCCGCTGCAGGAGGTGGCCAACACCGGCGCCGTCTATCGCAATGCTGACGACATCTTTGCGCGGCGGGACGGGACGGTGCTCCCCGTGGCCTACTCGTCCGCGCCGATCGTCGCGGCCGGCGAAGTGACCGGCGCCGTCGTGACCTTCAACGATGTGACCGAGCGCAAGCGGGCGTCGGCGCAACGCGATGCGCTGCACGCGACTACCGCCGCCCTTTCCCACGCTCTCACCCCCGCGCAGGTGGCCGACGTCGCCCTCCAGCGAGGGCTGGAGGTGTTCGGCGCCGACGCCGGTCTGCTGGCCCTTCTGCGCGAGGACGGCGCTACCCTGGACATCGTGGCAAGACGCGGTCACGCACCGGGCGCGCTTGATGGCTTCAACCCGATCGCCCTTGACGCGCCCTTGGCGCTCCCCGCGGCGGTCCGCACTGCCGCGCCAGTATTTCTAGAGTCGGAGCCGTCCTGGCTCGACCACTTTCCGGAGAGTGTGGCGCTGATCGCGAGCATTGAGCAGGCGGCGGGCGCGGCGCTGCCCCTGGTGGTCGACGGACGGCCACTGGGCGCGCTGTGCGTGACCTTCACGACGCCCCGATCGTTCAGCGAGGATGAGCGAAGCATGGCCATGACCCTGGCCGGGCAGTGCGCGCAGGCGCTGGAACGGGCGCGGCTGTATGCGTTGGAGCAGCAGACCAGGATGCGTGTGGAGCACCTGGCGGCGGAACGGGAAGCTATTCTGGGGCAGATGGGTGAAGGCATCATCATCGCCGATCCGAACGGGCACATCACGTTCATCAACGAAGCCGCCCGCCGCATGCACGGTGTTGCGGCGCTTGGTGTAACCGTCGACGACTATGCCGCGACCTATCATCTGGCGACATTGGAGGGCGCCCCCTATCCGTCGCACGACCTGCCGCTTGCCCGCGCGGTCGAGCACGGCGAGACGGTGATCGACGCCCGTTGGCGCATTCAGCGGGCGGAGGGCGCCGACGTCATCGCGGAAGGGAGCGCCACCCCGGTGATAGACAACGACGGCGTCCGGCTCGGCGCCGTGCTGCTTGTCCGCGATGTGACGGCCCAGTATGGGCTGGAGCGACAGAAGGAGGAGTTCCTCAGCTCCGTCGCGCACGATTTGCAGTCCCCGCTCACCGCCATCAAGGGGAATGCCCAGTTCCTCCTGCGGCACGTTCGGCGGGCCGCCTCGCTCGACGCGGCCCGTCTACAAGCTGGCCTGGAGCAGATCGAATTCACGTCCACGCAGATGACCACGCTCGTACGGGAGCTATTGGACCTGGCCCATCTGCGCATGGGCCAGGTCATCGAATTGCGCCGACAGCCTACCGACCTGGCAGCACTCAGCCGGCGGGCCGTCGCCGCACAGGAGGGTCAAGGCGTCGAGCGCCGCATCCGGGTCGACTGCGACGCCACTGAGATCATCGGCACGTGGGACGCCGACCGCCTGGAGCGTATGCTCGCCAACCTCCTCTCCAATGCCATCAAGTACAGCTCGGAAGGCGGCGAGATCCGCCTCATGCTGACACGCGAGGAATCTGGCGACGGGTCTACAACGGACCGCGTCCCATCAGGCGCCTGGGCCATCCTTCGGGTGCAGGACGATGGCGTGGGCGTCCCGGCAGACGATCTGCCGCACATCTTCGAGCTCTACCGGCGCGGCCGGAACGTGGTGGGGCGCATCAGCGGCACTGGAATCGGGCTGTCCAGCGCGCGCCTCGTCGTCGAGCAGCACGGCGGGACGATCGCGGTCGACAGCACCGAGGGGTCTGGCACTACTGTCACCGTGCGTCTGCCGCTCTAGTGGGACGTGGCTCGTCCGTTGGCGAACGCCGGGACGGACCCTCACCCCCGGCCCCTTGCCCCCGTCGAAGACGGGGCCGAAGGCCGCTCGGCGGGCGAGGGGAGCGGGCATCTCCAGTGGGGCCTCTCCCCAGCTTGCGGGGGAGAACGCCCAGAGGGCACCCGAAAGCCGGAGTGAGGGCCCGCCCCGGCGTTCGCCAACAGAGTCCTCAAGGAGCCGGCTTCGTAATCTTAGCCTGGGGCTCCAGCCCCAGGCGTCCTTGCCGGGTGGCCCCTAGAATCGCGCGTTAGCCTGTGGCCGTCGATACCGACGCAGGGCTGGCTGCTACCGTCCTGGCCGACTCCTGGAGGCGACGGCGGACGAGGGCAGGGTCGATGCGCTGGACGTCGCTTATGACCCGCGTCAGCTCCAGACCGCGGATGAGCAGGCCGGACAGATCGAATTGCCACCAGAAGAGGCCATGAAAGGCGGAGCGCTGGAAGGCGTGATGATTATTGTGCCAGCCTTCGCCCCCGGCCAGTAACCCGACCAACCAGTGGTTCGTGCTGCTATCCCCAGTCTTGAACGGGCGCCGGCCGAAAACGTGGCAGACGGAGTTGACACTCCAGGTGACGTGATGGACCAGCACGATCCGAACCAGGCCACCCCAGAGCAGGCCGCGCCAGCCGTCCACGGCGAAGGGGATCGCTAGCGACAGGAGGACCCACAGCCAGAACGTCTTGCTCACGAAGCGGACGATGGGATCATCCAACAGCCAAGCGCCGTACTTGGTGGGATTGGCGGCGAAGCCGTCGATGATCCAGCCGACGTGGGCGTGGAAAAAGCCCTCCAACGGACTGTGTGGGTCGCCCGGGCGGTCGGCGCGAGCGTGGTGCTCGAGGTGGGTACTGGCCCAGGTGAGAGCGGGTCCCTCCAGGGACATGGAGCCGAGCACGAGCAGGAGGAACTTGAGCCAACCCGGGGCCTTGAAGCCGCGGTGAGTGAGATAGCGATGGTAGCCAATGGTGACGCCCAGCGCGACAACCGCGTACATGCCGACCAGCAGGACAAGGTCAACGCCGGCGATGGAGCGCTGCCAGAGTTGAATGATGGCAACCACGACGGCTGCCAGCGGGCCCAGCACCCCTAGCATAATCAGCAGCCGCAGCAGTGGCCCGTTGTCGGCACGCCGCGCCGCCGGCTGCGCCACGCTGAGGCGCACTCGTTCGGAAGAGATAGTTACCATCGAGCATCCTTATCATCATCGTCGAAAAGCGGCACAGCTCACTCACTATGCCACTCCGCGGTAAAGAACGAGGTAAACACAGCCAACTCGCAACTTTCACGTATCCCCACCATACCACGCCGGAAATCGGGCGGTCGGGACGATCTCCGGCCACTAGGGAATGCTGTACCCGCCGCACGCGCTACAGCGAAAGACCAGTCCCGGCAGGCGGTCGAGTCGACAGCCCTCGAGCAAGGACGCCTGGCAGGTGGCGCAGTCGTGCGCGACGTCGCTCTCCTCCCGGCGCAGGAGGACGGTGCCTTCCTGCTCGGCGCTGGGCTCCAAGAGCTGGTGCCGGGCGCGGTCCGCCTGGGGAAATCCGTGCAGACGCACGTGCTCGCGGATCAGCGGCATAGCAGCACCCGCTCGGTGGTGGCGGCGCCGTTGCCGATCGACCCGGCGTCGTGGCCGTCCGCGGTGGAACTGAACACCCGCCGCACCGCATCCTGCGGCTGCTCGCCCGATTGCAGGGGGATTGTCTGGAACCCTCGCCCCGGGCTTACCGCGTGGATGATCGTCGCCGCGGCGTCGGCGGTCGCCTCGTCCGCGGCATCGTAGAGCGCCACTCCGTCGTAGGCGCCGCCATAGGCCTGAAACAGATCGACGAGCTGGACACCGGCCCGGTCGAGCCGTTCACCCAGGGCATGGCCACGATCCTTAGGGTCGGGCGCGAGCTCCGCCCAGGCGGCGGGCACAAACCCGAACAGCGTCATGTATTGCGGCATTGCCGTGTCCTCCCTTGACGATCGTTCCGGCGCCGCCGCGCAGGCAACAAGCTTTGCCTGCGATGCGACGTCGCCACCATCCGCGCCCTGGCGGCGCGGCATCATTGGTCCCATCCCTGGCGAATCCCTAACCGGCATCTGCTCGTGGGCTACAGCGTGGACGTATCCAGGACGGCCTGCGCCGCCCGCTGCATCACCGCCATCGTGGTGGGGGCGTCCTGCGCGCCGCTCCAGAGCGGCTCCGCGGCTTGTTGCATGGCAGCCTGTACCGCGGCGCTGGCGGGGCTCTGAAGGAAGGCTGGCGTATGTGCCAGCGCCACGAGCTCATTGGTCCGCCCGCGCCACTTCAACGCCTCGTCGGCGCCGAGGTTGTTGGCGACCGCCGGGATGCAGGCGATCGCCGCCCCAGCAGACCCCGGCTGAACGAACGCTTGTCCCGCCGGACCCGAGTGAAACTTGATGTAGTCCCAGGCAGCCTCCTGCTGCCGCGCAGCCGCCGGCAACAACAGGAGTGTGGCGTCGAAGTAGCCGAAAGTCTGTCCCACGGCGCTTGGTCCCCCCGGCACCGGCCACTGGTGGAGCGTGAAGTTGGGGGTAATCGCCAGGATGGTAGACGGGATTTCCCCTACGTCCATCAACCCCATGGCGAGCTGATCCACCGCCAGGGCCTCGCCCGGGCCGGCCACGTAGGGTTTCCGGTAGGCGCTAATCCAATCCACGCCGCCCACTACCTGGAGCTGCCGGGCGACCCAGTCCAGGGCCTCGACGCCTGCCGGCGTGGCGAAGGCGACCTTCGTCCCTTCCGCATTGAGCAGGGGGACGCCATTGGCCTGCAGCCAACCGGCCGAGTCGGCCGGCCATCCCCAGGTCGGGACAAAGCCGGCTCGGGTCCGCCCCTTGGTCACCATCTTCAGCGATTGCTCATTCAGTAGGGCGAGGTCCTCCCAGGATGTTGGCGCGTGGGTCGGGTCGAGTCCCAGCTCATTGAGCACCAGGTCATTCTGGTAGAGCGACGCGAGAACCAGATGTTCGGGCATGCCGTAGGTCGCCTGCTGGTACCGCATCGCGATCCGCGCTGCCTGGTAGTACTGGGCCGGGTCGACGCGGTCTCGGGCGAGGTAGGCATCGAGCTGAGCAAATGTCTGACGTGCCGCTCCCTTTATGAGGGTGGTCGCCGCGTCTATGACCACGTCCGGCGGCGTACCGGCAGCGACGGCGACCAGGAGCTTGTCCCAGCCGTTGGTGTAGCTGACGTCGGCCGACCAGGTGGGATGGGCGGTGGCGTAGGCGGCCACCGCCTGATCGACAGCAGGGTTCTTGCTGCCGCCTGACCACCAGATCTGCAGATGAGTCCCGCCCTTCCGGCCCAGCGTGACGGGCGCCGATGCATCCGGAGCGGGCGGATAACCACAGGTGGATAGTAAGGGCAGGCCGGCGAGCAGGCCGAGGCCGCGGAGCAAGAACTGACGCCGGGCGGGTGTAGGGCGCGTCGCGGGCGAGGACATGGCGGCCTCCTTCCGATCCTTTGCTAATCTCTCAGTATATGGTATGGTGAGCAGATTAGCAAATAATCTGATGGACTGACCAAACCATCGGACAGTGACGAAAGGATACCCATGGGGCAATTGCAACCCGTCCGGCCGGTCACCGTCTTCGACGCCGTCTACGACCAGCTCTACGCCTTGCTCTCGGGGGACACCTTCGCGCCCGGCGCCCGCCTGCCGTCGGAGCGGGAGCTGGCCGAGCAACTGCGGGTGAGCCGACCCTCCGTGCGCGAGGCGCTCAAAGCCTTGCGCGTGCTTGGTCTGATCGAGGTGCGCGGTCGCTCCACCTACGTCAAGCGTCAACATGCCGCGCCGGAGACGGGCCGCCCGGCGATCACGCTGCCGCTGGCGGAGGTGGAGCTGCTGGAGATCCATGAGTTCCGGGAGGCCGTGGAAGGCCACATCGCCGAGCTCGCGGCCGAGCGGGCGGTCGCCCACGACACCGCGGCGCTGGAGCGCGTCCTGGCGGTGATGCAGGAGGAGTTCTCGCGGGACGTGGAGGCCTTCCTGGCGGCGGACCGGGAGTTCCACCGGACGCTGGCGCGCGCCGCGGCGAACCGCCTGCTCCTGGCCGCCCACACTCAGATCTACGAGCAGGCGCTGCTCCAGCCGCGGCTGCAATCGGCGGCGCTCCACAGCGCCGCGGTCACCGGTGCGCTGGAGCACATGCTGGAGGCGCATCGCCAGATGCTGGAGGCCGTGCGCCAGCGGGACGGCGCGAAGGCGCGCCGGCTGATGCAGGGCCACCTTGCCCAACTGCGGCAGGACATCCTCGCCAGTGCGACGGTTGCCACGGAAGAGAACGGTCAGGCGAGTGCCGCCATGGAGTAGCGGAGCGGGCGAAGGGCGTCGTTGACGGGGATGCAGGCGGTGACGGGGCCGCATCGCCAGCATCTCCCGCGGTTGCTGGCGCCGGGTGGTCGACGGCATGATCATTGGAGTTGTCGCGCACCTGCGCGGTGCGGACTGAAGCCGATCACCCGGCGAGGCCGGCGCGTCTCGACACGCCTAGGCGCTGGCTGGGGCCATCCGGATCCCCTGGGCGGCTGGGGACTTCGTGGCAAGGTACCACAGTAGCCGTTGGACCAGGCGCACGCGCACGGCGGCCAGCATTCGATAGTGATTGGTGTTCCGTTCGATTCCCAGCGCCCGTGCCGTCTCGGCCGTGGCTCCGCCGCGGCTCAGGACAGCGAAGTCCGCGCGATCGTGGCGGTACCCAGGGTACGTCCGCGTCGCCAGTTCGGCAGCCAACGCCGCCAATGCCTCGTCGAGAGCTTCCTGCAGCGCCAGTCCCCCGGCGTCCTCACGGCCGGCGAACTGCCCCACCGC
This sequence comes from uncultured Chloroflexota bacterium, assembly GCA_937967325.1. GTDB lineage: Bacteria > Chloroflexota > UBA4733 > UBA4733 > UBA4733 > UBA4733. The sequence goes on from CALBSQ010000285.1 coordinate 19,629, forward strand.
CCGGTGTTGCACCGCTCGCAGGCGCACTAGCGGACTGGCCGCCAGCGCTCGGGAATCCTGTCGGAGCCGCAGCGCGGTGACGACATCCCGAGGTTGCAGCACGTCGCCGGGCGCGTGCTCTGGGCCGCTAACGGGAACCATTTCGGCCCCTCCCACCGCTGGCGCCGCGCTGATGGAACCGTCCGCGACGTCGCGGAGTGCGTCCTACCGCGGACGTCTGGTGTCCGTGCTTCGTCGAACAGGCCGCCATTGCCAAGTCGGACGGCGGCTACTGCCACATCGCAGGCATGGCATACCGTTTGCAAATTAGATGCAGATGAGAAGGGCGCCGTGCATTCGCGCACCAAACGGCTGTTCTGACCTGATCAGCTGGGGGGCGCCCGCCCCGCCGAGCTACCTGAGTAGGGCGAGCGCCTCCTCAGGGAGCTCGACTGCCGTAAATGCCATTGGTGTAGCCCTTCGACACAGGAGGGAGCCGACGGTCAGATTCGAACTGACGACTTGCTGTTTACGAAACAGCCGCTCTACCCCTGAGCTACGCCGGCAAAGTAGCAGCAGTGTACCACGAGGGGGCTGGCGGCAGCCGGGAGCATCGCCGTGAAGGCTGCATCCTTCGGTAACGCTACCCTATACTCTGTCGCGGTGATCAAGAGCCGCGGTTGGCTGGTCCGTTCGCCGAGGCGAGCAGTGGATGAGACGTATGGGGGAATTAGCAATGGCACTCGAAGGTCAGGTGGCGCTGGTGACTGGGGCGTCCAGCGGCATCGGGAGAGCTGCCGCGGTGGCGTTCGCACGGGAGCGCGTACCTGTCGCGCTGGTCAGCCGGCGCGTCGCGGAGCTGGAGCAGCTTGCGGCTGAGGTTGCCGCCGCGGGCGGGCAGGCGATCGTCGCCCCCGCGGACGTAAGCCAGCCGGAGCAGGTGCAGACGGCGGTGGCCCGCACGTTGGAGCGCTTCGGGCGTCTGGACATCCTGGTCAATAACGCCGGGATCAACAGCAAGCAGCGCCACTTTGCCGACATGGCGCAGGCCGACTGGGACCGGGTGATCGCCATCGACCTCGACGCCTGCTACTACTGCATCCAGGCCGTCCTGCCGGCTATGCGCAGCCAGGGACAGGGGACCATCGTCAACGTCTCGTCCAATGCCGGGCGACACGCGTCCCTCATATCCGGTGTCGCCTATAGCGCGGCCAAGGCGGGTGTGATCGCGCTATCGAACTGCGTCAACCTGGAAGAGTGGCGCCACGGCATCCGCGCCTGCGCGCTGGAACCCGGCGAGGTGGACACCCCGATCGTGATGGACCGGCCGGTGCCCCCGACCGATGAGCATCGGGCCACGATGTTGCTGCCTGAGGATATCGCCGAGGCCATCCTGTTCGTGTGCAGCTTGCCCTGGCGGGCGTCGGTCGAGGAGCTCTCCATGCGGCCGCGCATCCGCCGCTAGTGGACCAGTGGTCGTGCGGCAAATCATTCCGACCCGGACGGTCGATGCTGTTTCGCCTACAGCTTTCCGCCTGCGGTACTATTTAACGATACAAAGTCAACAATAGCTGGCGAGGCCGCTCTGCCAGGGTCGCGAGGGAGTCTTTGAGCGTTAGCGTTGAGGCGGCGCCGCGCGGCGCCGCACTGGGATGGCACGCGCCGCCCGCGGTCGTGGTGAAGGTCGCGGCGGTTCTGGTGGCCGTCGCCCTTCTCGTGGTGATTACGGCGGCTGATGCGGGCGCCGGTCTTTTCTTCGCCTTCGGGCTCGGTTTCGGCGTCATCTTGCAGCGGAGCCGGCTCTGCTTCGCGTCCGCCTTCCGCGATCTCTTCCTGCTGCGTGACGGCCGGACCATGCGGGCGATACTGGTCGGGATTGGGCTGGCGACGCTCGGCTTCGCGCTCCTGATGTCCAGGAGTGTGCCGGACCCCACGGCCGGAGCGTTACCAAACCAGGCGCACGTCATTCCAGTCGGCTGGTACGTCGTCGTGGGTGGCTTGAGCTTCGGCGTCGGAATGGTCGTCGCCGGCGGGTGCGTCTCGGGCACGCTCTACCGTATCGGCGAGGGCTATGTCGCGTCGCTGGTCACACTGGCGGGCATCCTGATCGGTCTGGAGTTGGCGGCGCATACCTGGAACTGGTGGTGGCAGGCGGAAATCTCGTCCGCGCCGGTGGTATGGCTGCCGGGTTTCCTCGGCTACGCGGGCGCCGTCGCGCTGACCGTCGCGCTGCTCGCGGGAGCCTATGTGCTCACCCTCTGGCGCGAGAGCGGTCGCGGCCCGCGGATACCGCTCCGCCAGAAGGCGGAGCTAGAACCGGCGAGCGTGCGAGGCCAGGTGGGCCGTCTGTATCGACGATGGTTCGTCACCGGCTGGCCTATTGCCACCGGAGCTATCGCGCTGGCGGTATTGAACGTGTTCGCCTTCACCGCGGACCATCCCTTGGGCGTCACCGGCGAACTGGGAACTTGGGCGGAGCACCTGGCGAGCCTGGGAGGGCTTGGCGCCGGTGTGCTGCAAGGTGTCGACAAGCTGGCCGGCTGTAACCTTGCAGCCGGCAACGGCTCGACCTGGCTCACATCGAACTTCACGCTGGATGCCGGCCTGGTGTTCGGGGCATTCGTGGCGGCGGTGCTGGCCTCCGAGTTCAAGCTGCGCTTCCCGAGGCAGCACGTTCGCTATGGCCAGTCCGTCGCCGGCGGCGTGCTGATGGGCTACGGGGCCGGACTGGCCGCCGGCTGTACGATCGGGGCATTCTTCTCGGCCATTCCCTCGCTCGGATTGAATGGATGGCTGTTTGGCCTGAGTCTGCTCCTGGGCGCCGCTGGCGGCGTCCAGATCATCAAGCGTATACCCTGACAGGAGAGAAAAACTGATGGCGCGCGTATTGGACGTTCGCGGTGAAATCTGCCCGTACCCGATGATGAAGGCGGTCGAGCAGCTCAAGCAGCTCAAGGGCGACGAGTCGTTGGAGGTGCTCACGGACCACGCCCCGGCGTTGTCGACCATTCCCTGGGAAGCCGCCAAGCTCGGCTATGCCACGACCATCGAGGTGAACGGGCGGGCCGAGTGGCGACTCGGCCTGACGCGGGACGCCAGCGCCTCCCGCGACCCCAGCGCCGTGCTGGAGCGGCTCTCCGAGCGACTAGAGCAGCTCGGCGTTGCGGAGGGAACCTCACCCCCGGCCCCTCCCCTACGAAGGGAGGGGAGCTTGGATGGAAGAGGTGATCGCTTGTTCTGGTAGCACCAGCGGTGGCTGCCGCCATGGGCGCCGATCGTCCCCCGTGAGGCTCCCCTCCCTTCGTAGGGGAGGGGCCGGGGGTGAGGTTCCCTCAGGCCTTGGACGCCTCTACGCCCAGGAGGGCATCGACCGTCTGATCGTAGTCGCGCTGGAGCTCTTCGTGAAGACGGGCGTTCTCGATGGCGATAGCGCCGAGGTCTCCGAGCGCGGACAGGAATTCGATCTCCTCCTGCTGGAACGCCCGGTGCTCGGCGGTATAGACGCGCAGCACCCCGATACGCCGGCCGTGGGCCTCCAGCGGCACACAGAGCGCCGAGACGAGGCCTTCCTGCTCCGCCTGCTTGGGATACTGAAAGCGCGCGTCCTTCCGAACGTCCTCAACCCAGACCGGATGGCCTTCTAGTGTTTCCCGATCCAGCGGACTGTGCGCCAGATCTACTTTGCCCTTGTGCAGATACTGCTCGCTCAGCCCATAGGACATGCGGGGGGTCAGCGTCTGGCCATCGGGGAGGAGCAGCCGCAAGGTCGCGGCTTTGACGTCCATCGCCTCAGCCACATGGCGGACCAGGCGGCGGAGCACCTCTTCGGGGTCGAGGCTGGATGCGACTTCGTGCGCGGCGACGTAGAGCGCACGCCAATAGCTCCGGTCGTGGAGGCCGCTGGTGCTGTCAGTCATGCTCCCCCTCGCTGGTGGGTCGCCGTCAGACGTGCGAGAACGTCCCCGGCGATGGCTATACTATACCGCTGGATGGCGGGCGGACGGGATACGGGGACGCAAGGTGGCGTTACCTAGAGGCCCGATCCCGCCATTGGAATAGTGGCGTAGGCACAGTGGACGTACTTCGGTCCTTGCGCCGCGGCCCGGCGCCGACCACGCCGGCTGAGATCACCCCCGGCCACGTGCTGGCGCCGATCAACGGCAATGTGGTCGATGAAACCGTGGTCCGCCTGGCCTGTACGCTGGCGCGCCGGCAGCAGGGCAAGGTGACGCTGCTGCACATCATTGAGGTTCCCCGCAGTTTGCCACTGGATGCGGAGCTGAACATTGAGGCTTCGCGGCGTATCCTGGACACGGCGGCCGAGGTGGCCGAGCAGATGGGGGTGCAGGCCGGTACGGAGATCATCCAGGCGCGAGACGCCGGAGCTACCATTGTGGAAGAGGCGCGCAATATGGGCGCGGGTCTCGTTCTGTTGGGGCTTCCACGTCTCCATCGGATGGGCGCGCCTAGTCTCGGGAGGACGGTGCCCTACGTCCTGCTCCATGCCCATTGTCGGGTCGTCGTGGTACGCCCGGCATGACCGACCAGGGCGAGCCACCAAACCACGGGCTCCCCGCGGCGGCCAAGCACGAACACCAGGCTGATCCCCTCCCTCGCCGCGAGGTGGTGCGTGGCCGGGCCGGCAGCGGGTACGTCCGGCTGCGCATTCCTCGCGTGCTCCGGCTGCGCCGCGTACTGGGAGTGCCGGCGCTCTTCAGCTCCGGCTATGGCAACGTCGGGTCGTCGATCTACTACGCCCTCGGGGTCACGACGGTGTACGCGCTCGGCGCTGCGCCGGTCGCATTGCTGATCGCCGGCGCCTTCTTTGTCTTCACGTGCCTGAGCTACACTGAAGGCACGGTGGCCGTTCCTGAGGCCGGTGGCGCGTCCAGCTTTGCGCGCCGCGGCTTCAACGAGATGGTCTCCTTTTTCACCGGCTGGATGACCATGCTCAGCTACACGGTCACGATCTCCATTTCGGCGTATGCTGCCGTCGGTTACATGGCCGTGTTCTTCCCGCCACTCGGTACGAAGCCGCTTATTATCTTGGTGACGGCAGTCATCATCCTGCTCCTGATGCTGCTCAACTTCGTGGGCGTGCAGGAAGCGACATCGGTGTCGGTCGTGTTCGCGGTCATCGATCTGATCACGGAGACTATCGTCGTCATCGTCGGCTTCATCTTCCTGCTCAACATCTCGCTCATCATCCACCAGATCCACCTGGGGGTCGCGCCCGCCTGGGGCAGCTTTGTCCGGTCGATCTCGGTGGCGATGGTGGCCTATACCGGGATCGAGACGGTCAGCAACGTCAGCGAGGAGGCGGTCGATCCGAGCCGGACGGTGCCGAGGGCCTATGCCTCCCTGATCTTTGCCGTGCTGATCCTCTTCGTCGGCATCTCGCTGGTCGCCTTGTCGGCGATGCCGATCACCTGCGGGGAGCACGGTCAGCTCCTCGCCACTGCCGGCCAGTGTCCCGCGGGCATGCTCCCGACGTCGGAACTGTCGACGACCTACCTCAACGACCCGGTAGCCGGCATCGCGGGCAAGCTGCCGGCGCCATACGACGCCATCCTAAAGCCAATGGTGGCCTTCCTGGCTGCCACCATTCTGCTGATTGGCGCGAACGCCGGCGTGCTTGGAGTGTCGCGCCTGTCCTTTTCCATGGGCGCGCACTATCAGTTGCCTGGCGCGCTGTATCAGGTCAATCGTCGTTTCCGCACGCCGCACGTCACCATCATGGTGTTCGGCATCGTCGCCATCCTGCTCGTGCTGAACGGCGACGTCACGGACCTCTCCAACATCTATGCCTTTGCCGCGACCATGACGTTCACGATGGCGCATCTCGGCGTCATCGGTATTCGTATCAAAGACCCAGACGGAGAGCGCCCCTTCACGCTCCCGTTCAACGTCACGATCAAGGGACGGAAGATACCGATCATCTCGGTGATTGGCGGTGTCGGCACGTTCGTGATCTGGATCATCATCGCCTTCAATAACCGGTTCGGTCAGATTGTCGGCTTCCCCTGGATCGTAGGAGGGTTGGTGTTTTACGCCGTCTATCGCAAGCGGCTGGGCCTCTCGCTGACGAAAGTAGTGAAACGGCCGCCGCTGGAGACGATGTAGTGGTTGCCGCGTCGTCGTCGCGACATCCTACCGACTGGCAACCGCTCGGCCACTCACGCCTCCTGCGACTGGTCGCTGCCCGGCGCTGGAAGGCGTTGGCTGGGTGGCTTGCCGCGCTCGCCGGGACGCTGGTGACCACCGCCATAATTGGGATCGTGTACCGGTGGGTCCGAGTCCCCAACATCTCGCTGCTCTACCTGTTCCCAGTGGTGGCAGTGGCGGGGACTTGGGGGCGTGGCCCGGCAATCGCGGCGGCAATCCTGGCCTTTCTGAGCTTCGACTGGTTCTTCGTGCAGCCATTCCATACCTTTACCGTGGACGACCCGGCCGAATGGCTGGCGCTCGGCGTGTTCCTGCTGGCCGCCCTATACGCAGCCCAGCTCACCGCCGCGCTGCGCCAGCAAGCGCAAGAGGCTCGTCAGCGCGCCTGGGAGGCGACGTCGCTCCACACGCTGGCGTCGGCCCTGGCGGCGGCGCATGATCTGCCGGAGCTGTTGAGTCTTGCTCGCGACGAGGCGATGGTGGCGTTCCGATGCGCCGATTGTGCGGTGCGGCTGGAAGATGGCGGACAAACGGCGACCGGACCGTTCGACGTTGCATTGCCGCTGACAACTCCGCGCGGGGTCGTGGGCACGCTGTGGCTCACCGGGCCGTCAGGGCAAACGGCTGAGGACCGTGGCTCCGGCCACTTCTCGTCGGCATTCGCCGCTCAGATCGCCCTGGCCGTCGAGCGTGTACGCCTGCAGGAAGGGGCGACGCAAGCCGAGGTGTTGCGACGCACCGATGCGCTGCGAGCCGCGTTGCTCTCGGCGGTGTCGCACGACTTGCGCACTCCCCTGACGGCGATGAAGGCGGCCGCCACGAGTCTCCTGCAGCACGATGTCGCCTGGTCGGAGGAGGAGCGAGACGGCTTCGCCGTCAGCATCAATCGCGGGGTCGATCGCCTGAACCGCCTGGTCACGAACTTGCTGGACTTGTCGCGGATCGAAGCGGGCGCGCTCAAGCTCAACTGCGAGCCCTACCTATTGGCGGACCTCGTGCAAGAGGCGGTCGCTCAGACCGGCCCCCTGTTTTCGCCCGGTCTGGTGATGGTAGACCTGCATGTCGATGGGCCAGCGCTTCCCTGGGTGCGCGTCGACCCGATCTTGATCGAGCAAGTGCTCGTGAATCTGTTGGAGAACGCCGCGAAGTACTCTCTCCCCGGCTCAGCGGTGACGATTCGAGCGTCGATCGGAGCCGACCAAGCCATCGTTCATGTGGAGGACCAAGGGCCGGGCATCGATCCGTCCGAACTCGATCGCGTCTTCGAGCGCTTTTACCGCGTAGGCGGCCAGCGCCGCGTGTCGGGCGTTGGCATCGGCCTGGCGGTGTGCAAAGGCATCGTGGAAGGGCATGGCGGGCGTATCTGGGCCACGAGCACGGTGGGAAGGGGATCGACATTCTCCTTTTCGGTACCCCTTGAACCGGAGGCCGACCATGGCTTCGATGGGGCAGACTGATGGCCGGCGCGCGATTGCTGCTCGTGGACGACGAACAGGAGATCCTTCGCTCGCTGACCACGAATCTGCGGGCGCACGGGTACGACGTCACCACTGCCGTAACCGGAGCGCAGGCGCTGGAGCGATGGAGCACGCGCCGGCCCGATGTCGTCTTTCTCGATCTGGGTCTGCCGGACATGGATGGCCTGGAGGTACTCCGGTGGATGCGTGCTGAGGCAACCACGCCGATCGTCGTCATTTCCGCGCGCGACCAGGAGCGTGAGAAAGTGGTCGCGCTCGATGCCGGCGCCGACGACTATCTGACCAAGCCGTTTGGTATGGATGAGCTGCTGGCCAGGTTACGGGTCGCCTTGCGGCACAGCGTGGCGCCGGCCGGCGGGCGCGGCACGACCGTGCAGCTTGGCACACTGACTATTGACGTGGATCGGCGCCAGGTGACGCGTGGGAGCGAGGAGATCCATCTCACGCCTACGGAGTACGAGATCCTCAAGGTGCTCGCGGCCAACGCCGGGAGGGTGGTCACGCGAAGCCGGCTGATCTCGGCCGTTTGGGGCGGGGCGTATGCCGAAGCCGCGCACACGCTGCACGTCCACGTGGCGGCGCTCCGGCGCAAAATAGAGTCGGACCCGGCAGACCGCCTGATCCGAACGGAGACCGGAGTGGGCTATCGCCTGTACGTCGACGCTCCCACTTCTTGAGAGAATCTTGATGGGTTTCATCCGTTTCATGACTTTGTCTTAAGGCCCTTCCCCCTAGACTCGATAGTCTGGGCGGCGATATCCGAGCGTCGCCGAGGGATGGGATGGCCAGAGGATGCTGCCGGTCGTTCTCGTGCCCTTCGATGGGCAAGCGTCTTCGGTAGAATGTCTGCGCGCGGCATGTTGCACCGCTCAGGTGGCCAAGGGAAGTGTGCTGGCATTGCATGTGCTGCGTATCCCTCGGCAACTGCCGTTGAGCGCTGAGCTGCCGAGCCTGCTTAGCGACGCCGCCGAGACTCGAGCCTTGGCTGAGCGCGTTGGCAAAGAGGAGCAGGTGACGGTCTGGACGCTGACGGTCCAGGCGAGAGAAGTGGCTCGCTCCATTGTCGACGTGGCCGAAGAAGTCGGCGCCAGCTCTATTCTGCTGGGTGTGCCGAGAGGCCGGTGGCTGTTGCCCTGGTCGCTCGGGGCGCGGGTGCTGCGGCTGGCCAGGTGTCCGGTGCAACTTTGGTCATGGCCGGAAGCTCCGATCGCGGCCAGACAGGCCGTTTCCACTCTTTCCACCTGAATTGGAAATCCTACTCGGCACATTACCGACCGGCCGGTGCGGCCTATGGCCTGAGCGCCTCGCAGCTATTCGCGGAGAAGTGTGAGCCCCTTGACCGACCCTGAGCGGCCGGCGCCCGCGGTCGACGACCCGGAGAACGAATCGCATGATCTGACCAGATCTCCGATTCTGCCGGATGTGTCACGTCTGGACCCGGACGAGTTGCGGCTGCTGCGGGAGAGCGGTCGGCGGTGGGCGGCGCTCACCCCGCCACTGTCGGGGGAGGATGCTCAGCGGGCTGATCCCACGGTCCGGGAAATGGTGGCGCGGTCGGGCGGAGGCTTCTACGTTCGTGTGCGCCGATCGCTGCAGTTCCAGGATGTCGGCCCTGGGGTGGTGCGGGCAACGCGCCTGGCGTCGGAGCCTCGGGGTGGCGTTGGGCGCGGCTTGACTGCCCTCAAACACTTCATTGTCGGTGACCCGCTGGCATTGGAGAGTTACGTCCACGAACGCCTGACCAAGTTAAAAGCGCTGGCCGTCCTCTCATCCGACGCCATCTCCTCGGTGGCCTATGCCACCGAGGCCATCTTGTTGATCCTGATCGCCGCCGGAACGGTCACCTTTCGGTTGTCCCTGCCTATCGGGGCCGCCATCATCCTGCTCATGGTAATCGTCGGCGCTTCCTACCGGCAGACCATCATGGCCTACCCCAAAGGCGGCGGCAGCTACATCGTCGCCCGCGACAATCTTGGCGACGTTCCGGGGCTTACGGCGGCCGCCGCGCTCATGACCGACTACACGCTCACCGTGGCGGTGAGCGTCGCTTCCGGCGTGTCGGCGATCATTGCCTCGTTCCCGGAGCTCGCCCGCTACCGCATCCCTTTCGGTGTCCTCTGCATCGCCGTCATTTTCCTAGGCAACCTGCGTGGCATCCGTGAGGCCGGCACCTTATTCGCCATACCTACCTATGCCTTTATTATCGGGATGTATGCCTTGATTGCCGGAGGATTCTGGCTGTTCTTCATTGGCAAGGCGCCAATAGCCCAATATCCAGCGGCGCCCATCACGGAGGGCGTCGGCGTCTTCCTCATTCTGCGTGCCTTCTCCAACGGCTGCTCGGCGATGACCGGTACAGAGGCGATTTCCGACGGCGTGCCGGCCTTTCGCAAGCCGGAGTGGCAGAATGCGCGCACAACGCTTACCTGGATGGTCGCCATCTTGGCAACCATATACGCTGGCGTCACTGTCCTCGCCCACCTTTACCAGATCATGCCCGATCCCACCGGCAACAATCCCTTGCTCTCGCGGCTCAACGCGGCGGTGTTCGGGGCAAGTCCGGCGTTCTACTTCGTCCAGTTTGCCACGTTCCTCATTCTCGTCTTGGCCGCGAATACCGCCTTCTCTGACTTTCCCCGGCTGCTTTTCTTCCTGGCACGCGACGACTTCGCGCCTCGCGTCTTTCGCCGCGTCGGAGACCGGCTAGCCTTTTCCAACGGCATCATTACGTTGGCCGTACTGGCCAGCATCCTCTACGTGGCCCTCAACGGGCAGGTGGACGCGCTGCTGCCGCTCTACACCATAGGTGTCTTTGCCTCCTTTACCCTGTCGCAGTCGGGAATGGTCCGGCGCTGGTATCGGCGACGGCGCGCCGGTAATCGCAACGGAGACCGGTGGGAAGCCGAGCCGAGCTGGCGCAGGCGCGCCCTTATGAATGGGGTCGGCGCCGGGGCGACTTTCCTCGTCATGGTCATCGCGGCGGTTACCAAGTTCGCCGACGGAGCCTGGTTCGTCCTGGTGCTCATCCCGTCCCTCATCGCGCTGTTCCTTCTCATCCACTTGCACTACCGTCGGGCTGAGGCAGATCTGCGTCTAGCAGTACCGGTGGCGCCCGAAGACATCAAACACACCGTGCTCTGCCCAATTTCCGATCTGAACCGGCCGGCGCTGCGAGCCCTCGCCTACGCGCGGTCGCTGAGCCCCCACGTGATCGCCGTCCACATCAGCCAGGACCCTGAGGACGTGCAGCGGATGCAGGCCAAATGGCGTGCCTGGGGCCAATTTGTGCCCTTGGAGATCATCGAATCGCCCTATCGCGGGGTCGTGTTGCCGACCGTCGCCTACATCGACGCGCTGCGAGAAAAGCGACCTAACGACACGATCACGGTGGTGCTCCCGGAGTTCGTCCCGGCGCATTGGTGGGAGGGCGTGCTGCACAACCAGACCGCGCTTCGCCTCAAGCGGCACCTGCTCTACCGGCCCGGGGTCGTCGTGACCAACGTCCCGTACCATCAGAGACGAGGCAGACAAGGAGGGCCTCAGGCCGACGCGGGCGCGCCGGTGGGTATGGCGCAGCCGTAACCTTCGTCGTGATCAGTCGGCGAGCTTCGAAGGCCCTGCCGTCTCCGAGCGAGACGATGGCTTGAAATGCCCTGGTCGCCGCGGATACTCATTGCCGGCTTTGCGGTGGCGTTGCCGTGCGCGTACCATGTTGAAGTCAGGGGCGAGGACATCTGCGCGGTGGAAAAGAAGGGAGGGGAGAGTCCTGGAGCGGGTGAAGGAATATCTCGCCGGGATCGCCGCGTTGATCCCTCAATTGCCTGCTGAAAGCGTACACGAGGTCGCCGTAGCCTTGCGCGGCATCTACGTCGCGGATGGAACCATCTTTGTTTGCGGCAACGGCGGCAGTGCCGCGACCGCGTCCCATTTCGCGCTCGATCTGTCCAAAGGTACGCGGCGTGAAACGCCCGGCCGGCGGGTACGCGCCATCGCGCTCACCGACAGCGTTCCGTCGCTCACCGCCTGGGGCAACGACACGGCCTATGCCGACGTGTTCCGGGAGCAGCTTGCCGCCTGGTACCGAAAGGGCGATTGCCTAGTCGCCATCTCCGGTAGTGGGAACTCTCCCAACGTCTTGCGCGCGGTCGAGCTGGTGAACAGTCAAGGGGGGGTCACTTGCGCACTCACGGGTTACCAAGGTGGCACGCTCGCCTCAATGGCAACCCACAGCGTCATCGTCCCGTCAGACGACCTGGAGAGGATCGAGGATTGCCACATGATCCTCTGCCACCTCTACACGGCGTATCTGCGCTCGGAACTGGCGCGGATGTGATCACGGGAAGTCGTTCACTGGTGCTCGGTCTGGATTTTGGCGGTACCAAGGTGGCCGCCGGCCTGGTCGCGAGCGATGGCGGCAAAGTGCAGGCGGCGTTGCGGCAGCCCACCGATAGTGCGGGCGGCGCCGAAGCTGCGCTCGACCAAATGTTGGGGATGGCTAGCCGGCTGCTCCCCGAGGCGACGGCGCCGGTAGCCGGCGTCGGCATCAACTTCGGCGGGCCGGTCGATGCGGTGAATGGTGTCGTGCTCAAGTCGCACCATCTGTCCGGGTGGGATGGCTTTCACCTGGCCGGGCGCATCGCAGCCCGGTTGCAAATGACCGCCGTATTGGAAAACGATGCCAACGGCCAGGCGCTGGCGGAATGGCGATTTGGGGCGGGCCGGGGCGCCCGCGACGTCGCGTACCTCAATCTAGGCACCGGGATCGGCGGCGGTATCGTCCGCGACGGCCGCCTTTACCGTGGCGCCCACGGGTTAGCCGGGGAGCTTGGCCATCTGGTGATCCGCCCCGACGGACCGCGCTGCACCTGTGGGCGTCGCGGCTGCCTGGAGGCGCTCTGCGCGGGGCCGGCCATGGGCCGCCGTGCGCGCGAGCTGCTCGCGACGCTCGATCCGGAGGAGCGGCAGACGACAGCGCTCGTCCGGCGGGCGGGGGCCTGGGGGGACGTCACCGGCAAGGAGCTGACCGCGGAAGCCGCGGAAGGCGACGCGTTGGCACTGCAAATCCTGGATGCCGTGCTCGCCGACCTGGCTATTGGCCTGGTCGACGTCTACAACGCGTTCGATCCCGACCTCATCGTACTTGGCGGCGGCGCGGCCGACCTCTCCCCCGACCTGTTTGCTCGCCTGCGTCGCCACGTCCTCGCGCGCTGTCTGCCAGGTACCGAACAGTACCTCCGCGTCGAGCCTGCCGCGCTGGGCGCCGACGCCGGCATCCTTGGAGGCGCCGCCGCGTTCCTCGACCGATGAGCGAGGTTCCCCGTCAGGTGGACCGCCAGCAGCGCGGCCGGGCCGGAGAGGACGCGGCGGTGGCCGTGCTGCAGCGGGCCGGCTACACCGTGCTGGAGCGCAACGTCCGCTGCGGCCGGGTCGAGCTGGACATTGTGGCAAGGGACGCAACCGGCCTCGCCTTCGTCGAGGTCAAGGCGCGCTGGAGCGATGTCTACGGCCGGCCGGAGGAGGCGATCACGCCAACGAAGCGACATAATCTGATTCGAGCCGCTTTGTGGTACCTGCGTGAACGGGACCTTGATGGCCAGCCCTGGCGGATCGACGTGCTGGCGTTGCGCCTCTCTGGGAGCCGGCTGCTCAGCTACGAGCTGTTTCGCGACGCAGTGGAGGATGAGTAATCAGCAGTGAGGTTTGGCGTTGACGAGGCCGTGGCACGGCCGCATTGGGCTTCCGAACGATGAGATGGGTTGTATAATCTGATTAGATCCATTCGGAAGGGAGGCGGAGTTGAGGTCGACCGTTGGTATGCATGAAGCTAAGACTCATTTGAGTGAATACTTGAACCGGGTTGCCTATCGGGGGGAGCGCATTCTGGTTGAGCGCCATGGCAAGCCAGTCGCGGCGCTGGTGAGTGTCGAGGATCTACGGCGGTTGGAGGCGCAGGATGAGCAGGTAACCAGTGTCGACAACCTGGACGCAAAAGAGGCGCTGTTCCGCCGGTTGGCAGCAGAATCCGGCATCGTCATTCATTACCCGACCGACGAAAGAGATCCATTCGACGACTTTGTCCCATTGAAGATCGAAGGTCGTCCTCTATCCGAGCAGATCATTGACGAACGACGTTAGCGATGTCGTGTGTTTTCTCGACAGTAGCGCCGCGGCCAAGAGCTACGTTGACGAGAATGGGTCGGGTTGGGTAAGGACGCTGTTTCGTCCCGAATTTCGGATGCTCCCTCGAGTTACCACAGCTCCAGGCTTTTTGAGGCGATCAGTCGCGTAGCCTGGGCTACGAATTCGGCTACCGGCTTTGGCCCCAGGTCCTGGCCGGTGCGCAGGCGGACGGCCACCCGGCTCTGCTGCTCCTCCTTGTCGCCCACGACGAGCATGTAGGGCACCTTCTGGAGCTGGGCGTCGCGGATCTTGGCGCGCATGCCCTCGCGGCGGGCGTCGATCTCCACGCGAATACCGTCTACTCGTAATTCCGCCGCCACCCGCTCCGCGTAGGTGTTGTGCCGGTCGGCAATGGGGATGAGGACGGTCTGGACCGGCGCCAGCCAGAGCGGGAAGGCGCCGGCAAAGTGCTCGATGACGATTGACATGAAGCGCTCCACCGAGCCCAGGATAGCGCGATGCAGCATCGCCGGTCGCGCCGCCGTGCCTTCGGGGCTGGTGTAGGTCAAGTCGAAGCGTTCTGGCAAGCTGAAGTCGAGCTGGATGGTGGCGAGCTGCCAGACGCGGCCCAGGGCATCGGTGGCGTCGAAGTCAATTTTCGGCCCGTAGAATGCCGCCTCGCCGGCTTGTTCGACCCAGACCGCCCCAGTGGAGCGCAGCACATTGCGGAGCTGCTCCTGTGACGTGTTCCACGTCTCGGCGTTGCCGAGGTATTTGTCAGGGTTCGCCTCATCCCAGAGCGATAGCCGGATTGCCAACGGCATGCCGAAGGGCTTGTAGAAGGACTCGACGATTGAGTAGATTCTCAGCGCCTCGTCCATGATCTGGTCATACCGGCAGAAGACGTGCCCGTCGTCCTGGGTGATGAAGCGAACGCGCGACAGACCTTGCAATGTCCCCGGAAGCTCGTCACGGTAGACGGACGTCACTTCCGAGTAGCGGATGGGCAGGTCGCGATAGCTGCGCTGGCGCGACGCGTAGATCTGCGTATGGTGCGGGCAGTTCATCGGCTTGATGGCGAAGTCTTCGCCGCTCTTGCCGGAGACGTGGAACAGATCCTCCTTGAACTTGTCCCAATGCCCGCTGACCTTGTAGAGGTCGCTCTTGGTGATGTGCGGGATGGTGACGCGTTGAAAGCCGAGAGGCTCCTGGAGCGATTGCACCCACTCCTCCAAAAGGCGTCGGATCAGCGTGCCTCTGGGAGTGAACATCGGCAGCCCAGCTCCCACCAGTTCGGAGAAGGTAAAGAGGTCCAGCTCCTGGCCCAGGCGGCGGTGGTCGCGTTTTCTAGCCTCCTCAAGGCGCCAGAAGTAGGCGTCGATCTCTTCCTGTGATTCAAAGGCCACGCCGTAGACCCGCTGGAGCTGGGGGTTGTGCTCGTCGCCGTGCCAGTAGGCGCCGGCGACGGAGCGCAGCTTGAACGCCTTGATCTGGCCCGTGCTCGGGACGTGCGGGCCGGCGCAGAGGTCGATAAAGTCGCCATCGGTGTAGAAGGTGATGAGCTCATCGTCTGGAAGTCGGTCGATGAGGTCAACCTTGTAGGTCTGACCGGTCTCCTGGAAGAAGTGTCGGGCTATCGCTCGCGATACCACTGTCCGGGTGAAGGGGTAATCCGCCTCCACGATCCGGCGCATCTCGGCCTCGATGTTGGGAAAATCGTCGGTCGAGAACTGATGGGGCGAGTCGAAATCGTAATAAAAGCCGTCCTCGATGGCCGGACCGATGCCGAAGCGCGTGCCGGGGAACAGGCGCTGCACCGCTTGCGCCATCACGTGGGCGGTGGAGTGGCGCATCCGGTAGGCAAAGGTCGCCTTCTCGTCCGGCGACTCGGCGGACGACGCGACTTCAACTGGGGCTGCCATGGCTCGCCTCTCCTCACACTGCACAGAACACAAAAGCGCTCTCGCCCACGTTGGGCGAGAGCGCTACACGCTCGCGCGGTTCCACCACGTTTCCCACGCCGACCACATGGGCCGGAGCGTGGCTCGTTGACGGCGCTAACGGGGCGTCCGGGTCGCTTATGCGCAGTCAGCGCCTTCGCGACCGGCTCCGAGGTGGTGTACTCCTGACGCGCGTGGGGCGGCTTACAGCCGGTGGCCGTTCCTTCTCTGGGCGCGCCGCGACAGGGTACGTGTCCTCATCGACGCCGATATTCACTTTCCTTCACGCTACCATGAAGGAGGTCCCCTGTCGAGTTCGTCGCGACTGGAGACCGTCCCCAGATGGACCAGCGAAGGAGCGATGCCGTGGACTTCGACCTTAGCGCCGAGCAGCGCCAGTGGCAGATTGTCGCGCGTGACTTCGCCCAAGGCGTCATTCGCCCGCGCGCCGAGCAGCTCGATCGCGAGCAGCGGTTCCCAACCGACATCGTCGCGGCAATGGCCGGACTTGGCCTCATGGGGCTGTCCATACCGAAGGCTTTCGGCGGCTCGGGCGGCGGCTTCACGTCCTATTGCCTTGCCCTCGAAGAGATCAGTCGCGCCGACACGTCGGTCGGCATCACGATGGAGGCGCACATCTCGCTGGGCTGTACGCCGATCCTCGACTTCGGCACGGAAGAGCAGAAGCGGCGCTACCTTGTCCCTTGCGCTAGAGGGGACTGTCTTTGGGCCTTTGGGCTGACAGAGGAGCACGCCGGGACCGACGCCTCCGGTATCGAGACCGTGGCCCAGACCGGTGACGAGGGCTGGCTACTGTCCGGCGCCAAGAAATACATCACCAATTCTGGGACCGACATGACCGCTGGCGTGACCGTCGTCGCCAGGACGGGCACGCGCGGCGACGGGCGTCCGGAGCTGACCGCGTTCCTCGTCCCCCAGGATACGCACGGGTACAGCCGGGGAGGCCCCTACGTGAAGCTGGGGTGGCGCGCCGCGGATCAGCATCCGCTCTTCTTTTCGCGCTGCCGCGTGCCTGATGCCAACAGGCTCGGTGAGCGCGGAGCCGGCCTCCGCCAGTTCCTGCACACACTCGATGGTGGTCGCATCGCCGTCGGCGCCCTGTCCGTTGGGCTGGCGCAAGCCTGCCTGGACGAGGCGCTCGCCTTTGCTAAACAGCGCCGTCAGTTCGGAAAGTCCATCGCCGAGTTCCAAGTGATCCAGTTCAAGCTGGCGGACATGGCGCTGGACGTGGAGCTGGCAAGGACGATGGTGCTCAAGGCCGCCTGGCTCCGCGAGCAGGGCCGACCATGCAGCCGCGAGGCGAGCATGGCCAAGGTCTTTGCCTCGGAAGCGGCCAAGCGAGCGGCAGATCAGGCCGTGCAGATCCACGGTGGCGCGGGCTGCATGGAGGAGAGCGCCGTCGCCCGCTACTGGCGGCAGGTCAAGTTCAACGAGATCGGCGAAGGCACCAGCGAGATCAACCGTCAGGTCATAGCTCGCGGTTTGTTGCGGGAGGAACCTGCCGCCCATGTATCCGGCGGACTATAATTTCACAGAGGGGGCGCCCAGGACGGTGAGCATCATCCGCAGTCACGTACAGCCGGACAGTGATGAGTTCCGGGCGCGTGCTCGCTCCAACCGGCAACTGGTCGAGGATCTGCGTTCGCGCATGGCGTTGGTCCAACAAGGCGGGAACGAGCGCTCCCGTGCTCGTCACCGCGAGCGCGGGAAGTTGCTGGCTCGGGATCGCATCCGCCTGCTGCTTGATCCTGACACGCCGTTCCTCGAGCTGTCGGCCCTGGCGGCGACCGGAATGTACGACGACGAGGTACCGTCAGCCGGAGTCGTGACGGGCATTGGGTCGGTCTCGCGGCGCGAAGTGATGGTCGTCGCCAACGATGCCACGGTGAAGGGCGGCACGTACTATCCGATCACGGTGAAGAAGCACCTACGAGCGCAGGAGATCGCCGCGGAGAACCGGCTGCCCTGTATCTATCTGGTCGACTCCGGTGGCGCCTATCTACCCTTACAGGCCGAGGTCTTTCCTGACCGCGAGCACTTCGGTCGTATCTTCTACAATCAGGCGCGAATGTCGGCGGCTGGTATACCGCAGGTCGCGGCCGTGATGGGCTCCTGCACAGCGGGGGGCGCGTACGTGCCGGCCATGAGCGACGAGACGGTCATCGTGCGCGGCGCCGGAACCATCTTTCTCGGCGGCCCGCCGCTGGTGAAGGCGGCAACGGGCGAGGACGTCACCGCCGAGGAGCTGGGCGGGGCGGACGTTCATACTCGTATCTCCGGCGTTGCCGACCACTTTGCCGACAGTGACGAGCACGCACTCGCCATCGTCCGGGAGATTGTGGACAACGTCGCCGGTGAACGCCCAGCACCGGCGTGGGTCCAAGCTGCGCCTGAGCCGCCTCGCTACGACCCGGAGGAGCTCTACGGCATTGTCCCGACCGACCCGCGCAGCGCCTACGACGTGCGTGAGGTCATCGCCCGTGTCGTCGACGGCAGCCGGCTGCACGAGTTCAAGGCCAATTATGGCGACACACTGGTGTGCGGGTTCGCTCATCTGCACGGGTATCCGGTGGGGCTGCTCGCCAACAACGGCATCCTCTTCTCGGAGAGCGCGCTCAAGGCGGCCCATTTCATCCAGTTGTGCGCGCAGCGCCGCCTGCCGCTGATCTTCCTGCAGAACATCGCCGGCTTCATGGTCGGGAAGCGGTACGAGCACGGTGGCATTGCCAAGGACGGCGCCAAGATGGTCACCGCGGTGGCGAGCGCGGAGGTACCCAAGTTCACCGTTATCATCGGCGGCTCCTTCGGCGCCGGCAACTACGGCATGTGCGGCCGCGCCTTTGGCCCCAGGCAGCTCTGGATGTGGCCCAACGCGCGCATTTCCGTCATGGGCGGGCAACAGGCAGCAGGGACACTCCTGACGGTGCGCCGGGATGCGCTCCGCGCACGTGGGGAGACCATGTCTCCTGAGGAGCAGCAGGGATTCCAGGCGAGCATCATGGAGACCTACGAGCGGGAGGCCAACCCGTACTACAGCACGGCACGGCTCTGGGACGACGGCATCATCGATCCGGTCGACACGCGCCGGGTGCTGGCCCTCGGAATTGCCGCCGCGCTGAACGCGCCCATCGGCCAAACACGATTCGGCGTCTTCCGAATGTGACAGGAGCGGCGCGCCGGATGTTCACTAAGATCCTGGTGGCCAATCGCGGCGAGATCGCCGTGCGCGTGATGCAGACTTGTTCCGAAATGGGTATACGGACCGTGGCGGTGTACTCCGATGCCGACGCTGCCGCGCTGCACGTTCAGCGGGCGGATGAGTGCTATCGCATCGGGCCGGCGACGGCGGCGGAGAGCTACCTGAACGGGCGGGCTATCCTGGAGGTTGCTGCTCGCTGTGGCGCCGAGGCGATTCATCCCGGCTATGGCTTTCTGGCCGAGGACGCCGGCTTCGCCGAGGCGTGCCGAGCGGCAGGCCGCGTGTTTGTGGGACCACCGCCGGAGGCGATGCGCCTGCTCGGCAACAAGCGATCGGCCAAAGCGCTAGCCCGTCGTGTCGGATTGCCGCTTGTGCCCGGCTACGACGGTGAGAACCAAGGTGCAACACGCATGGCAATGGAGGCGGAACGCATTGGCTTCCCCCTGCTGGTCAAAGCCGCCGCCGGCGGCGGGGGCAGGGGCATGCGCATCGTCCGCTCACCATCGGAGCTGATCGACGCCCTGGACGCGGCGCGACGCGAGGCGTTGGCCGCGTTTGGCGACGGCAGTCTGCTGTTGGAGCGCTACGTGGAGGCGGCGCGGCACGTCGAAATTCAGGTGTTGGCCGATAGCCACGGGAACGCCGTCCACCTGGGCGAGCGGGAGTGCTCGATTCAGCGCCGGTACCAGAAGATCGTCGAGGAGTGCCCATCCACAGCGCTGACGCCCGCGCTCCGCGCGCAATTTGGTCAGGCGGCTCTGGCGCTGATCCTAGCGGCCGGTTACTGCAATGCCGGCACCGTGGAGTTTCTCGTCGCCGGTCAGGGGGCTTTCTACTTCCTCGAAGTGAATGCCCGTTTGCAGGTGGAACATCCGGTGACCGAGATAGTGACCGGCGTGGACCTCGTGCGCGAGCAGCTCAATATCGCCGCGGGCGAAGCGTTGTCGCTCCGACAAGAGCACGTCTGCTGGCGCGGGCACGCCATCGAGTGCCGCGTCTGCGCCGAGGACCCGGATGAGCAGTTCCTACCCTCGACCGGGCCGCTCCTGCTCTTCGCACCGCCGGTCCGGTTGGGCGTGCGCAACGATGCCGGCGTGCAGACCGGCGATCTGGTGAGCCCGTACTACGACTCCTTGCTGGCCAAGATGATCATCCATGCCCCCGATCGAGCGTCTTGCATTGCGCGTGTCCGCGGCGCTTTGAGCGCCTTTGCCGTGCTCGGCCCCATCACCAATCTCGGCCTGCTTCGCACGATCTTGGATTCCCCGGCGTTTCGGAACGGAGACCTGGACACCGGGCTGGTCGGCCGGCTTTGGCCCGAGCGGCCGCGAGGTGAGAACGACGGTGAATCGGGACGATCAGTGCTCCCGTCAGACGTCATGGTCGCGGCAGCCGGCTGGGCAATCAGCCATGAGGAGGCCGGACAGCCCGGCCCGGCTGACCGCGCCGTGGCAGCGTCGCCTACCAGTCCGTGGCGAACGAGCGGCCCCTGGCGAGTTGAGGGTGCCCTTCGGCTGGAATACCGGCACGGGGATGCGCAGTACACCGTATCGGCGCGACCGGACGCCGACAGCTCCTGGGTTGTGAGCACGGCGTCGGGCGAACGCGCCGTGACCTTCGCTCGAGGCGGTCCAGATACGTTGCTGATTCGCGAAGGCGCGCGACTGTGGACGGCACGGGTGGTCGAGACCGCGCCGGTCTTGTACATCGTTGTGGACGGCCTCGCCTATCGCCTTGACAAGTTGCGCGGCTTGAGCGTCGATGACATTGGACCAGCGTCTTCCCTTGGCGAGCGGCAGAACCGGCTGTCGGCGCGTCTACCGGGTATGGTGGTGAAGGTCAACGTGCGCGTTGGTCAGCGCGTCGTGGCCGGAGAGACATTGCTGGTGCTTGATTCGATGAAAACGGAACATCTGGTCACAGCGCCGCGCGATGCCACGGTCAAGCAATTGCCGTTCCCGGTTGGCGCGACAGTGCCGGCTGGAGCAATACTGGTCGAGCTAGAGGAATGAGCGCCTTCGACGCCGTGCCCACGGTCGTTCGCATCGTCGAGGTCGGCCCGCGGGACGGGCTCCAGAACGTAGCGGACCTCGTGTCAACCACCGACAAGGTCCATTTCATCGAGTTGCTCGCCGCGGCCGGACTGACGGACATCGAAGCAACCAGCTTTGTGAGCCCGCGGGCGATCCCCCAACTGTCGGATGCCTCCGACGTGATGACCGCGCTGCACCGCGCTCCTGGCGTGCGCTACGGCGCGCTCGTGCCGAATCAACGAGGGCTGCAACGCGCAATGCAGGCGCATGTGGATCAGATCGCGCTGTTTACCGGCGCTACTGACGGGTTCACACGGCACAACATCGGCATGTCGATCCAAGAAAGCCTGGAGACCTTCGCGCCGTTGGTTCAAATCGCCCAGCGCGAGGGCATCGCCGTGCGTGGCTACGTCTCGGTATGCTTCGGTTGCCCGTACGAGGGAGCAGTTACTCCATTGGCAGTGCTGGATGTGGCCCGCCGCCTGCTCGATCTTGGCGTGCGGGAATTATCGCTTGGCGACACGATCGGCGTCGCCACCCCCAACCAGGTTCCGGATGTCGTCGGGCCGGTGCTGGAGGTTGCCGGGCCGAGTCGCGTGGCGGCGCACTTCCACGATACGCGCGGCGCCGCGCCGGCCAACGTGCTGGCGTCGCTGCTGCTGGGGGTCGCGATCTACGATTCCTCCGCGGGAGGCCTAGGAGGCTGCCCGTACGCGCCCGGCGCGGCCGGCAACGTCGCCACGGAGGACTTGTTGTACCTGCTCCATGGGATGGGGATCACGACCGGCGTGGACATCGATAAAATGACCGCGGCGAGCGCCTTCATCCTGGGCGTGCTGCACCGCGCACCCACGAGCCGGTATTTGCAGGCTTCGTGGCAAGCGGCGCCGCCAGACCTGACTGTGAAGGGGAGTAGCTGAAACGTGGGACCGGTCGAGCGATGCGCCACGACTGGCAATGCGGCCTGGGTAGGGGCGCTGCTTGCTGCGCCCCTGAGTAGCGCCAGTCGCGCCGGAAGTGCCAGGGCGCAGCAAGCAGCGCCCCTACGTCGGCGGCGAGAACACCGGTAATAGGTAGTGACAAGAGGATTGGCGGCCGAAGGAGGCTCGTGGTGACCGTGCCGGCTGAATCGACGGAGGCGTCTTCCCCGTTTGCTTCCGGAGCTGTGGTATGGCGACCATCGTCCGCCTACCTCTCTCGCAGCCGGCTCTTGCGCTTCATGGCAGCGCAGGGGATTGCGACGCTGGACGAGCTCCAGCGACGGTCCGTAAACGAGCCGGAGTGGTTCTGGGACGCGGTGGTGCGGGACCTCGACCTCAACTTCTTCGAGCCATACCGTCAGGTGCTCGACCTCACCAGAGGAGCGCCGTGGGCGAGCTGGTTCGTCGGTGGTCGGTACAACTATGTACACAACGCGCTGGATCGGCACGCCCTAGGGGCGACGGCGCACCGGCTTGCCGTAATCTGGGAAGGCGAGGAGGGAGACGTCCGTCAGCTCACCTATGCGGAGCTGGCCGGCGAGACGGAGCGGCTGGCGCTCGCCTTGAAGCAGCTCGGTATCGAAAAGGGTGACCGAGTTGGCGTGTTCATGCCGATGGTCCCGGAGGTAGTTGTCGCCACGCTGGCCTGCGGAAAGATCGGCGCTATCTTCATCCCCATTTTCTCCGGCTACGCCGCCCCCGCCGTGGCGACCCGGCTGCGGGACGCCGGCGCGCGGGTGCTCATCACCGCGAACGGCTTCCCGCGCCGCGGCAAGGTGGTTCCGATGGGAACGACTGCCTTACAGGCTGCCGAGCAAGCGCCTACGATCGAGCACGTCGTCGTGGTTCGCCGTGTCGCGGATCAGAGTATGCCCGCGGATCCACGGCTGCGCTGGTGGGATGAGCTGCGAGCCGTGGCGGCAGAGCCGTGTCCAACGGAGCGAACAGCGGCCGATGATCCCTACATGCTGATCTACACGTCCGGTACGACCGGCCGTCCTAAGGGCGCCGTCCACGTCAATGCCGGTTTCCCCATCAAGGCGACGCAAGATCTGGCGCACTGCTTCGACTTGCAAAACGACGACCGGCTGTTCTGGCTGACCGACATCGGCTGGATGATGGGACCGTGGGCGATCCAAGGGGGGCTGACGCTGGGCGCGACCGTCTGCCTCTATGACGGCGCTCCCGACTACCCCGAACCCGATCGCCTCTGGCGGCTGGTGGCGCGCCACCGGCCGACCATCCTTGGGGTAGCGCCAACGTCGATTCGCTCCATGATGACCCACGGCGACGCATGGGTGCGGCGGCATGACCTGTCCAGTGTTCGCGTGTTCGGCTCGACCGGTGAGCCCTGGAATGTGGCGCCGTGGCGCTGGCTGTTCGAGGTGGTCGGTCGGTCGCGCCGCCCAATCATCAATTACTCCGGCGGCACGGAGATTTCTGGCGGCATTGTTGGTGGCTTCACCATCTCGCCACTCAAACCCTGCTCCTTTGCCGGTCCCATACCGGGCATGGACGCCGACGTCGTCGACGAGCAGGGACAGTCGGTACGCGGCGCGGTCGGTGAGCTGGTCATTCGCCGGCCGTGGGTAGGGATGACCCACGGCTTCTGGCAGGACGCCGACCGCTACCTGGACACCTACTGGTCGCGCTGGCCGGACGTGTGGAGGCACGGCGACTGGGCGCTGGTCGATGGCGATGGAGCCTGGTACATCCTCGGCCGCTCGGACGACACCATCAAGGTGGCGGGTAAGCGCGTGGGACCGGCCGAGGTCGAATCGGCCGCGGTCGCGCACGCGGCCGTGGCGGAGGCGGTCGCCATTGGGGCGCCGCACCCGGTCAAGGGCGAGGCGCTGATCGTCTTGATCGTTGTACGGCCCGATCGGGAGGAGTCGGAGGCGCTTCGGGCCGATGTGCGTTCCGCTATCACGTCGCAGCTCGGCCCGGCGCTGCGGCCGGAGGCGATCCGCTTTGTCGGTGAGCTGCCGCGAACCCGGAACGCCAAGGTATTGCGACGCGTGGCCCGAGCGGCCTATGTGGGCGCAGCGGATCTGGGTGACCTCTCGGCCCTGGAAAATCCCTCCGCCATCGAAGCAATCCGCCAGTCTCGTTGACGCGTTCTGCTCGCGCGCCCGGGCCTCCATGGTCCGCTTAATGCTACAAGTCATAGTGCAGGGAAAGGAGTCGGTCGACCGTGAACGTTCAGGAAGTGCTGGCACAAGCTACCGACAGCATGGCGGTAAAGCGTGTCTATGGTGAGCCCTACGAGAAGGACGGAGTCACCGTCATTCCCGCCGCTCGGATCCGAGGCGGCGGCGGGGGCGGCGGCGACACCCGACCGGAGGCGAACAGCAAGGGAGGGCGCGGCGCCGGCTTCGGCTTGGTCGCGGCTCCGGCGGGCGCGCTCATCATCGCCAAGGATGGCTCCGTGCGCTGGGAGCCGGCGATGAACCTCAACCGGGTGATCATGGGCGGACAGCTTATCGCCGTCGTCGCGCTGCTGGTCCTGTGGTCCTGGATCCGCTCACGGCAAGGGTGAGGGCGCTCGCGCTGACGTTGCCGGCGCCGTCATGCCAAGCCTTGTATACTCCTCGCATCACCCCGAGTCGCCATTCTCGGCGTCCCAACGGGAGGGCAACAGCGACCCCCGGACACATCGTGTCGCGGTGATTGTTGGTCGCTGCCCCGATGCAAGGAGGAGGTCCCCATAATGCCAACCGCGTATTCACGTCGCTCCACATTGGGCCTGCTGGGACGTTCGGCGCTGGGGGGCGCTGTGTTCGTGGCCGGGGGGCTCCTGGCCGCCTGTGGCACTGCCGCGACCGCGACGACGACGCCAGCGGCGGCATCGGCGAGCGGATCCTCAGCCGCGCCACAGCCCACCACCGCGGCGGCCGCCCCAGCCAAGGGGAAGGTCGCCTTGCGTTGGAGCACGTGGGGTAATGCCCAGAATCCCTTCGCCCAGGCCGCGACCCAAGGTCTGGCCATCTTCCAGCAACAGCATCCCGACATTCAGGTGACGCCGGAGGATCAGGGGGCATCCAACTTCGTGGATAAGATGACCACGCAAATGGTCAGCGGTGTTGCGCCCGATGTCATCGGCCAGTGCTGTACTACGTTACCCAACTGGGCGCGAAAGGGGTTGTTGCTGCCGCTCGATGAGTATATCAACCGTGACTACAAGGCAGATCAGATCAAAGACTTCGAGCAGTTGCAGTGGTCTTTCTTCCATGACCCAAAGATGGGGCAGTTTGCCTTCCCGATGTACATGGGCATTTTTGCGCTGTCCTACAACAAGGATCGCTTCCAGGCCGCAGGTGTGGCGTTGCCGACGGACGATTGGGACTGGCAGAACTTCCAAGATGCGATGCTGAAACTGACCGATCCATCCCAGCAGAAATGGGGGATGAACACCATCGGCGCCGGCTCGACCTGGTACCAGTTCATCCATCAGAACGGCGGCTCGCCGATCGATCCCAACGACGACACCAAGTGTACGGTGGATTCGCCGGCCGCGACGGAAGCAACGCAGTGGATCCACGACCGCTATTGGGTAGACAAGTCCATCATCCCCAACGACCAGAAGACCGCCGGCACGACCGACGACCAGCGCTTCAAGAACGGCACGACGGCGATGAATGGGTTGGGATCCTGGTACGTAACCCGCCTGATCAAGGCCGTTGGCAACGACTTACAGTGGGATGTCGTTCCGCTCGCGAAAGGCAAGGCCGGACGGTCGACACTCGCCACTACCGATGGATGGATCATCTTCAAGGGCAGTCCGCACGCCGCCGAGGCGTGGGAGCTGATGAAATTCCTCCAGTCCGACGACTGGTGGACCATCAACATGGCGGTGACCGGCCAGCAGCCAGCACGCGCCTCGTTGCAGGACAAGTGGATTGCCCAGATTGTCAAGGGCAACCCCGTATTGGCAGACAAGAACCTCAAGGCCTTCACGCTCGCCAACACCCAGAACTATGGCCGTGCCGTCGATCTCTTCCACGACGACCCGCCGGCAACCAAGGCGCTCAATGATGCTTATGCC
This sequence comes from uncultured Chloroflexota bacterium, assembly GCA_937967325.1. GTDB lineage: Bacteria > Chloroflexota > UBA4733 > UBA4733 > UBA4733 > UBA4733. Next base: position 45,589 of record CALBSQ010000285.1, read on the forward strand.
AAGGCGGTCATCATGAACCAGGCGAGCGTTGCCAGCACGATGCGGGACGTGGCCGCGCAGGTCGACCAGATAGAGAAGACATCGGCACAGTCAGCCGCGGTTGATTTCGGCTGCGCGTGCCTGACGGTTTAGCAGCGGATGAGAGTAGCCGTTTACGCGGAGCGCGGGCGTCCCGCCCGCCCCGGCGGTCTCGTCGCGACGCAGCGCGTCGCCTCCGGTGGGGTCGCCTCCTCTGACTGCGATCGGGGCGGGCGGGACGCCCGCGCTCCGCGCCGGGTGGTCCTGACTGTCAGGCCTCAAACGGCCGGAATCGGGCAAGCAGCGATGCCGGGAGGCGACCATAGAGGGTCGTGCCCGTGGCGGAGAAGGCTTCCTGGAGCACGGCGCCGCGCCGATGGAAGAGCTGGACGAGCTCTTGCCGCTGAAAGGGGATATGCACGGTAATCTCTTTGGCCTGACGGTTGAGCAAGCTGGCGATGGCGTCCACCAGCGCGTCCAAACCGATGCCTGCTTGGGCGGAGATGGCGATGCTGGCCGGATAAGCCTCCAGCAACCCGACCGACAAGTCGGCGAGCAGGTCGACCTTGTTGAGCGCCACTAACCGGGGGATGTCTCCGAGCTTGAGGTCTTCCAGGGTGCTGATCACCGTGCGGAATTGCTGGTAGTGATTGGGCTCGCTCACGTCCACGATAATGAGCAGCACTTCCGCCTCTTCGAGCTCCTCCAGCGTAGCGCGGAACGCCGCGATCAGTTTTGGCGGCAGCTTTTGGATGAAGCCAACGGTGTCGGTGAGCACCACCTCCTGGCCGGAGGGCATCTGCAAGCGACGCGTGGTGGGTTCCAGCGTGGCGAACAGCTTGTTCTCGGTGAGGACTCCCGCGTTGGTCAGGCGGTTCATCAGGGTGGATTTGCCCGCGTTGGTGTAGCCGACCAACGACACGACGGGAACTCCCTGCCGGGCCCGATGCTCACGGTGGAGCTGCCGGGTGCGCCGTACGTCGTCCAGTTCACGATGCAGCCGGCTGATCCGCTGCCGGATGTGGCGGCGATCGGTTTCCAACTGCGTTTCGCCGGGTCCGCGCGTGGCGATCCCGGCGACACCGCCGACGGAACCCGCGCTGCGCGAAAAGAAAGTGAACATGCCGGCGAGTCGAGGCAGGAGATACTCCAGTTGGGCGAGCTCGACTTGCAGGCTGGCTTCGCGTGTGTGGGCGCGTTGGGCGAAGATATCCAGGATCAGGGCGGAACGATCGAGCACCTTGCAGCCGACCGTCTTTTCCAAATTGCCCTGCTGCGTCGGGCTCAGCTCGCTGTCGACCACCAACGTATCGAACGGCAGGCTCTTCTGCAGCTCGGCCAGCTCCTCCAGCTTGCCCTTGCCGGCCAACGTGGCCGGGTGAAATCGGGCAACGCGCTGAACAGAACGTCCGGCGACGACCCCGCCGGCGGTCGTGACGAGACGTGCCAGCTCGTCGAGCGATTCATCGGCGGAAAACGCCGGCAAGTCACCCTTTTCCTCGACTGCCAGCAGGTAGCAACGTTCGGCAGGTTGGCCGGAGTGGCGAGTGATCGACGAATCAGCAGGCGTGTTCTTGCTCCTCTCCTAATGCAATGGCCGGCTCCGCCACCGGGCCGTCGTCGCTGTCCGCGGCGGGCGACGACATGTGGCGAGAAGGGAGGGAAACCCTCTCCAGGCGGCGCATCGCTTCATCAAACAACCGATCGTCAGCGGTTAGGGATAGCCGGATATAGCCCTCCCCGCGCCCCCCGAACCAATGGCCGGGGGCAAGCAATATCCCCACTTGTTGGAGAAACTCAGCCACAATCTCCCTGGACCCATAGCCCGGCGGCGTCGCCGCCCACAAGGCCGGAACGGCTTTGGGACGGCGGACGTGCATGCCCAGGTGGTCAAGCACGGTGATGGCGCGGTCACGGCGCGCTTGATAGACGGCGTTGCGCTTGCTGAACCACTCGCTGCCAATCATCGGCAGGGCCTCGGCCAGGGCACGCTGAGCGGGGACAAAGGTCATGCTGCCCATCGACTGGCGCCACTGGCGCAGCAGCCGCAGCACCTCAGCGTTGCCAACCGCGACGGCAACCGGCCACCCAGCCAGGTGCAACGTTTGGGCGGGCGAGTGCAGCTCGACGCACACGTGGCGGGAGCCGGGTATTTCCAACAAGCTGATGGATCGATAGCCATCGTAGGTGAACTCGCTGAAATCGGCGAGGTGGATCACCAGAATCGAGTGTTCTGTAGCAAATTGCACTACCTGATGGAGAAATGCCGCCGGGGCAGTGGCGCCAGTCGGCACCGCGGGGTAGTCGAGCCAGAGCACTCGCGCCCGTTCCACAACGTCCGGCGGAATTGCTTTCAACTCGGGAAGAAAGTCTTGCTCTGGACGCAGCGGGAGATCAATGGTCCGCGCCCCCACGGTCGACATCGCCAGTCGGTACGCCGGGCGTCCAGGATCAGGCACGAGCGCCTCATCGCCAGGGTCCAGCAACGCCTGCGCCAGTCCGAGTATGCCGTCCTCGACGCTCGGCAACGGGAGCACCTCCCGGTTTGGGTCAAGGCTGGTCTTGAAGCGGGACTGGTACCAGCGCGCAACGGCAGATCGGAGCTCCGGCGCACCACCCGCCCCACGAACCGGATTCGCCTCCGCAGCGACCGCGCATAATCGCTCGACTGCCAACTCGGGCGGCGGCTGGTCGGAGTCGACGTGGGTGAGATTGATAACATCGATCCCCGCGGCGCGACGCTCGGCGATCTTACGCTCGACCTCGCCGTCGCTGGCGGCCAGAAACTCCTCAAGACGGCGCGACGGTTCCACAGCCGAGCCCCGTCTAGGATTGAACGCTCTTTCGTTCGTCGCACCGGCGCCAGACAGAAGGTCAGCAGCCACTTAGGACAATGGCCATTCACCCCGGAAGACGAAGGACGCCGGACCGGTCATTCGCATCTCGTGCCGTCCATCCCATTGCAACTGAAGATCACCGCCTGGTAGGCGAATGCGGGCCTGATCGCCGACCAGGCCCCGCCGGTGCGCCACGGCCATGACCGCGCAAGCGCCACTTCCACACGCAAGTGTGATGCCGGCCCCGCGCTCCCACACGCGCATGACCACCTCGTCGCGCGCCTTGACCGTGGCTACCTCAAAGTTGACCCGTCGAGGAAACCAGCCATGATGCTCCACCTTCGGACCAAGCAACTCCAGGGGAACACGGTCCACGTTCTCTACAAAGGCGACGGCGTGCGGATTGCCCATGGAAGCGCAACTGATGGCAAACTGCCAGCCGTCGATTGCGATTGGCTGGTTTACCACGACAGCGCAGTCGGAAATGACGGGTATGCGTGCCGCCTCAAAGATCGGCACGCCCATATCGACCTCGACAGCGGCCGCCTGCCCACCGTCGACTAGCACCCGCACCTTCTGGATCCCGGCCCCGGTGCGGATCGTGAGCTCTGATGCACGAGCGAGTCCGTTGTCAAACACGTACTTGCTAAAACACCGGATGCCATTGCCGCACATCTCCGATTCAGATCCGTCGGGGTTGAGCATGCGCATGCGAAAGTCCGCGGCATCGTCCCGCTCGACCAGGAGGAGACCATCGTGGCCGATGCCGAAATGCCGATCGCCGGTGGCGCGAGCGAGCCCAGGCCAGTCCAGCGCCATCCCCGAGTGCTCCGGCCCAATCAGCACGAAGTCGTTGCCCGTGCCGTGCATCTTGACAAAAGGTAGTGCGTTCAATATGCCGAAAGTATACGGCTTCTTGCTGGTGGTGGCGAGGGGTACGTCCACCGGACGCTTTAGCGTCAGGTGGACGATCCGTGGCGAATCTCCACCCCCGATGGTCTGGTAGGCTTCTGCGGAGTGCGTGCCCGACTGTTGCCGTGAGGAGGTCACTATGCGTATCGTTGTCACCGGGGGAGCCGGTTTTCTGGGTTATCACCTCACGCAGCGGCTGCATCGTGAGGGGCAGGAGATCGTGCTCCTTGATGTCGCGCCTTTTCCGGTGGGGGACTATCCGGCCGAGGTCGTTCGCCTGCGGGCCGACGTGCGGGACGCCGCGACGTTGCGCCGCCACCTGGCCGGCGCGGACGTAGTCATTCACGCGGCGGCGGCGCTGCCGCTGTGGAAGCGCGCCGACATCTTCGCCGTCAACACGCATGGCACTCGCAACGTTCTGCTCGCGGCTCAGGAAGCGGGCGTCCCCCGAGTGGTGCAGATTTCTTCAACGGCCGTGTATGGCGTCCCAGACAAGCATCCGCTGGAGGAGACTGACCCCGTCGATGGAGTCGGCCCCTACGGCCAGAGTAAAATTCAGGCGGAGGCGCTCTGCGCCATCGCCCGGGAGTCGGGCCTCTGTGTGCCGATCATCCGCCCCAAGACCTTTATCGGCACGGGTCGTCTCGGCGTCTTCCAGATCCTCTACGACTGGGTGGCCGGTGGGAAGCGCATCCCGATCATCGGCGACGGCCGCAACCGCTACCAGTTACTGGAGGTAGAGGATCTGGTGGACGCCATCTGGCGGGTGGCGAGCGGGCCGGCGGAGCGCGTGAACGCCACCTTCAACGTCGGGGCGGCGCGTTTCGCCACGGTGATTGAGGACGTTGGCGCCCTGTGCGCCTACGCCAATAGCGGCGCGCGCGTACTGCCGACACCCGCCCCATTGGTGGTCACCGCGCTACAGGCGCTGGAGGCGTTGCATCTGTCGCCGTTGTACAAGTGGGTATACGGCACGGCGTCCAAGGACTCCTTCGTGTCCACGGACAAGATCGAGCGAGCGGCCGGATGGACACCACGCTACAGCAACGCCGAGGCGCTCATCCGCTCCTATCAGTGGTACATCGAGCACGCCGGTGAGCTCGGTTCCGGTACCGGCGTCACCCATCGAGTGGCTTGGGGCCAGGGGGCGTTGGGGCTGGTCAAGCGCCTCTTGTAGCTATCAGCCGTCAGCTATCAGTCATCAGCAAGCTGGCAGGCGGCTAATGAATCGGGCGGCGACGAGTATGTCATCGTGGTGCAAATTGGCGGGACCTTTCCTGCGAAGGGCTGGTCGGCTTAGCCTGCTGATAGCTGACGGCTGATAGCTGATTGCTAGAACCGGTTCACCGGCTGCGCTGGCGGCTCGCCTCGGGCGACGCGCAGCACCTCATCGATGGCCATGTTGGCGGAGCGGTAGTGCGCTTCCGCGGTGCTGCCCGCGCAATGGGAGAACGGCAAGACGTTCGGATGTTCGACCAGCGCTCGATTGGACGGCGGCTCGTCGGCGAAGACATCGAGGGCGGCGCCCGCGATCCGGCCGCTGTTCAAGGCGTCAAGGAGCGCGGCCTCGTCGATGAGGTCGCCACGAGCGGTGTTGACGACGTAGACACCGGCTCGGCATCGTTCCAGGGAGTGGTGATTGAGCAGGTGGCGTGTTTCAGCGCTGGCCGGCGTGTGGAGGGTGATCACGTCGCTGGAGGCGAGCAACGTGTCAAGCGCGACGTAGTTGACGCCGTGCTCCTCCGCCCACGGTCGGTCTGGGAACAGGTCAGTGGCGATCACCTGCATGCCGAACGCCTTTGACCGCGCGGCCACCTCGCGACCGATGCGACCGGTACCGACGATGCCGAGCGTCATGCCGCGCAGCTCGCGGCCTTGCTCGCGCTGCCAGAGGCCGGATCGCGTGTTGGTCGTCGTCAGCACCAGCTTGCGAAGGAGGCAGAGGATGAGTCCGAGCGTGTAGTCGGCTACCGAGTCGTGGTTCGCGCCGCCGGTGGTGGTCACCCAGACGCCTCTCGCCGTCGCCGCGTCGACATCGACAGAGTCGAAGCCAACGCCGCAGCGGGCGATGAGGCGCAGCGGCGGCGCACAGGCAGCGAGCACCTTCGCCGTGTAGGCGTCCGGCATCGCGATGGCGGCCAGGCAGCCCGGCAAAAGGGCGAGCAGCTCCGACTCGGTCAACGTCGGTCGGGGCATCTCAGGGAAAATCAGCGTGATGCCGGCGTCGTCCAGCTCGACGCGCCGTTCCTGTTGCACGCGCGCGACGTGCTGTGGGGTGACGAGAACACGGTGTATGGTGCTGGCAGCCATTAGTGCGTTTCCTCTATGCTGGTATCCGGCAAGTACCGACCGATGAGCGGAGCCAACCTGCGGCGGCTCTCGTCGGGAATGCGGTCTCTCGATGTGATGATGGCGTCACGCAGCGCACTGCCGCAGGAGCACGTCGATGGGCTCGCTAGACGTGGGACGATAGCGTTGATGATCCGCTTGGCGTTGCCCACGTTGGCCGACAGATTCCTGATGACCATCTCGACGGTGACGGACTCGGCGCCGGCGTGCCAGACGTCGTAGTCGGTCGCGAAGGCCAGCGTGGCATAGCAGATCTCCGCCTCGCGCGCCAGCTTGGCTTCCGGCAGCGCGGTCATGCCGATGATGTCGACGCCCCAGCTGCGATAGATGCGCGACTCCGCCTTGGTGGAGAATTGGGGACCCTCGATGCAGACGTACGTGCCGCTGGCGTGCGTCCGGATGCCCAGCGATTGCGCGGTGGCGACGAGCGACGCGCTGACGTCCGGGCAAAACGGGTCAGCGAATCCCACGTGCGCCACGATACCGTCGCCAAAGAAGCTGCTCGGACGGCTCCTGGTGCGATCGAACAGCTGATCGGGTACGACCAGGTCGAGCGGCGCAATCTGCTCGCGCATGCTGCCGACGGCGCTGACCGAGATGATGCGCTTGACGCCCAGTGTCTTGAGGGCGTACACATTGGCGCGCGCCGGGACTTCCGATGGCGAGAGGCGATGGCCCCTCCCGTGGCGCGGCAGGAAGGCGAAGCGCAGGGCGCCAAGCCTGCCGGTCACGATGGCGTCGCTCGGCTCGCCGAACGGCGTCGACAGCCGGACTTCCTGGACATCGACGAGCCCCTCCATCGCGTAGAGGCCGCTGCCGCCAATGACGCCGATGGTCGCTTGTTCCACAGTGTCGCTCATCTCCCCACTCGCTCGTCCGCCGCCGCCACGACCTGCTCCAGGAGCACCGCGGTGGTGAGTGGCCCGACACCACCGGGAACCGGGGTCAGCAGACCGGCAACCTCGCCGACGGTCGCGGCGTCCACGTCGCCGCGCAGGCCCTGTTCGGTCATGGTCGTGCCAGCATCCAACACGACGGCGCCGGTCGCCACCATCTCCCCAGTGATCAGCCCGGGGCGGCCGGTAGCCACGACCAACAGATCGGCGCGACGGGTCTCGGCCGCAAGATCGCGTGTGCCGCGGTGGCAGATGGTCACGGTCGCCTGCGCCCGCAACAGCAGGAGGGCCGACGGCAGGCCCACGACGTTGCTGCGGCCAACGACGACCGCGCGGGCGCCGGCCAGCTTCAGGCCCGAATCCTGGGCCAGCAAGAGCAAAGCCTTGGCCGTCGCCGGCACGTGCCGGGGCGCACCGCGCAAGAGCAATCCAGCGCTCTCATCGGTCAGACCGTCGACGTCCTTGACCGGTGGAAGGGCGGCGAGCAAGGCCTCGCGTCGAACGGTTGGGACAAGCGGCGTCTGGATCAGGATGGCGTCCACGCCGCTATCGTCGCCGAGCTGGCGGACCCGCTGGACCGCGCTAGGCTCGTCTACCGTCGCGCCCAGGTGTACGTCGACGCCCTGAAGGCCAGCCGCCCGGCAGGCGCGCAGGAGCGAGCGCGTGTAGACGGCCACGTCGAGATCGTTTCCGGTCTGGACGATGGCCAGGGTAGGGGCGCGCCCGAGTGATGCGGTTAGATCGCGCACTCGGGCACGTACGGCCTCGAGGAGTGCATCGGCGATGGGCTTGCCGTACAGTAATCGGGCGGTCATGGGCGAGACGCCTCGTCGTCTAGTTGCCGCACGCTGTGGGCGATGTCGGTTGGCGGTGGACCCCGGTGAACTGGTACGGATGAACTTCGTGCCTTCAGCATGTCGTCGTGCGCCCTTCAAGGCGAGGGACCCTCTCGTTGTCATCCTGAGCGCAGCGAAGGACCCCTGGCCTGTCCGTCCGCGCTGCGCGGGCCCGAGGTGCTGCTGGCTTGTCGTGCCAGGGGTCCTTCGCTGCGCTCAGGATGACAACGAGAGGGCGGTGCATCACTCGAAGCGCCAGGAATTTGGTGGACGCACCACTTAGCCCTCGCTCGCCAGCGCCCGGTCAACCGCCGGCCGCAGCTCAGCGAGCGCGAGATCGAGTTGCGCCCGCGCCGCCGCGAAGCGCGACAGGATCCCTTCGGCGCGCGAATCGGCCTTCAACCCGGCGACGTTCGCCTGCACGTTGAAGGCGGCGATGGCGAGTCCGGCGGCGAGCAGCTCCCCGGCCGCGCCAAGGTCGCTGACTAGCGATGCGTTCGTCTTGCCAATCAGCGAGACCGCCAGCGAAGCCAAAGTGGCGCTGTGTGTCGCTACTTGGAGTGGCGGCTCCGAGGCGGCGATAAGCGCCTCGTCGATTGCCCGTCGCCGAGCGGCGCGCTCGTCGCGCGTGCTTCGTGGCAGTTGCTGGGCGGCGGCGACGTTCGCGAACGCACCGGCATCAGCGTCGATCATTGCTTGCAAGTACCGTCGCGTCTCCTCCGCATGTTGGAGGGCCGGCTCTACCTCAGCAGACCACTGGGCGTACTTTTCGCGCCCCACAGTGTAGCGGCAGACCATCGCCATCAGGCCGGCGCCGGCTGCAGCGGCCAGTGCCGCCGCGGCGCCGCCGCCCGGGGCCGGCTGCTGCTCCGCTAGCGCATCTAAGAAGGCGGCGATGCTGAGGCTCGTCAGCGGCTGGGTCTCCACGTCGTGCAGTCCTCTCCGGGCATGGATAGTAGCAGCTTGGTGGAGCGGCAGCGAATGGGCGCCCCATGGCGGGGTGCTGAAGAGTTTGGCCTGCAAACGGCGCCATGCCCATCACGATCATGGGCGAGTGGCGCCGCGGGAGTCGTAGGCAGGGTGCTACCATGCCGCCGTGAGCAGCGCCCTATAATGGTGGACGTCCGACTGCACCAGGTCTTCGTGCGTGTCCCCTCCGGTGAACAAGCGCGCTGGGCGGCCGCCGCGCCGGAAGCGGCGGCCGCGAGCGCCTTCGGCGACACCGCGGATCTGGCGCCGGCAGAGCGCGACCTGGTCGCGCCACCACCGGCGGGCACGCCTGCGCTGGACCATGTCGATCTGGTGGTGCGGGATGGCGAGACGCTGGCGATCGTGGGGCCTTCTGGCTGTGGCAAGACGACGCTTCTCCGCGTGGTTGCCGGGCTGCAGCCGGTCGAGCAGGGAGCCGTCTGGATGGGAGAACATGACGTCACGCAGGCGTTGCCCCGTGACCGCGGGATCGGCATGGTGTTCCAGAACTATGCGCTCTACCCCAACATGGAAAGCCGGTCCAATCTCGGCTTCTTCTTCAAGATCAGGCGCCGCGGGGCCGAGATCGACGAGCGGGTGCGCGAGGTTGCGCAGGTGCTGGGGGTCGGCTTTGACGCACTGCTGGACCGGCGACCGCCGCGGCTCTCCGGTGGCCAGCAGCAGCGCGTCGCCATCGGCCGCTGTATCATTCGTGATCCGTCGGTCTTCCTCTTCGACGAGCCGCTGTCCAATCTGGACGCGCGGCTGCGGCAGACCACGCGCGTGGAGATCAAGCGTCTCCTGCGCCGCTACGCCATCACCGCCGTCTATGTGACCCACGACCAGTCCGAGGCGCAGTCGCTCGGCGACCGAATCGCGGTGATGCGCCGCGGCAAGATCGAACAAATCGGGAGCTACCAGGAGCTGCACGACGATCCGACCAGCCTGTTTGTCGCGACCTTCCTGGGCACGCCGCCGTGCAACCTGCTGCCCGGCAGGGTTGAAGGCGGGGTGCTGACTGTGGGGGGGATGTCGACCCGGGCTGTGACTGCCACCAAGGTACATAGCGGCCAGGTCGTGGTCGGCATCCGCCCGGACACCCTTGCTCTGGCGGACGATAATCAGAACGCCATGGCGGCGACCGTAGAGTTGGTGGAACGGCTCCCGTCGGAGCGCTGGGCTCACGTGAGAGCGACCATAGCTGGTCGCGGCGTGGTCGCTCAGCTCGACCGCTCGTTGGAGTTCTTCCCCGGCGACCGCCTGCAGCTCGCTGTCGATCCCGGGCATGTCTTGCTGTTCGATCCGCTGGATGGCCGCCGTTTGCGGCCATGAGGCGGTTGTGACGTTTTGGCCACCCATACTGCCAGGCGTGCCCACGGAGCGCGACGTTCACCAGGCCGCCGGTCGAAGGACAGGGGCCGGCTAGCGCCTTGCGGTACGTGGATGGCCCGCTGGTGGATCCAGCGCTATGCACTCAGCGTTCCGGCTGAAATACCGGGGAGGCTGCCCATGGATGCGAGGAGCCAAGTGCGCAAGATGCTCTCCGGTCTCTTGCTCGCGTTGATGCTGGATCCGCTCTCAGCCTGCGGCGCGGCGACATCCGGCACCGCCAGCGGGAGGTCGGCGAATGGTACGTTGGCCGGTCCAACTTCGGCCCTATCGACGCCAACGAGCCCTACCACCGGGATCACCGGTAGCGCCGCCACGTCTCTAGCAACGTCAGCGGGAAACCGGGGCACGCTTCCGCCGAAGCAGACGATCACCGAGGCGGACAACGGCAAAACGATTCGGGTGAAGGTGGGCGACGTTCTCTCCCTGGCCCTGCGTGGTCCGGACGGCTTCCAGAACTGGGAGATTGCCAGCCCGGACGCGCGCCTGCTCACGCCCATCGTCAATCCGGTCGCCGCTGCCGCCAGGGGGGTCACGCTGCGTGCCTTTCGCGCCATTGACGCCGGGCAGACCGACCTCACCGCGACGACCAAGCCGATCTGCACCACCGGTCAAGCCTGTACCCAGGTCGTGCGCAGCTTCGACGTGAAGGTGGTCGTGACCAGTTAGCTAGTGTTGACCAGCCAATCGGTGATTCGTTGACACGCAGGACACCAGAGCGATACCATCGGGTTAGGCACGAAAAACGGAGGCACATGCGTGACGCATCCACCAGAGTCGCGAATATCCGCGGCGCCACGCGTCCCTACCTCTGTCATCCTGAGCGGAGCGAGGGAACTGTGGCTTGTCCGTCTGCGCTGCGCGGGGCCGTGCCGCTGGTCTGGCTGGCCTGGGGTCCTTCGCTCGGCTCAGGATGACAAGGAGAAGCTACGTCCAATTCGTAGCCGCACCTTTGTCGGCGCGGGTAGCAAGCGTACGGTAAGTTCCGGGTTAGGCGCTCGCTCGGCTCCATGGCCGGCCTGGCATCGATAGGCGCGCCATTGTGGGTGATAGCAATGAACCGTACACTCCGGTTAAGACCACCGAAGTGTCTGACACGTCCACACGCTTACTCCGTTGCCGCGAGCAGATTGATGAGCTCGATCGCCGGCTGGTCCGGCTGCTGAACGAGCGTGCCCGCGTTGTCGAAGAGGTGGGGCGCATCAAGCAGAGCGGCAGCATCGCGGCCTTCATCCCCGAACGTGAGGAGAGTGTCTACGAGAACGTGCGGGCCGCCAACGGCGGGCCCCTCGCGGCAGACGCGCTCAAGGCGATCTACCGGGAGGTGCTGTCGGCCATGCGGTCACTGGAGGACCACCTGACCGTTGCCCACCTGGGGCCTCTCTACACCTTCACACACGAGGCGGCCAGCCGGCGCTTCGGCTCGGCGGTCCGCTACACTCCGTTGCCCACGGTTGGCGACGTGTTCGCCGCCGTCGAACGTGGGCTGGCCGACTACGGTGTGGTGGCGATCGAGAATTCGATCCAGGGCATGGTGGTGGCCACGCTGGACGCCTTCGTGCAGTCAGACTTGAAGATTTGCGCGGAGATCGTCTTACCGATTGCCCAGTATCTGCTAGGCACTGGATCGATGGCCGGTGTCCGGCGCATCTATTCCCATCCGATGGTCTGGGGGCAGTGCCGGGGCTGGCTCGCCGCTCATCTCCCGATGGCCGAGCAGATCGAGGTTTCCAGCACCGCCCGTGCCGCCGAGCTTGCCCAGGAAGACCCCACCGCCGCCGCCGTCGGCTCACGCCTCGCCGCCGACCACTACCGTCTGGATGTCCTGGCGGAGCACATCGAAGATCGTGCTGACAATGCGACGCGCTTCTACGTCATCGGGCAGCAGCTCGGTCAGCGCACCGGCGCCGACCGCGCCTACCTCATGCTGTCGATCCGCGATCGTGTCGGCGCGCTCTTCGACATCACGGGCTGCTTCGTGCGGCACAACATCAATATGACGCGCTTCGACCACCGTCCGTCGCAGCGACGCTCGTGGGATTACGTGTTCTTCGTCGAGGTCACTGGCCATCCCAGCGATCCACCGCTGGAAGCGGCTCTGGAGGAGCTCCGCGAGTATTGCCTGTCGGTCCGCATTCTGGGAGCCTGGCGACCGGGGGAGCTTGCGGATGTCACCTAATCGGGTAGTATCGCCACGTCATCCTTCGCTAAGGATGGAACGGGCCGTACAATGGCGTGGCTCATCGGGGCGGAGGTATGGTGGACGAGGGTCTGGACGGAGCGATCGAACGCAGCCTGGCCGAGCTGGGCTGTCCGCACTGCGGCGCCCGCTTGCGCCTGCTCCGTGTGCTGAGCCGCAGGACGGCGACCGCGGTGATCGCCACGCATTGTGAAGGCTGCGGCGCGGTGGCCAATCGCGTCTGCTTCACCGGTGATCTGCTCCGTCAGCTGCACGACCGCCTGGCCCCTGCCGCCCATCAGGGTGCCCGTGTATCGCCGGTTGCCGTCGGCGCCGACGACGTGCTGCGCATGCACGACTTTCTGACCCAGTTCAACGGGGATTTCTTGGCGCTGTTCGGCAGCCGCGGTCGTCGATGACACGTGCCTGCGGCGTAATCGGGCGGCCGCTGCGACACTCCATCTCCGCCACCTTTCAGCAAGCTGCCTTCGATGCAGTGGGCCTGGATGTCCGTTACCATGCGTGGGAGCTGGAGCCTAGCCAGTTGGCTCGCCACCTGGCGTGGCTACGGACCCCCGATGCGCTGGGGTGCAACGTGACCATTCCCTACAAGACGTCGGTGTTGGACTTGATCGACGAGGCGGATGTCCTGGTTCGTCGCGTCGGCGCCGCCAACACGATGGTGAATGACGGAGGCCGTTTGCTCGGTTTCAATACCGACGTGGGCGGATTCCTGCGCGCTGTGCGAGACGACGGCGGCTGCGACCCGGCCGGAATCGAGGCGCTCCTCCTTGGCGCGGGCGGCGCAGCGCGGGCGGCGGCGGTTGCCTTGCTCGACGCCGGGGTCGCTCGGCTTCAGCTCGCCAATCGCCACCTGGATCGAGCGCGGGAGTTGGCGGAGCATCTTGGTGACGGGCGCGTCACTATCGTGGAGTGGCATGGCGAGGCGTTCCGCTCGGCAGTCGCTGGGAGCGCGCTGATTGTCAATGCGACGTCCGCTGGCATGCTGGGGCGCCAGGTCGACGAAAATCCCCTGGTCGGATTCTCTCCTCCCGCGAGCGGTCTCGTGTTTGATCTGGTGGCCAATCCGCTCAGGACGCGCCTGATGCAGGAGTCGAGCGCCGCCGGCGCGCGGACCCTAGGCGGCCTGCCCATGCTCGTGTACCAAGGGGCCGAGTCGTTCGAGCGCTGGACCGGTCTCCCCGCGCCCGTAGACGTGATGATGCGCGCAGCCGAAGCGCATATGCGGCATGGCTAGGTAGTGAATCTACCAAGCGAGCGGGAATAATCAATATCCCGTGAAACCCGCACTGTCATCCTTCGCTGCGCTCAGGATGACAGTGCGGGTGAGCATAGGATGGCATCCACCGATCGCCCCCCGACGACATCCGAAACTCGCAGGAGCTGCTCGATGACCCACGATGGGACCAGGGCGGTCACGGCGGACCGCTCGGACCCACGGCGGCGGCGTCGATCCAGGCGTAGTTGTGGGTGCGTGGGTCGAATACGAACAGCCGCGGGCTTTGCTGGGGCGCTACCACCAGGAAGTGCGCCCATTGTGGCTGAGCGCCGAAGGGCGCCGCCTGAGCATCCGATCCAGACCACAGTTGGGCGTCGGCGACGAAGGTTTCGACCCAGCGTTGTCCCGTATCCGGCAATGCCGCGGTGGGCGCCCCAGTCTGACCAGACAGCGCCTGCTCGAGGGTGGTGTCGTGGCCGGACGACAGGGCGGCGGCGGTCAGGGGAGCCGATACGTCCGGCGTCACTCCCGTGCCATCAAGTGAAGCGCCGTTCGCTCGCAGGAGCTGCGCCACCGTTATTTCTAATCCGCCGCCGTCCGACAGTTGAAACAGGCCGGCCGTTCCTACGTCGCCCGCCGACGTGCTCCCCACGATCGTGGCCGCATGCGCGTCCTGCAAGGCCGAGGCGACGATTTCGGAGGCCGAGGCCGACCCTCCGTCGATCAAGACGGTAACGGGCAGGTTCACCAGGCTTACCGAGCTATCCACGTCGAGTGGCCACTGGTCGCTTCGGTGCTGGAAGGTTGCCAGAGGTCCTCGATGCGTAAACGCGCTGGCCACCTGCCGAGCGCTGAAGATGGAGCCGCCCGGATTGCCGCGCAGGTCCAGGATGATCCTGCTCACCTGTTGCTTCAGGTCGCCGCGGAGCATGTCGATCGCCTCGGCGCCGGACGTGACGCTGAAGGACCAGATGCGCACGTAGCCGGTGTTGCCGGGCAGGATCTTGCCCTCCACGTCCGGCGCGTCCGCCGTTCGTGTGTTGAGCGAGATCGAGAACGAAGCGGAAGTGCGCGGCCGGAACACGTCCATCTGCAGCGTCCTGCCGGCGCTCCACGGCAGGTTATTGAGGGCATCGGCCAGGGCGCCGGCGCTTGCGCCCGCGGATGAAACGAGATCGCTGACCGGATGGCCATTGATGCGTTGCACCACATCCCCCGGCTGAAGGCTGCTGGACGCTGGACTGCCCGCGAGTACCGAAAAAACGAATACTTGCTCCTGACCGTCGTCGGCTGCGAATCGAAGGCCCAGTCCGGTCGTCGAGTGCCCGGATAGGCTGCTGACTTCGTGAGCGAACAGGTCGGGAGGTAAGTAGCCCGTGTGGTCGTCGGCCAGGCTGGCGGCCATTCCGGTCAGCGCCGCTTCGGCAATGTGACTGCCTGTCGTGATATCCGGCGCCGACGCCAGGACCGGCGCCAGCGACGTGCGGAAGGTACGCAAGGCGCCAGTAGGATCGGCGGGTAGGATGAGCGGCTGAGGCGGCCCGCTTTGGCCCGACGCGATCAGCGCGGAGGACCAGGCGTGCTGCAACATTGCGTCGGGATCGACGGTCGAGCCGCCGCCATAGTTGTCCAGCAGGCAAAAGTAGGCCTGTTCGATGGTCGCCATCGACGCGGGCGAGCTCGGGATGTCGATCGCCGCGAACATGGAAGGCTGGCAGGGACCGGGGTTTCCGGAAGCAAACGCCGGGCATCTGTGCAGCATGAGCAAGGCAGCGGCGATGCACGCCAGTCCCACACGCAGACGGCTACGGTCAAAGGCAACCAGACGTTCGAGTGGTGATGTCGCTCTCACGACCATTCGCGCCATGTGTGGTGCAAGTGGCATTCGCTATCTCTCCTCGCACCCAATATCGCGATTCGGTCAGCCAAGCTACCAGCCTGTCCCAGAGGACCCGACGCACCGCGGGAGGGGCGGGGCTCGCCCAGGTGACGTCCCTGCCGGAAGCGGCCGGATCCTGTAGGGCAGACCATCTGTGGGCCGTTTGCCATGTGTACTGCCATTATCCACCGTGCCGGGTCGTAGGGCGGAGCACTCTCCCCACTGCGTGGGGACCCCGCGGGTACCCACTTGTGGGTGTTGCCGCGCCCTGGGACGTGTCGGCCGCGCCGGGCAAATCAGGGCGCGGACGCTGCGCTAAGCAGCGCCCCTACAAGCGATCGGCTCAGAATGGCATGCGGCATGATAACTGACCCGCTAGATGCCCGCTATGGCCGGGCTCAGTTGGAAGTCCTCATCATAAAGTTGCACGACCCGTGCCACTTGGTCGTCGCCCAAGTCCGGTAGGTCGCTTGCTGCCGCAAACTCGTCGAGCTGCTCGACGCCGTAGATATTGGGCAGCGCCGAACAGACCGTAGCTTCGGCGAGCACAAACTTCAGAGCAGCCTGGCCGAGCGTCATCGCCGAGTCGTTCAGCAGAAACTGCAATTGCTCCACCTTCTTCAGTCCGGTCAACAACCACTCGCGCGGGCGGTGGTTGCGGTGGTCGCCCGGTGGAAACGTGGTGTCAGCGGTGTAGTGTCCCTCCAGCAGGCCGGAGGAATGGGGCACTCGTACCAGCAAGCCCACCGCATTGTCGCGGGCCGTCGCGAAGAAGCTGCGCCCCGGCGTCTGCTCCAAGGCATTGTAGATGATCTGCAGCGCGGTAAGACGGCGTGCTCGCATGATCGCGTTGCCGTCTTTGGTGCCGCCGATGGCGGGACCAAGCGCTGCCCCGTAGTAACGGATCTTGCCCTCGTCTCTGAGGACTTCGAGTGTGGCGAACAGCTCGTCCCGCTGAACATCGGGGAGGCGGGGGTTGTGGAGCTGATAGAGGTCAATGTGGTCGGTGCCAAGGCGGCGAAGGCTCTGCTCGCAGGCGAAGCGGACGAACTCGCCATCCCAGCGCTGCGGGCGCTCTTGCTGACCGGCCGCATCCGCATGCCGGTAGATGTCGTAACCGAACTTGGTGGCGATGACCATCCGGTCACGGACGTGACCCAGCGCTCGGGGAATGATCTCCTCGGCTCGACCGTTGCCGTAGGTGTCGCCCGTGTCGATGAAGGTGACGCCAAGATCGAACGCTCGGCGCAGCAGCGCGTCGCACTCCTCGGCACTATGCGTCCCCCACCAATCGGAGCCCAGTGTCCAGGCGCCGAAGCCGATCTCCGACACCGTGAGGTCCGTCCCGGGAAACGTTCGGTAGCGCACAGGTCACCACTCCATCTGACGGCGTCCCCCCAGGTAACGCCGGCCAGGGCGCGCCACGACACACGTCGAGTCGCGTTCACTCCTTGAGTATACCGAGGCTGCCGTCGGCCTCACAACACGGCAAGGTTGTTGCGGTGGACCACCTCCGGGCCGTAGGTATAGCCCAGGAGAGCGGAAATCTCCTCGGACCGATGACCGGCGATGAGCAAGAGGTCGCGCGCATCGTAGTTGCTTAGCCCAATGGCGATGACCGGACCCTCCGTGGCGCGAATCTGCACGGCGTCGCCACGGGCGAAGCGTCCGCGGACGTCGCGCACGCCCGCGGAGAGCAGGCTCTTGCCGCTGTGGAGGAGCGCCCGCTCGGCGCCGGCATCGACCACGAGCTCGCCCCTGCCGGCAACCCCCGTTACCAGCCAGCGCTTGCGCCCTTCGACCGCCGCCGCCGCGGGGAAACGGGTGCCCACCGCTTCTCCTCGCGCGGCACGTATCAGGGCCGAAGGATCGGATCCCGCGGCAATCACGACCGTCGTGCCCCAGCGGACGGCGGCGCGCGCCGCCGTCAGTTTGGTTCGCATGCCGCCGGTGCCGACGCCTGAACGGGTACTTCCCGCCTGGCGCTCCAGCTCAGGTCCGATGCTATGCACGATGGGAATGAGGCTAGCGGCTGAATCGAGTTGCGGATCGGCCGTGTACAGCCCACCCGTGTCGGTGAGCATGACCAGGAGCTCGGCGTCGACGAGATTGGCTACCAACGCCGAGAGGTAGTCGTTGTCGCCGATCTTGATCTCCTCGACGGCCACGACGTCATTCTCGTTGATGATTGGCAACACTCCGCGCTCGAGCAGGTTCAGCAGTGTCGTACGGGCGTTCAGGTAGCCCTGGCGGTGCCCCACGTCCTGACGCGTCAGCAGCGCCTGTGCGGTGACGATGCCGTGCTCGGCCATGATCTGATCCCAGTCATGCATGAGCCGTGCCTGACCGACGGCGGCCAACACCTGGCGAGCCGGCACGTCCTTGGCGTCCATCGGCAAGCCCAGTCGCTCACGTCCGGCCGCCGCTGCTCCTGAAGAAACGAGCACGACGCTTACGCCGTCCTGACGCAGCTGCACAATCTGATCTACGATGCGGCGCATGGCAGAGCGATCCAGCGTGTCGCCGCCGGACGTGAGCGTGGTCGTGCCGACCTTGGCTACAACGCGGCGAAACGCGAGCCGCGCCGCGTCAACACCGGGTTGGCCACTGACTATCACGCCGCGGATTATACGCAGCCCGGCCCCACTCCTTCCCGACGCGCATCACGCCGAGTAACATTTAGGTAGTGCGAGGGAGGACGCCCGATGCAATCGACGGCGGGCAGGACAGTGAGCATCAATCCGGCCGAAGCCTGCGGCCGGGGCACGCAGCGGACGTTCAGCGGCGAAAACCTGCGCGAGATCGCCTTTCCCCTGGGAGGAATCGGCACGGGCACGGTGTCCCTCGGTGGCCGCGGCAACCTGCGCGACTGGGAGATCTTCAACCGGCCGGGCAAGGGGATCGATCTGCCCTTCACGTTTTTTGCCATCTGGACATGTCCGGAGGGTGGAGAGCCGGTGGCGCGCGTGCTGGAGCGACGGCTACTGCCTCCCTATGTCGCGGCCGGCGGCCTGCCGTCACCGTCCGCCGCCGGACTGCCTCGCCTGGCCGAGGCCCGATTTACCGGGGCCTATCCGTTCGCTCACCTGGCGTTCGAGGACGACCGTCTGCCGATCCAAGTCGAGCTGGAGGCATTCAATCCGTTCGTTCCGCTCGACGCGGAAACCTCGGGCATGCCGGTCGCTGTGTTTCGATGGAGACTGCGGAATCCCGGTAGCCGCGCCATGCGAGCCACCGTTGCCCTGAGCCTCCTCAACGCGGTCGGTTTCGGCGGACAAGGCCATCCTGACCGGCGCGCGGCCCAATTCGGCGGCAACGTCAATCGCTGGCGTCAGGAAGACGGCGTGACCGGTCTCTTCATGACCGGCCGGAAGCCGGAGCCCGGAGACCCCGGAGCCGGCTCGCTTGCCGTCGCCACCACCTGGCCGGAGACGACCTTTGTCGAGCGCTGGGAGCGGTCCGGCTGGTTTGACGCGCTCCAGTCGTTCTGGGACGGGTTCCGGGCCGGCGGACGGCTGGGCGACGAACGGGCCCCAAGCGATGAGTCCGCGGCGTCGCCCGATGGCCTGACCGACGTCGGGACGATGGGACTGGTCGCCGCCATCCCGCCGGGCGGGGAAGTCGTCCTCCCCATCGTGCTCGGCTGGCATTTCCCCAACCTGGTCAACTACTGGAACCGCGAGCCCGGCGTGGCCGGGCAGCGCCTGGGGAACGAATACGCCAATCGGTTCGCCGACGCATGGGGGACAGCGGCGCACGTGGCAACGCGGTTGGAGGATCTGCGCGCGGTCACGCGGAAGTACCACGACGCGTTGTTCGAGACCACATTGCCGCCAGCGGTCCTGGACGCTGTTTCCAGTCAAGTGTCTACCATTCGCACGACGACCTGTTTACGGACATCGGACGGCCGTTTTCACGCCTTCGAGGGCTGCAACGACAATGCCGGCTGCTGCCCCATGAACTGCACGCACGTTTGGAACTACGAGCACAGCCTGGCGCATCTGTTCCCATCCTTGGAGCGGACGATGCGCGAGACGGACTTCCAGACGAACACGCGACCGTCGGGTGATATGGCGTTCCGCACGCTGTTGCCGGTCCTTTCGGGGGAGCTGTGGTCGTTTCGACCGGCGGCCGATGGGCAGATGGGCTGCATCCTCAAGCTCTATCGCGAGTGGAAGCTGAGCGGCGACAGTGTCTTTCTACGAGCACTGTGGCCGGCGGCCAAGCGGGCGCTCGAGTTTGCCTGGCGCGGCGGCTGGGACGCCGATAGGGACGGCGTGATGGAGGGCGAGCAGCACAACACCTACGACATCGAGTTCTACGGTCCGAACAGCATGATGGGCACACTGTATCTGGGCGCGCTCCGAGCGGCGGAGGAGATGGCCTCGGCGCTAGGCGAACAGGCCGTGGCGGCCAGCTACCGAGAGCTTTTCGTGCGAGGCAGCGAGCGCCTAGACGCTGCGCTGTGGAACGGCGAGTTCTTCGTGCAGCGCGTGACGCGGCCGTCCGGCGCTGGTGGACCGACGCTCGGCGCCGGCCACCCGGCGTCGCTCCAGGGCGACGAGGAGCCGCGCTACCAGTACGGTCCGGGCTGCCTCTCCGATGCCTTGCTCGGACAGTGGTTCGCCCGCGTCGTTGGTTTGGGCGATCTCCTCCCGAGTCAGCACATTCGTGCCTGCCTGGCCTCGATCGTGCGCTACAACTGGCGCAGCAACCTGTCGGCTCACGAGAGCTGCCAGCGCACCTATGCCCTGAATGACGAGGCGGGACTGCTCCTCTGCACCTGGCCAAAGGGTGGGAGACCGCGTTACCCATTCCCGTACGCCGATGAAGTGTGGACGGGCATCGAGTACCAGGTTGCGGCCCACCTCATCTACGAGGGCATGGTTGCGGACGGTCTGGCCATTGTGGAAGGCGCGCGCCACCGGCACGATGGGCGGCGCCGCAACCCCTGGGACGAGTTCGAATGCGGTCACCACTACGCGCGCGCCATGTCGAGCTGGTCGCTCCTGCTGGCGCTGTCCGGTTACTATTACGATGCGACCGTCGGCATGCTCGGATTCGCGCCATGTATTCAGCCCGAGCGGTTTCGCTGCTTCTTTTCCACAGGAACGAGCTGGGGTAGCTTCGCGCAGGCGGACGTTACTGGAGGCCGAAACTATCAGGTCGAGCCGCGCTACGGCGCCGTTACGCTGCGATCGCTGCGGCTCGATGCCGGCCAATCGTCGGAGGTCAGGGCCGTTCGCGGGTCGGAGTCACTGGCAACCACGCAGGAACGCGCTGACGAGGGACTGATTGTTCGCTTCGCCACGTCGCAGCGGCTTCAAGCGGGCGAGGTGTTGACTGTGACTGTGGCCCGATAGGGTCCTGCTGCCTGGCGGGATCGAATTCTCCGAGGCGACGACTGCTGCGAATATGGGGGCGTCGTTGGGGAACGGCATCGAGGCCGCGACAGCTGTGAAAGTAGGCGACAACCAAGGCAACGGCAATGCCGGGGCCGCGATTGCGATCGGCGGCTAAGCGACCGGGGGGACTGCGGTCCCTTGCATTCGGCGAGGGCCGTCCGCGGGACGGGGCATGACGCAGACGGCGGCCGGACCACACGACCGCGGTCGAGACAGAATGGCAGCTCTCGCCAATGTTCTGGGGGCGCTGGCACCCCTGGAGCCGGTTGGCGCACCGCAGTTCCGGTCGCATAGCCGCCGATCGCAATCGCGGCCCCGGCATTGCCGTCTTCGAACAACAGCCCCTCTTGATCAAGTCGCCTCGGCCGGGGCTCACCGCGTCGCGCTGGCCGTCAGCAGATCGAAGCCGGCGATCGCCGTTGCCAGCTCCACCGCCATGGACGCCGGGCTGGCCGGATCGATCAAGACGCGACGATGGTGCTCCCGCTCGCGTCGCAGCCAGCTCGCTACGATGTGGATCTCATCGAGCTGATCGTTCCGAACGCTGGTGGTCGAGGTGCACCCCGCGGTCGCATAGACCTGGGCGAGCCAGGGGGTCAGGTCTTCGTCTGCACTGGCAGCCGGAGCGTAACGTCGCTGCGCGGCCAGCAGTCCGCCACGTATCGCGAACAGCTCGACGGCGCCGGGCTGGGTGGAGGTCGCGACGACAACGACGTGGCACTGGTGAACCGCCGCGCTCAGTTGGCGCTGCGCGCCGAAGACCAGGCGCAGCTCGTCGGCCGCGTCGCGCAACTCGGCCGCCTCCTCGAAGCGGAGGGTCTCTGCCGCGGCGTCGCGACGCTGTTCCAGGTAGGTGACGACGCCATCATCGTCCCCGGCCAGGAACTGCTGGACCTCGCGGATGACGACGCGATATTGCTCTGTGCTCACCGCTGCGGAGCAGGGGGCCAGGCAACGTCCCATCTGCCCGTAGATGCACATCGGCGTCTGCCCGGGGATAATCGGCGCCTGGCAGCGCGGGAGCTTGAAGTGGTCCACGAGCTCCTCAACGGCGGCCCCAACTGGGCGGGCACGCCGGAACGGGCCGTAGTAGGTCGCCTGGTCGGCGCTGATGCTGCGGGTGACGGTGAGCCGTGGAAACGAGGATTGCGTATCCAGCCGCAGGTACGGGTACTGGTGGTAGTCGCGCTGAGCCTGGTTCCCGGACGGCAGGTACTGCTTGATCAGGCGTGACTCCAAGAGCAGCGCTTCCAGCTCGCTCCCCGTCTCGATGTGGTCGACCGACTCAACGGTAGGAAGCACGTTGCGCAGCCGGTGGGGCTCCTCGGCGCCGGGGCGGAAGTGCGACTGGACGCGCCTTCGCAGATTATTCGCCTTGCCCACGTAGACCACCTGACCGGTCCCGTTGCGGAAACAGTAGACGCCCGGAGCATTGGGCAGTTGGCGGATGCCGGCCGTGACGGCTGCTGCGCGGAGCTTGCCGCGCGCCGTTTGCATCTGCAGCAGACCCGCCAGCGTGCTGATCCCCGTGCCTTCAGCGAGCGCCAGCAACTTCACGAAGGCCTCGGCGGTGAGCGCGGCATCGCCGTTGGCCCGATGCCGCGTGCGACTGGGCAGGCCAAGTGCAGACAGGAGGGCGTCGAGACTTGCTCTCCGGATCCCCGGGATCAATAGTCGTCCCAGCCGGGCGGTGCAGAGCGTTCGTGCCGTAAACTGGTACCCTACTCGCCGCATCTCCTCGCGCAGGAACCCGTAGTCGAACGGTGCATTGTGGGCGACCAGGACGTCCCTGCCGGCGAAGTCCAGGATAGCGTCGGCGATCTGACCGAACGCGGGCTGGCCGGCGAGCGAGCCGGCGGTAAGCCCAGTGAGGTTCGTGATCTCCGGCGGTACGCCCGTGCCGGGATTAACCAAGCTGTGGAATCTGTCGACCACCTGGCCGCCGCGCAGGCGGACCGCGGCGATCTCGATCACGCGGTCGTGCGCCGGGCTGAGGCCGGTGGTCTCGACGTCGACCACCGTGAAGCCGGCGTCGACGAGCGCTGTGTTGGACCGACCTCGGGGCACGTCGTGCGACCTTCCAAGGCAATCGCCTGCGGAGCAGCGTACCGTCTCTTTTGCCTGCTAGACAATAGCGCCGGATCAAAGGTCCTGCCCCCACGCGGCGGCGCCTTCGCCGCGTGACGGCGGGCTCTTCCGTGGCTCCGAGCGGTCAGGGGTATACTGACCATGGAGGATGAATCGCGGACACCACCAAGATGCAAGGACGCCACCAGGTAGCACGACTTCGCGTGCTGCTGCTGGATCTCCCGCTCTTCCTCAAGATTCTGATCGCCAACTCGGCGCTGGTGGCGCTTGCCACGATCGCCGGTTACCGCGTCACGCGCGCCTACCTAGAGCCGGCGGAAGCGTCGCTCACGGTACTGCTGTGGGTGGTCAGCGTGGCCGTGTCGGTGCTCCTAAACTCGCTCATCTTACGCGCGGCATTGTCGGCAATCGAGCCGCTGCGACAGACCGTCGAGCAGGTCCGCTCCGGCAACGTTGGCGCGCGCTGGCATCGCCCACTCTTCGGTGACCCCGATCTTGGTCGCCTCGGAGACACCCTCAACGATTTGCTGGATACGGTGCAGACCCAACGCCAGGAGCTGGAGGAGCACCTGCAGCAGGTACGGGCCCTCTCCGCACAAGTTATCCGCGCTCAGGAGGAGGAGCGTCGGCGCATCGCGCTCGAGCTCCACGATGAGGCCAGTCAGGCGCTGACGGCGATTATCGTAGGGCACCGCGTCATCGAGCACCTAGAAGACGTTGAGGCCATCAAGCACAAATCGGCCGAGCTGCGCACCCTGACGGCGGACACGCTGGATGCGCTCCACCGGCTCATCATCGAGCTTCGGCCCAGTCTCCTCGACGACCTGGGCTTGTTGCCGGCGTTGCGCTGGTACATGGAGGAGTTCCGCCAGCGCTTCGACCTCACGCCGGAACTCTGCGCCGCGGGCTTCGACGAACGGCTGCCGCTGGAGGTGGAAACGGTCATCTATCGCATTGTGCAGGAGGCGCTCACCAACATTGCTCGTCACGCCGGCGCCAGCCATGTGACGGTCGCACTCTCGCAGCAGCGCGCCGAAATCCAGGTGGTGATTGAGGATAACGGACGGGGCTTTTCAACCGAGACGCTGCTGCGCGACGCTGTCCCATCCCGCCGCGTTGGTCTTGTGGGTATGCAGGAGCGTGCCGCGCTGGTCGGCGGCCGCTGCCGCATTGCCTCCGAGCCGGGTCACGGTACGCGAGTCACGGTCGCTATTCCCGACGTTTGGACTGCTGATCAGTCCGTGGAAGGGGCCATCTGTGGAAAAGATCCGCTTGTTGCTCGTCGATGACCACGCGGTCTTGCGCGCCGGCCTGAGCGTGCTCTTAAACCTTCAGTGTGACATGGAGGTCATCGGAGAGGCAGGGGAAGGTGAGACGGCGATCCGCCTGGCAC
Source organism: uncultured Chloroflexota bacterium (assembly GCA_937967325.1). Taxonomy (GTDB): domain Bacteria; phylum Chloroflexota; class UBA4733; order UBA4733; family UBA4733; genus UBA4733. The sequence continues at coordinate 69,979 of CALBSQ010000285.1, forward strand.
GCGAGCTCAGTCCGGATGTCGTCATCATGGACATCTCTATGCCGGGGGTCGGCGGCGTAGAGGCCACCCGACGTATTATGCAGGCCAAGCATACCGCCAAAGTGCTCGTGCTCACCATGTACGACAATCCCCACTATCTGTTCGAGGTTCTCCAGAGTGGCGCCGTGGGCTACATCCCGAAGCGCGCCGCCGATTCGGAGCTACTGGCCGCTATCCGAGCGGTAGCGGCCGGTCAGTCTTTCCTCTATCCCACGGCGGCAAAGGCGCTGATCACCGAGTTCCTGCAGAAGGGACGCGAGCGGCACGATACGTACGACCTGCTGACGGCTCGCGAAAAGGAGGTGCTGCGCTTGATTGCGGAGGGGTATACCAACCGGCAGATCGCCGACCTATTGGTAGTGAGCCCAAACACGGTCGAGGTGCATCGCAGTCGCATCCGCGAGAAGCTCAACCTGCACGATCGCACGGAGATCCTCAAGTACGCCATGAGCCGGGGGCTGGTGGAGTCGCACCAGGCGAGTTAACCTCTCCCTTCCCTGTGGGAGGCTGTTGGCCATTCGTGAGCATAGCCGCAATGGCAAGGTCAGGGCGTATTGCTATACGCCCTGCTTGTCCCACCAGCGCAATACCGCCTATCGCCACCAGCATCCTTCGTAGGGGAGGGGCCGGGGGAGAGGTTCCTGTGGTACCATCTACACGTGTAGATACCGCCCTCACAAGCTGGGGCACTTCGTTTCTGGGAGGGGTAATGTCCGCCATTCGAGTCGCTATTGTCGGCGTCGGAAACTGCGCATCGTCGCTGGTGCAAGGGGTGCACTATTACCGTGACGCAGCGGCCGACGCCAAGGTGCCGGGACTGATGCACGTCGTGCTGGGCGGCTACCACGTCGGAGATGTCGAGTTTGTCGCCGCATTTGACGTCAACGCGAATAAGGTAGGCCGCGACCTGTCCGATGCGATTTACGAGGCGCCCAACAACACCTACCGGTTCGCCGACGTGCCATCGACCGGTGTCTCGGTGCAGGCGGGCCCGGTGCTCGACGGCGTGGGCCGCTATACGCGCGACGTGGTGCCGGTATCAGACGCTCCTCCCGTCGACGTTGCCGCGGTGCTGCGAGACGCCAAGGTGGACGTGCTGATCAACTATCTCCCCGTCGGCAGCGAAGCAGCGACGCGTTGGTACATCGAGCAAGCCCTCAAGGCTGGGGTTGGCGTCGTGAATTGCATCCCGGTGTTCATCGCTCGCGAGCGGGACTGGCAAGCACGCTTCGAAGCGGCGGGGCTCCCCATCGTCGGCGACGACATCAAGTCCCAGGTCGGCGCTACCATCGCCCACCGCGTGCTTGCCCGCTTGTTCGAGGACCGTGGCGTCCTCCTGGAGCGCACCAGTCAGCTCAACGTCGGGGGCAACACGGATTTCATGAACATGCTGGAGCGGGATCGGCTGGAGTCGAAGAAGATCTCCAAAACGAACGCGGTGGTATCGCAAATCAGCGAGGGATTGGCGCCGGACAACGTCCACATCGGACCGAGCGACTACGTGCCGTGGCTGACCGACCGGAAGTGGGCGTACATCCGGCTGGAAGGGCGGAGTTTCGGGGATGTGCCGCTTACCGCCGAGCTAAAGCTGGAGGTTTGGGACTCACCGAACTCCGCCGGCGTAGTCATCGATGCGCTGCGCTGCGTCGCCCTGGCCCGCCGACGAGGTATCGCCGGTGTGCTGGAGGGCCCTTCCGCCTATTTCATGAAGTCTCCACCCGTCCAACACGACGACCACACGGCGCGGCGGATGGTGGAGTCGTTCATCGAAGTCCCATCGGCGCCGCCGGCATCCGTGCCGGCCCACTCGGCCCGCGAACGGGTTATGGCCGGCTCGGGTGACTGAGGCAGGCCCCCACCCCCGGCCCCTCCCCCGCTCGGCGGGAGAGGGG
>CALBSQ010000286.1 GCA_937967325.1 uncultured Chloroflexota bacterium
GAGCCGGGCGGCGCGATCGGCAGTGGGACAGGATGGCTCCGATTGGCCATGCGTCCGACCGGCGCCAAATCTCCTCTGCGCCCCTGCTCCTCCGCTCCCCTGCCCCCCGGCGCCCCCTTGTCATTCTTTGAGGCCGGAGAGGACGATGCCGCGGACGAAGTAGCGCTGGAAGCAGAAGAACAGGATGATCGGCGGGATCACGCTGGTGACGGCGGCGGCCATGAGCAGGTGGTCGGTCGGCTTGACGGAGAACTCTTGGGACTTGAAGAACCAGATGCCGATGGCGACGGTGAATTTGTCCGGGCTCTGCAGGAAGATCACGGGATCGAGGAAGGAGTCCCAGTTGCCGATGACGGTGAGGACGGCGAGGGTGGCGATGGCCGGCTTGCAGAGCGGGGCCAGGATGTTCCAGAAGATGCGGAAGTAGCCGGCGCCGTCGACGATGGCGGCCTCATCCAGCTCGCGGGGCAAGGTCAGGAGGAACTGGCGCATCAGGAAGATGGCGAAGGCGCCGCCGCCGAACCAGGCGGGCACCCAGAGCGGCTTGAGGGTGTCGATCCAGCCCAACTGGTGGAAGAGGATGAAGCGCGGGATGAGGTAGACCTGGCCCGGCAGCATCAGCGTGGCCAGGGTAATGGCGAAGAGGACGTTCCGGAAGCGGAACTCGAAGCGGGCGAAGCCGTAGGCCACGATGGAGGAGCTGAGCAGCAGCCCGAGGGTGTTGAGCACGACCACGGTGATGGTGTTCTTGTACCAGGTGGCGAAGGGGAAGGAGTTGAAGGCAACGACGAAATTGCTGAACTGAGGATGCGCCGGGACAAAGACGGGCGGGTAGGCGTACATCTCGGACGGGGTCTTGAGCGCGCTGAAGACCGACCAGAGAAACGGAAGCATGAAGAGGAGGGCCAGCGCCGTGGTGAGGAGGTAGAGGAGGGAGGGACGGATGGACTGCCGCAGCCCGTGCGCGGCCGTGCGGGTTTGGGAGAATCCGCCGGTTTGGAACGTGCCCTTGGCGACCGTGGCCATGGTTATGCTGCTCCCCTGTAGAACACCCAGCCGCGAGACAAGGCGAAGTTGACGCCGGTGAGGATCATCACGATGACGAGGAAGATCCAGGCCAGGGCGGCGCCGTAGCCGAGCTGCAGGTAGGAGAAGGATTGCTGATAGATCTGGAGGGCGAAGAACCAGCTGCCGTAGTCGGGTCCGCCGTTGGTGGCCACGAAGGCGACGGTGAAGACCTGGAGGGCGCCGATGATGCCGAGGATCAGGTTGAAGAAGATGGTCGGCGTGATGATGGGGAAGGTGACATTCCAGAACTTGGTCCAGACGCCGGCGCCGTCGACGCGCGCCGCGTCCTCCAGCTCGACCGGAACGCCCTGGAGCCCGGCCAGGAAGATGAGCATGGTGCCGCCGCCCATACCGGCCCAGAGAGAGACCAGGATGAAGGAGGGGATGACCGTGCTGCTGTCGGTGAACCAGCTATAGCCGCCGAGGCCGATGTTGGCGAGCAGGGTGTTGACCAATCCGAGCTTGGGCTGCAGCAGCCAGAGCCAGAGGACGCTGAGGGCGACGCCGGGCGTGAGGCTGGGCAGGAAGAAGCAGGTCCGGTAGATGTTGGTGCCCTTCAGGCGCTGGTTGAGCAACAGGGCGAGGAGGAGCGAGCCGACCAGACCCAGCGGTACCAAGACGACGGCGTAGAAGAAGGTACGGGCGAGCGAGGGCCAGAATAGGACATCCTTGAAGAAGGCGTGGTAGTAGTTCTGGAAGCCGACGAACTGGGGTGGGGAGAGGATATCGTACTTGCTGAAGCTAAGGACGAGGGAAGCGAGGATGGGTCCGGCCACGAAGAAGATCAGGCCAAGCAGCCATGGGGTGATGAAGAGGTAGCCCCAGAGGGCGCGCCGGGTGGCGTAGGGGCTCTTGGCGCCGACGAGGCGCGCGAGGAGCGTGGGCTGATGGCCGGTGCGCGACACGGTTGCCGGAGCGGTGCTCACGACCCTCCTCCTTGACCACCTGCCGGCTCTGGCTCGTCCACCGCGAGGAGCCCTGGCATCGACGCCGAAAGGGACGGATCAAACAAGCTGGCCGGTAACCACACCAGCCGACCTCCTCTGAAAAGCCGCGAGCGAGGGGCCGGCTATACGGAGCAGCCGACCCTCAATAGGCAGTCGCGATCACTGACAAGGTGCATTGCTGCACCGGCCGCTTCAGGGCGGGGCGGGCATTGGCGCACGGTCTGGCGTGGTAGCGCTCTACCGCGCGCCACGTTACCCCACCCTGGACTGGTAGCGATGCTAGCACGCTGAGTTGGCCGCGTCAAGGAGAGTGGGACCCGGGGGGAGGGGCTTTTCATCCGCGCGGGCGGCGCACCGCGGTGGGGTCTGCCGTCAATTCAGGAAATACCGGGGGTGTCGGGGCCGCGATTGCAGGGCCCGCAAGCGGGCACCCCCGGCCAAGCGACCGAGGGGACCGCGGTCCCTTTCATACGGTGAGGGCCGTCCGCGGGACGGGGGATGCCGCGTTCGCTTTCATTTGGCGAGGGTCGTGCGCAGGAGGGGGGATGCCATGGTCAGCGATGGAGCGTCCAGGTGGGGGCGGTCCGGGAGGTAGCCGGAGAGCCGGCGGACGCGCGCTTCCAGCGAGGCGGTGAGCTCGGCATCGTCGGTGGGGCCGCCGACGAAGAGCGGCGGGCCGAAGCGCAGGGTGACTTGCCAGCGCGAGCCGCGCCGGTAGCAGAGGCCGGCCGGCACGATGGGCACGCGGGCGCGGCCGCCGCGCTGGGCCAGCCGGACCAATCGGGCGAATCCGTCGCGGAAGGGCAGGAAGTCGTCGTCGTGCTGTTTGGGCGTGAAGACGGGGTCGACGTTGGGATAGGCCTCCGGGAACACGACCAGCACGCGGCCGCTGCGCAGGAGGCCTGCCGCCAGGCGTATGGCGCGGCGCAGGTAGCGGTCGACCTCGTCGACGCGGTAGGCGCTCTGGCCCTTCGCCGGCTGGCCCGGCCCGCCCATGCGGTCGCGGCGGAGCACGGCCGGCCAGCGAGCGGTGTCGCACGCCCACTCCATGAGGCCGCGAATACGGCGGTCTTGGACCCAGTCGAGGCCGACCATGATCGAGGTGGGGCGAGGGATGGAGGCGAGGAGCGCGCAGCCGTCGTAGAGATGGTGGAAATGGCGGGAGGCGATGAGCACGGGTCCGGTAGGGGGGATATGCTCGAGCCCCTCTACGGTGAGGCAGAGGCGTTGCCGCGCTACGGCGGCGGCGACGGTGTGCAGGAGACGCCAGCCAACAAGATCGACCAACGCGGCCTGGACTTTGCTGGCGGTGTGCAGCGCCGGCGCGGGCAAGGCGGCACGGCTGATCGAGGGGGTTGGCAGCGTCACTCCCCAGCGCACGCGAGCTTCTCCCCCAGGCCATGCCGTCGCAGAACAGACTCCTCACACTATACCGCTGCTTCGATGCTGCTCGGTGATGCGCGCTGATGTGGGCGGTCGGGAACATAGATCACATGTTCTAGAGCATTTCGCGCAGGATGGGCATTCTGGGCGAAATGCGCAGGTAGACTGGCGGCGTGGGGCAATGCTGCCCAGATGGGGAGGGTGGCATGCGGGAGTCGGCGCGGGCGGCGGCGGCGTTCGAGGACTACTGGGCGCTGGGGCCGCAGCGCAGCCAGAAGAAGCTGCTCCTTTCCTATGAGGGCCGACCGGAGCACCTTCGGGTGACGCGCAGCCGGACAATGGTCGGGCGGTGGTCGGCGCGGTTCGGCTGGCAGCAGCGGGTGATGGAGCGCCAGGCGGAACAGGCAAGAGAGCTACGGGAGGCCGTGAGCCGCCGGCAGCAGCAAGCCGTCGCGCAGCATCTCGAGGTGGTGCGGGAGCAGATGGAGATTGCCCGACGGTACCTGCGCCCACCGGAGGGCAATGGGGAGGGCGGCATCGACGCGGGTCGGTGGAAGCCGGCGCCGCGGGAGCTGGAAGCGGCCACGCTGGCCATCGACAAGGCGATCCACCACCAGCGGCTGGCGCTGGGGCTGCCGACGAACGTGACACGGCAGGACTTGCTGTTGCGGGAAACGCTGTCGGAGGCCCTGGCGCTGCAGCAGACGACGCGTGCGATTATCGAGGAACACCTCTGTGACGACTGCCGCGAGCGACTTGCTGAAGAGTTACGGCGCCTGGGAGCAGCTCAGCAGGCGCTCGCGGCGCGGCTCACCTGATCTGGCGCGCTATCGGGACGATCCGGTGGCGTATGCCGCTGAGCGGCTGGGTACGATCTGGTGGGCGAAACAGCAGGAGATCGCTCGAGCGCTGGTGACGCACCAGAAGGTGCTGGTCAAGGCGAGCCACTCGGTCGGTAAGTGTCTGTACCATAAGAGCCTGCTTATCCTCGCAGATGGTCGCGTGGTGGCAGCGTCCGACCTGATCGGGCGGTACTTCGTCCTGCCATCGTTCGGGGAGAACGGTGAGCAGCGGCCGGCGCTCGCCTTTGCGGAGGACAATGGCGTCCGCAAGGTGTTCCGGGTCACGACCGATTGCGGGCGGACGGTGGAGCGGACCAGCGAGCACCCGCTCTATGCAGCGTCGATGAGCGTGCGCGATCGCCGTCCGCACCCTGAGCCGCGCGGCTGGGCGCCGGTGCGAGAGCTGATCGTCGGCGATCTGGTGCTTGTCCCCGAGGCGCTCAGCGTTTCGGGGCATCGACCGCGGGCAGCGGACGAGGTCGCGCTCCTGGGCTACCTCCTTGGAGACGGTGGCCTCACCCGGCAAGTGCGGTTCACGCAGATGGCCGGGCGTGTGCGCGAAGATTTCTGCGCCCTGGTCGCTCGGTTTGGCTGCGCTACGCTTGCTATCAACAAGTACGACCTGTTGGTCGTCGGGGAAGGCGAACAGGGCCGGTTCAGCTCCGGTCACAATCCGATCTTGACGTTGGTTCGGGAATGGGGATTGCTCGGCTCGCTCTCGAAAGAGAAGCGATTCCCTGCCTGGGCTTGGGAGCTGCCGAACGACCAGTTGGCGCTACTCCTGAATCGCATCTTTGCCTGTGATGGTTGGGCATACGTTCGTCCTGATAAGGACAATGGTCACGGGCAACTCGGAATCAGCCTGGCATCAGAGGGCATGATCCGAGACATCGAACTGGCGCTGCTTCGGCTCGGCATCTACGGGCGAGTGCGCAGGCGGGTCGTCCGTACCGGCGTGGCGGAGTTCCCGGCGTGGGAATGGGCGACGACGAGCGGCGCGATGATCCACCGTTTTGCCCAGTACGTCGGCATCTTCGGCAAAGAGACGGCGTTGGAACGAGCAGTCGCCTGGTCGCGCACGATCAGTGAGCAGCACGTCCGCCGTTGGCGGTCGCGTCATGCACCCGCCGGGTACCGTTGGGAGCGTGTTGCTGCCATCGAGTCCATGGGGCGGCAACCGACGGTGTCGATCTGCGTCCCCGCGACGCATGCCTACGTGACGACGGTCGTCGAGCACAACACGCACCTGTGCGGTGGGCTGGTGCTGTGGTGGTACGAGACGAGGTCTCCCAGCATTGCCCTGACGACGGCGCCGACGCAGAGCCAGGTGGTGGACCTGCTGTGGCGGGAGGTGCGGCGGCAAGCGCCGCCGGGGACGCCGTTGCTGCCGAAAGCGCCGAGGATTGAGAGGGGGCGACCAGGCGAGGGGGCGATGAGGCGAGGGGGCGAACTGGGGACGGACGAGCGGCGAGCAAATGGGACGCTGCTCATCGCCTCATCGCCCAGTCGCCCCCTCGCCTCATCGCCGGCAACGGAGTCGCACCATTACGCGGCAGGGTACACGGCGCGGGATGTGGATGCTTTTCAGGGGCGGCACGAGGAAGAGCTGCTGATCATCTTTGATGAGGCGACCGGTATCGACCGACAGTTCTGGGTGGCGGCGGAGGGCATGGTGACGGGGCCGGACAATCGCTGGCTGGCCGTCTTGAATCCAACCGATACGGGCAGCCAGGCGTACGCGGCCGAGCAATCCGGCGCCTGGCATGTCGTTAGCGTGGCGGCGCTGGAGCATCCGAACGTGATCGCGGAGCTGCAGGGACAGCCGGCGCCGTTCCCCAAGGCCGTACGCCTCACCTGGATCGAGGGGCGCTTGCGGGAGTGGTGCCTGCCGCTGCGCGACGATGAGGGGATGAGGCGAGGGGGCGATGAGGAGCAGGGGCGAAGTGGGGACGGCCCGACGGATGGCCAAGCTGATGCACACATTCCTGATGCAAGGCGGATTTCCGGTCTCCCGGTCTCCTCATCGCCTCATCGCCTCATCCCCTCATCGCCCCTGCTCGAATGGCCGCCGCGGAGCGGGGTGTGGTACCAGCCGGGGCCGCTGTTCGAGTCGCGGGTGCTGGGGCGGTGGCCGAGCCAGGCGGTGGATAGCGTGTGGAGCGATGCCTTGCTGGCGCTGGCGTTTCGGGAGGGGCGAGGCGGGCATGAGGACATGGACTGTCTCTTATACACATCTGACGCTGCCGACGATCTTACGCGTGTA
>CALBSQ010000287.1 GCA_937967325.1 uncultured Chloroflexota bacterium
CCCCTCCCTGACCCTGCCGCGGGATGTGGACTCTTACGGTGGACCGCGCCGGTTGACGTCCTGGCGACCTGTCCCTATAATTTTCGCGCTGACTGCTTCCACTTCGTTCATGTTCAGAGCCGGCCACGACGATGGCGGCGAAAGCGGCAAGCGTGCTCGGTGGAGCACTGGGGGTAGACGCAAGAGCCTCGCACCATGAGGGAGACCCAGGTTGGCTGCATCATCGTCGGCCCAGCGGGCGCTCAAGCAACGCTCCGCACGTTCGTTCCTACCAAAGCTGCTCGGAGTCGACACGCCACTCCAGGCACAGACCGCGCTCTGGGGTTACCTGTTCGTCCTCCCCTGGCTGCTCGGATTAATCATCTTCATTGTTGGACCGATCCTGGCGTCGTTTTATCTCAGCTTTACCCAATACAATATCCTGACCGCTCCGAAGTTCATTGGCTTCGCTAATTACGAACACGCCTTCAGCGCGGACACGCTCTTCTGGCCATCGCTCGGGCGAACGTTTCTCTATGCGCTCCTGGTCGTGCCGATTGGGCTCGTGGGCTCGCTCGGGCTCGCGCTCCTGCTGAACCAGCGGGCGCGAGGCACGAACATTTTCCGGACACTCTTCTTCGTCCCCAGCCTCACGCCGACGGTAGCGCTGGCGCTGCTCTGGACCTGGCTCTTCCATCCCACGGTCGGGCCAATCAACACGATGCTGGTGCTCATCGGCCTGCCCGGCCCCGGCTGGCTGACGAGCGCACAGTGGGCGCTACCCTCACTCATCATTATCGCCTTGTGGGCCGGTCTCGGCGGCAGCACGATGCTGATCTTTCTCGCCGGTCTGCAAGGTGTGCCTCAGGAGCTGATGGATGCCGCCAGGATCGACGGCGCAGCGCGCTGGGCGAAATTTCGGCACGTGACGTTTCCAATGATCTCGCCGACGATGCTCTTCAATTTCGTCCTTGGCGTCATTGGCGCCCTCCAGGTGTTCACGCTCGCCTTTGTCGCGACGAGTGGCGGTCCTTCCTATGCGACCTGGTTCTTTGCGCTGAATATCTATAACCAGGCCTTTCAGTACCTCAACATGGGATATGGCGCGGCACTGGCTTGGATCCTCGTCGTGATAGTCCTGTCCTTGACCTTAATCAACCTAGCTTTATCGCGGCGGTGGGTGTATTACGCAGGAGACTGAGCGATGGCAACGCCCGACGTTAGTGTTCCCATCGGGAGGACAACCCCGGTACTTGATCGCGCCGTCGCGGTCCGTCACCGAATCTTGCCGACGCGCGCCCTGCTCTACCTTGCGCTGCTGGTGCTCTCGCTGGTCTTCTTCTTCCCATTTTTCTGGACGATAGCGAGCTCCCTGAAGTCGACCACCGAGCTGTTTGACTTCCCTCCATTGGTTTTTCCGGCGGCGCCACAGTGGAGCAACTATGCCACCGTCCTCACGACCGTTCCCTTTCTGCTCTGGGTGAAGAACAGCCTGGTCGTGGTCGCCTTGAGCACCTCCGGAGTGGTGCTCTCCGCGTCGGCCGTAGCCTATTCCTTCGCTCGATTCCGCTATCGCGGGCGGGATACGATGTTTCTGGTGACGCTGGCCACCATGATGCTGCCGGGGCAGGTGACGTTGATTCCCCAGTTCATTCTGTTTGACAAGATGGGCTGGGTGAACACGCTCAATCCGCTGTGGGTCCCGGCGTGGTTCGGGGGCGGGGCATTTTTCATCTTCTTGTTGCGACAGTTCTTCCGCTCGTTGCCGAAGGAGCTGGATGAGGCGGCGCGGATCGATGGCGCGGGATATCCCAGGATTTTCTGGTCGGTCTTGCTGCCACTGTGCAAGCCGGCGCTGGCGACGGTCATGGTGATCTCGTTCATCTCGAACTGGGACAACTTCCTGACGCCGCTGATCTACTTGAACAATCAGAACTTGTTCACGGTGGCGCTCGGCCTGGATTACTTCCAAAACTTCCCGCAGCAAGCGGGCATGCCGATGCAGAACCTGCTGATGGCGGCGTCGCTGATGGCCGTGCTGCCGCCGATGGTCCTCTTCTTTGTGTCGCAGCGCTATTTTGTGCAAGGCATCATTCTGTCGGGGTTCAAGGGCTGAAGGGAGGGTGTCCAAGCCCAGTCGGCGGCGCAGCGGTGGTTAGCTCCGCTGATGCTGTTGGGAAAGCCGGCGTGGCGCGGCAGGTAGGCGGTGTGATGAGGAGAAGCGCTCGGTGTCACAATGCTTCGGAAGTGTGTAGCGTAAGGAGACGGCAGGTGCATCAGGTCAGCAGGCGGACGCTGCTTCAGGCGCTGGGCGCGACACTTCTTGCCGCGCCACTCATGCAAGCTTGCGGCGGCGCGGCGAGTACGGGACCGGCGGCCACGGCGGCGGCACAGGCTCGGGCTTTGGCGACCTCCGCGCAGAGCGCCGCGAGCTCAGGCCAGCCGGCGGCCACGACGGCGTCCCAGGCCGCGGCGAGCACGTCGCAGGCAGCCTCGTCCACGGTGTCCCAGGCATCCAGGGTGCCGGGCCAGGCACAGGTACCGCTGAGCATCGCCGTCTGGGTGAACGGCACCCGCACCTGGCAGGGGACTTACGCGCAAAAATGGGCCGATCAGAATCCCAACGTCAACCTCTCCATCGTGAAGATCCCCTACGCCGACATCGAGCAGAAGACGCTGGTCGAGCTGACCGCGAATTCGCTCCAGGATGTCGTGTTCACCCAGTGCAAGTCGCTGCCGAAGCTGGCGGCCAATGGGGCCTACCTGTCACTCGATTCCTTCGTCCAGCAGAAGGGAGACCCCGGCGTGGGGGACTTCTTCCCGGCGGCGATTGCCAACGCCACCCTCGATGGCAAACTTTGGGGCATCCCCTTCGAGATCAACACCGGAAACACCGACATCATCTTCTATAACAAGGACCTCCTGGACAAGTACGGAGCATCCACGCCCAGCGACACCTGGACCTATGATCAATATGTGCCGATCGCCAAGAAGGCGACCGACGCCAAGAATCGCGTCTGGGGGTCCGACCTCTTCCCCGGCACCTACTACGACTTCGACTGCTACGCCCGTAGCAATGGCGGCGAAGTGCTTTCCAGCGATGGCAAGTCGTTCCAGCTCGCCAGCAACAAGGCGTGCCTGGATGCGGCCCAGTGGCTGTACGACCTCCGCAAACTGGACCAGGTGGCGCCCTCGCGTGCGGACAGCCAGGGATTGGCCTTCCCCGCGGGGCAGGTGGCCTTGCACAGCGATGGCATCCAATCCCTCATCGGGCTCAAAAGCTCCATTGGCAGTAAGTTCAAGTGGGACGTGGTGCTCGGCCCCACCGCTCCGAGCGGTATGCGTGGCTACGAGCTTTTTTCCAGCATGTGGGCGATCTACAGCAAGACTAAACACGCAGACCTCGCCTACCAACTGATCACGTACCTGAACTCGCCGAGCACGCAAGCGGCGACGCTGGTCGACCAGGGACAACCGCCTTCGCGCGTATCGGTCTGGACGTCCCAGGAAGCCGCGAGCATATCGCCCATCTGGGCCCGCATCGCCCAATGGCTGAAAGATCCCAAGGATCAGGGACCGTTCCCCATGCCGTACAACTTCAAGTACGCGGAGCTCGAGGCCAAGTGGGAGAACGTCGGCTATGCGCTCTGGTACGGGGAAGACGCCTTCGACACGGGGTTGCAGCAGCTCCAGCAGGCCTGTCAGAGCATTGTCCAGCTACCCCGCTGATGGGGAGTATTGAAGACACCGACAGCCATCAGGCATCTGGTAGAGAGGTTCGTGAGAGAGATTGCCGCGGCGGATCTTGTCCATGACTGGCCGACTACTCAACCCTCGATCGGACTCAAACCCGGGATTCGGCATCGTCGTACGGGCGGAGACATTTTCAGTTGGTGATTGTCCGATGCTCCTCCTGCGCTGAACGGTGACCAGGGCGGGAAGCGAGCTGACTCACACGGGCAGCAATGGAGGTGGGCAGACGGAGCGCCGGCAGCCGGATCGTAACGGTCGTCCCGGCGCCGGGTGTGCTCGTGAGCTCGATCTTCCCATCGTGGGCGCGGACGAGGGCATCGGCGATCGCCAGGCCGAGGCCGCTGCCGCCGGTCGACCTGGCGGCGTCAACCCGATGGAAACGATCGAACACGCGGGCCACGTCGTCCGCGGCAATCCCTGGGCCAGTGTCCTGGACCTCTACGAGGGCGTAGTGACCACGCCGGGCCGCCCGCACGTACACCCGTCCGCCGGCGGACGTGTACTTCAAGGCATTGTCCAGCACGATCAGGAAGACTTGTTGAAGGCGATCGGGGTCACCTTCCACCGGCAGCGACTCATCTCCGCCTTCGATGGTTAGCCCAACCCGGCGCTCCGCCGCCAAGGGGAGCGCACGCCGTGCCACATCGACCGCGAGACTGGCGACGTCGACCTCGGCGACGGCGAGGGCTAGTTGGCCCAGATCGGAGCGAGCAAGGGTGAGCAGGTCGCCGGCCAACCGTTCCATTCGCGCGAGCTCCTGCTGCAGATCCGCCAGCAGCGTCTCGTTGGCCGAGAACGGCTGGTGGCGGCGCTGGTAGAGCAAGTCGGCGGCGACGCGCAGAATTGCCAGCGGAGTCCGCAGCTCGTGCGAGGCGTCGGCCACGAAGGCCTGCTGGCGGGCGAAGGTGAGCTGGATCGGCACCAACGCGCGCCCGGACAAGAACCAGGCGCCCGCCAGTGCCAGCAGCAAGCCCCCGCCGACCATAGCGAAGAGGATCAAGGCTTGCTGGTGCATCGTCTGTTCCGGCAGCTCCAAGCTCTGCCCGACCACCAGGAGGGTCGAGCCGGTCGATTGGTCCGGCAGCGGCCGGGCATACAGGCGCAGCGGCTCGCCGTTGAGCGTGATCGTCGAGTAGCGCGGCAACGGCGCTGCCACGACGCTCAGCGGCAGCGCCGTCAGGTGGACTCCCTGTGGGTTGGCGAGAAGCTGCCCGCTGGGCGCGGCCAGAAGGTAGAACAGGCCGCTCTGGTAGCCGTCTCGTCCAAGCTGGAGCGCCTGTTCGGTGAACTCGTGGCGGCTCCTGGCGGCCTGTTCACCGCGGGCCGACAGGTTCCCGTCGATCGAAGTCGTGAGCCCTCGTGCCAGCATGACGTAGGTCGTGCCGCTCACCAGGAGAAGGATGATGCCCAGGACGATTGCGTTCCAGGCGGCGAGCTGACGGCGCGTCCGACCGAACACAGCGCTCACTCCTTGAGCAGGTAGCCGACGCCGCGCACCGTCCGGATGAGCGGCCTTGGGAAGCCTCTGTCCACCTTGTCACGAAGGTAATGTACGTACGTCTCCACCACGTTAGAGGTCAGATCAACTTCGTCGCCCCACACGTGGTGGCAGATCTGATCCCGGCTCAACACTCGTCCCTGGTGCCGCATTAAGTATTCAAGTAGCCGAAATTCTCTGCCCGTCAGCTCTATCTCCTTGCTACCGCGCTGAGCGCTGTGTCCGGCCAGATCCAGCGTCAGGTCGCCAATGCGCAGCAGCGGGCTGTCCGCAGTCACCTCGTTCCGCCGGCCTAACGCTCGGACGCGTGCGAGCAGCTCCACCACGGCGAAAGGCTTGGTGAGGTAGTCGTCCGCACCGGTGTCTAGCCCTGTTACTCTGTCCGGGACAGCGTCGCGCGCGGTGAGCAACAAGATGGGCGTGCGGCACCGTTGCTGTCGAACGCGACGGCAGACTTCTAGACCGTCGATACCAGGCAGCATCACGTCGAGGACGATAACGTCGTAGCTGCCTTGTCCCGCCTGAGCCAAGCCTTCCACGCCATCGTGGACCAGCGTCACACGGTGCCCAGCGTCCTTCATCGCCTCTCCGACTAGGCGTGCCATGCGGAGGTCGTCTTCGACCAACAAGATGTTCATCAGGGCCCCTGCCGCTATGGCCGTCTCCACCGGTTGCAGTCCCACGTTGCAGCATACGCCGCCAACCTTAGAGACAGATGGGAGAACTCGGCGCATATGCCGGAATGAGTCCCCGTGTTCCCCGACATCGCGTCGCCCAATTGTGATCATCGGGCGCCGTTCACCCTCACGGGGTGACGGTCACGAACACCTGTTGCGGGACCACCCGTGCCCCGATCCGCATCTGCACCGAGAGGGTCGCCTCGCCGCCCGCGCCCTGAACCGGCGGCTGCAGCGTCAGCAACGCGGCGCCGCCGTTCGCCTCCAGCGACGCGTCGACGCCGTTCGACAGGACGGTCGTCGCGACGCCGCGCCGGCCCACGTGGCGCCGTCCGGCGCCGGCCAGCGCGCCCCCGGCGCCAGTGTGAAGCTGGGCGGGCCGGCAAGGCAATCCGCGCCGAGCGCGAGCGCCTGCGCCGGGCCGCCCACCCGCAGGGTGACGCTCGCGCCGCCAAGCAGGACCGGCCGGCAGGTGCGGACGCCGGTGGAGATCCGGCCGCGACCGCCCTCGGTGAGGATCAGGTTGCCGGCGCCGTCCAGGTCCAGCCCCTGCGGATCACTCAGCCCGGTCAGCGCCGCGCTCGCCTGCCCGTCGGGATCGATCCGCTCGATGCGCCCACCGGTCGCCCCTGGTCCCAGCGCGGCGATGAAGGCGACGCCACTCGGGTCCACCGCCACCTCGTCGGGCAGGGTCAAGGCCGGCCCGATCGGTTCCAGCGGTCCCCGGACCGGCCCCCGCCAGAGCCGGCCGCCGTATTCGTCGGTGAGGTAGAGCTGGCCCGCCCGCACAACGGCGTCGGTCGGCCGTTGCCAGCGGCCGGCCACGACGGTGGGCGTCAGCGTGTCCAGCGGCAGGAGGAGCAACCGCCCGTTGGGGCTGTCGGGCAGCAGTGCGGTCAGGCGACCGTCGATCGTGGCGACGCTCAGGCCGTCGATGCCCGCCTGTCCGGGGACCGGCGCCAACTGGAGCACCGGGCGCAGCCCGCCGGGCGGCGTCCAGGCGAGGACCCGGTCCGTTCCCTGGTCGGCCAGCAGGAGGGTGGACGGCCCGGTGACGGCCAGGCCTTCGGGTACGTCCAGCCCGGCGATGAGCGTGCGGCGCGTGCCATCGGCGAGTACCTGGCCGACTGTGTTGCTCGCCAGGTCGGTGTAGAGCACGCTGCCGTCCGGCGCGACTGTCAGATCGTCCGGATTGCCGAGTCCGTCCGCGAGCGTCACGGTGGACCCCACCGCCATGCGCAGTTGCCCCTGCTGGCCATCGGGCCAGCCCGCCGTGAGGAGGAAGCTGCCGGCCGTGTCCGCCGGAATCGTCACCGTGAAGGCGACGTCGCCATCCGGCAGCGGCGCGACGTCGGGCGCGGGCAATCCGCCTGCGGACACGACCGGCAAGCGGCCTAGGTCGGCTGGATCGGGAGCGGGTGCCGCGAAGGTCAGGGTGGTCCCCGCCTGAACGGAAAGCTGCCCCCCGCTCCAGCCCAGGCGGTTGGCAAGGACCGTCTCGGTCGCGAGCGGCAGCTGCGTCGGGTTCGCCTCCCAGGCGAAGCGCTGGGTGTTTTGGCGCTCCTCGATACCGTTGGGGCCGGCGACCCACGTGTGGAAGCCATCGGTGAAAGCCGTGAAGTTGTCCGCTTTCCGCCAGACGAGCAGACCGGTGGTCGTATGCTGCAGCGCGTCGCCGCTGGCCAGATCGTGCTGCTCGTCGTCCAGGCACTGCCCCATCACCCGGGGGAGGTGGTCGGCGAAGGCGCCGAAGCCAAGGACGAACTGGCAGGCGCCCGCCGCGCTCCCCGGCGGCATCGCGGTGAGCAGGGTGAGCGCGCCCAGGACGGCGGCAAACCGAGACCAACGTGCCATGGCGTACGCTCCCTTGCCCGGGTGTCCCCGCCGGGTGGCGGGGACGGGGGAAGTGTACACGGGACGCGACCGCCGCTTCGCCCACGGCCAGCCTTTTGTTCCAGCGCCGGGTCACGAACACGCTCGGCGTCCGCGTCGTGGCCGGCGGACGTCTCCAGAGCCGCGCGGATCTTCCCGTGCCTGCCGCAGCACTTGTGGCCAATCGGTGCGGTCCCTCCGCCCCGACCTCGCGGAGCAGCCGATCGAGCCGCATCCGGTCGACCTCGGCATAGGAGGCGACGAGCGCCACGTCGCGGTCCCAGGTATGCACGCAAGGCCGCTCGCAGATCAGCAGGCGGAGGCGGCTGCCTCGTCGCAGCGCAGCCGCGCCCGCAGCCGCGCGACGCCGACCGGCGCCAGCGCGGCGGCCAGGAGGGTTTGGCAATCTCTTGCCTGCTCCACGTAGTCTTGCAGCTCGCTCGGCATCGGCCCGCCGGGCGCAAATGGGCATCCGTCGCCGGTGGATCGGCTACGGCGTCTGGCACGGGCTGCACCTGCTGACCTATCTGCTCTTCCCGCTGTCACTGGTGCACGGCCTCGGCACTGGGACCGACACGCAAACTGGCTGGGTGGCCTTGCTGTATGCAGGTAGCGTGGCCGCCGTCTCCGGCACGCTGATCTGGCGCACCATGGAGCTGCGGGTCTGGCGCCGCTGGGCGCTCGTCACCTCGCTGT
Organism: uncultured Chloroflexota bacterium; assembly: GCA_937967325.1. Taxonomy (GTDB): domain Bacteria; phylum Chloroflexota; class UBA4733; order UBA4733; family UBA4733; genus UBA4733. Next base: position 8,476 of record CALBSQ010000287.1, read on the forward strand.
TCGGGGGGACGGCGCTGGTTGTCTGGTGCCTGCGCGGCCCCTACGCCCCGGGCGTGGCGGCGGCGGGGACGCCGAAGTTGCTGCTGCACGCGTCCGCCCAGCAGCGCGGCGTCCAGGCGGCCGCCACGCCCAGCGCGCCGGCCCCCCGGTCGGCCTCAACGACACGGTGAGCGGGCAGACCTTTGCCAGCGGCGAGGGCGGCCAGCTCCTCCTGCGCGGCAGCGGGACCGGGACGGCGCCGCTGGACGTGGCGGTGCAGCTGGTGCAATCCCGCCAATCGGTCGGCGGCCAGGTGCTATTGCGCACCGCGGACCACACGCCCTGGTGCGACGGCCCGATCGCCGGGGTGGCGAACGGCGATACGCTGATCACGATGTGTTCCGGCTACGGCCAGCAGGTCCAGCTCCAGCTCACCTTCCAGGCCCTGAACGGGCAGGGCTTCAGCGGGACCTTGCATACGAGCCCCTAATGCCGGCGGGGCACGGCGGAGCGGATGGATATCTCGGTAGGTTACGTATCCGCCCAATCCGGCTACCACGACTCCGGCAACGGCATGGCCAGCAGTCAGCCCAGCAATGGGCGGACGCTGGGGTCGCCGCTGTGGCTGAGGTGGTCCAGCCCCCAGGCATCCTCGATCGTGCGTAAGACGCTGTAGTGGCTCACCGGCGTTGCCAGGCGGGCGCCTGGCGTGCCATTGGTTGCAATGACCAGCGTGGGCACGTGCCCTCCGGCGGCGAGGTCGCAGCAACCGGCATCACTGTTCCCCTCATCCCAGGTGATGAGGAGCAGACCGTCCTGCCGCCAGGCGGTGGAGGTCAGGATCGCCGGCACGACTGCGGCGAGCCAGCGGTCCCCATCGACCACGCTGCCGTCGTGCATGTCGTGCTGCAGGTTGGGTGTGACCCAGGCGAAGTCGGGCAGAGTCCCCGCCGCGAGGTCGGCAGCGAACCGGGTCAACGGCACGACCTGGTCGCACCGGGCGGGGTTGTCGCGGATGTCGCGGAAGTAGAGGAAGGGGTCGTGCTTGAGCGCGTAGTCGCCGGCGGACGGGCCGAGAAAGCAGGGCTGAGGCAGACCCTCCATGTAGGCCCGCCAGGTCTTGCGGCGAGCTTCGAGCTGGTCGACCAGGTTCGTCTGGTCGACCAGGCAGCTCGTGCAGTCGGACGTGACGCCGAAGGTGTCGCCGCCGAGCAAGGCGAGATAGTTGGGGAGGCTGGGGTGGGTGACGGCGTAGGAGCGCGTGGCCAAGGCGTAGCGCGCGGCGAGCTCGTTGAGGTAGGGCGCGTCGGGGTTGCCGATGATCTGCCCGTACTCCTTGTTCTCCATGACGATTAACACGATGTGGCTGGGCGACCGTGAGCCGCTCGGCGCTGCCGTCCGCACTGAAAGGGACGCAGCGGGTGCTGTTGCGACGGAGACCGGCGGCATGTTGCTTGGGCTCCCCCTCGCCATTGGCGTTGCCGCCGGGGCGAGACGTCTCGGGAACCGCGTCGAAGGCGGTGGCGTTGCCGTTGCGCAGGCGCTCAAGAGCGTGCAGGTGAGCAAACTCAGGCGCGCAAGGGCTTGCCAGCTCATTCGTCTCTCCCCCACAGAGGATGCGGTTGGCCATAGGCGGGATTGGGCTCGTGAGACAAGCAGGGCGTATAGCGATACGCCCCTACCAGGACCACCGGCATCTGGTAGAGGCGCGTCGCTATACGCCCTGACCTTGCCATCTGGGCTATCCTTACGAATGGCCAACAGCCTCACTGACGGCGGAAGGCCGCGTGGATCGATGTTACGGCGCGCTGATCTCCCAAGTGGTCTTGCCGACCACCTCCATCACGCCCGCCGCGACGGCGCGATCTCCGTGACAGGCTGTCGCTCCGCCGGCCGGGTGACGATCGCCGGGGTTGGCACGCGTGCCGTCAGGCGACTGACCCAGCGCCGAGCGAACAATGCCAGGTTCCCCGCCAAGAGTCCGACCAGCAGGTAGGTCTGGCCAACGCCGACCAGTTGGGCTACGGCGCTGACGATGGCTACCAATCCCCCGACCCACATCTGATCCTCGCGCCGCCCCGGCGAGGTCGGCGGGTCCGTCAGCATGAAACAGGCAAGGAAGAAGACGGCGTTGACGAACGGCGCCCGAAACATCTCCGCCACCCGGGCGGGATTGGCCAGCCCGGCAAAAGCAAACAGCCCGAAGTAGGCGCCGAGGAAGGTGAGTGCCAGCGGGAACTTGTTGAGCCGATCCAGAAGGAAGACGCCTCCCGCCAGCAGCAGCACGAGCCAGAGCCCCGGCAGGTCGGACAACGCCCCCCACCAACTCTGCCCGGTCCCGAACAGCGGGACCGAGACGACCAGCGCCAGCGCGGCGGGATTGAAGAGGTGGCCATGGCGTGTGGCGAGGGCGTACTTCGAGATCGTCGCCAGCGCGCCAACGGTGAAGGTAACCCAATGCGGCTCCCCCGGGCCGAGTACAAAGGCCACGATGAGGCCGGACAGCAGCGCGCTGGTCGGCCAGGTCCAGCGGTCGCGCGTGATCGCTCCCAACACCAGGTCCACCAGACAGGCGCCGGCCAGCGCGGCCACGACGTGGGGAAGCACGATTGGCCAGCCGGTGGAGGCCCCGGCGACGAGCAGCAACGGTACGAAGACGAGCGTCAGGGAAGCCTTTGGGGTGCGCAGGAGCCGCCGGACGCGCGTGCCCGGCGTCGTCGCCGACGCGGGCCTCGGTCTGGGCAGTTTCCTTTCGCGCGCTTCACCGACCGGCTCCCGTCGCGTTCCGGGTATATTCTTGTCGCTCGTGGTGATCATACGCCGCCTTGCTCGCTTCCTGACCGTCCGCGTTAGCCCGTGGCTCGCGTGAGCGCATCCTGCACCGCTCCCTCAAACGCCAACGAGCTGTACGTCGCGCCCGAGATGAGATCTACCCGGGCGCTCTGACTAGCGACGACCTCGCTCGGGAGATCGGCTATCCAGGAGATGGGGTACTGCGTCGAGGCGTCGGTAATCACGACGTCGGCGATGCGACCACCCTTGACGGTGAGCGCGACCTGTACGTCGCCGCGACGGCTCGTCCCCTGCCCGGTGTAGGTCCCATCGCGGTAGCCGGTGCTGACGGGGGAGGAGGTGGCCGTCGGTTTGACCGGCGCTGCCGTCGATGTGGGCGTCACTGGGGCCACGGTCGGCGCTCGCGATACCGTTGTCGATCTGGCCGACGTGGCGGCGGTCGGCGCCGGTGATGGCCCCGAGGGCGATCCAGCGTTCGCTACTGCATCCGCGACCGAAGCGCTCGGACTGGCTGCCGGCGCGTCGACGTATATGGTCGTCGTTACCACCGTTGTCCTTGATGAAGCCGCCCCCGTGGTCGTACCAGCAGTCGGGGTCGCTCCCAAGCTAGCGTCCGCGGACCTGGTATCCAGGTACCCGGCCAAATACACCGCACCGATGGCAGCCGAGCTCATGAGCACCAGCCGCCTCGACATCCGTTCCGCCATCTGGTCCCCTCCGCAAGTGCCGCGGGCGTACGCTCATCGCACGCCGCATTGCACTATACGACCGTCATATTGGAGGGATCTGAGAGATCAGGCGACCAGCTTGGCATGCCCATTCGACCGGTACACCGCTCTTGGAACTACAATCCAACGCTGGATGCTACCCGCCGGTAGCGTCGGACTTGCCGGAGAAGCCGGCGATCGAGGCGTCTGCTACGCTGCACCCAGGCTGCTGTCGAACTCGATCAGGTTGCCGTCGGGATCGGTGGCGTGAAAGGTGCGGTCTCCCCAGCTATGATCCCTGGGCGGCCCGTCGGTCTGGACACCAGCGGCGCGCACCTCGTCATACAGTTGGTCTGCCCCCTCCCTCGCGGAGACCTCCAAGTGGAACCCCGGGGCGCCTTCCCTGAGGAAGCGCCGTGCCAGCAGCCCGAGGCGAGCCTTCCCGATGCCGATCAAGGCGAACTCGCCGGGACGGTGCTGCAGGAGGACGGCGCCCGGCAGCCGCGTGTAGAACTCCCGCGAGCGCCCCACGTCCTGAACGTACGGTCTACGCGCTCACCGACGCCGGACGGGACGAGTTTCTGGCTCGGCTGCGCGACCTCATTCGCCGTCCGGTCAAGGAGTATCCGCGGTTCGAGGCCGGCCTGTCTTTCCTCTACCATCTGACACGGGAGGAGGCGGAGCTGCTCCTACGCGCGCGCGAGCGAGCTGGCGGAGCAACTGGAGTTCAACCGGGAGCTGTGCGCCTCGCTGCAAGACCGCTGCGTCAAACGACTCCGGCTGGTCGAGGTGGAGCACGCCATGGCGATGGGCGAGGCGGAACTGGCCTGGACCGAGCGCCTGGCCGGCGAGGTCGCTTCCGGCGCCCTGGAATGGTCGGCGGAGCCCGGCGCTGGCATAGGGTAGCCGGATGCGGCGACGACCAGGAAGGGCGCGGGCGCCTCGTTGCGCAGCGCCCGGCTGCTTGACGCCCGCACTTTGTTAGTGTACACTCACTAACATTATGGGAGGTACACACACAACGCAGCATCATCGCACCGCCGGGGAACGACGCGATGTAGTGCTGGACGCCGCAGTGGCTGAGTTCGCCATCGGCGGGCTGCACGGCACCTCGACCGAGGCTATCGCGGCGCGCGCCGGCATCTCCCAGCCCTACGTCTTCCGGCTCTTCGGCAGCAAGAAGGAGCTCTTTCTGGCGGCGTTAGAGCGCGGCTTCGATCGGGTAGCCAGGGACTTCTCTCGCGCCGCGGGCGCCGGCGGCCCCGACGCGTTGAAACGGATGGGGCAGGCCTACATCCACCTCCTGGCCCAGCGGGAGGAGCTCCTGCTGCAGATGCAGGGCTATGCCGCCTGCTCCGATCCTGACGTGGCGGAGCTGATGCGCCGTCGCTACGGCGAGCTCTACCGTTACGTTGAGCAGGCGTCGGGGGCCGACGAGGTGACGGTGCGAGACTTCTTCAGCGAGGGGATGTTGCTGAACGTCGCCGCGGCGATGGACTTGCCGCGATTGTTGGGGAAAGAATCCTGGGTGCAACGCTGCCTGGGTAGCAAGCGCTGAGCCGCCGTCGGCGGCTTCTCTCGGCCGATCGGTAAGTGAGTAGTCACTAGTCATTGGGAGAAAGGGGGTGGCGGGGTCGCTTTTCCAGGAGTTTCACATGCACCGAATGTAGTGATTGATCACATAATTGGAGAATATCGTGGCTCAGATTTCCCGCTCTGCGCGCTGGTGGACGTTCGCCGTCGTCTCCCTGGCGCTATTCATGGGCATGCTGGATAACCTCGTCGTGACGACGGCCTTGCCGGCGATCAGCCGGTCGCTGGCCGCGGCGGTGCCGGATCTGGAGTGGATCGTTAACGGCTATACCCTGACGTTTGCCGTCTTGCTCATGCCGGCGGCCGCGCTCGGCGAGCGCTACGGCCGCAAGCGGATGCTGCTCCTGGGCGTCGCCATCTTCGGCGCCGGCTCCGCCGCCGCCGCCCTCTCCGGCAGCGCCACGGCGCTCATCGTGGCGCGGGCGATCCAGGGGACCGGCGGCGCGCTGATCGCGCCGCTGACCCTGACTATCCTGACGCGCGCCTTCCCCGCTGAGCAGCGTGCCGCGGCTATCGGTCTCTGGTCGGGCGTCTCCGGACTCGGATTGGCCGCCGGCCCACTGATCGGCGGCATCATTGTCAACGGGCTGAACTGGAACGCCGTCTTCTGGGTCAATGTCCCCGTCGCGCTCCTACTGCTGGCGCTCGGTGGCTGGCGTCTGGAGGAGTCACGGGGCGAGCGTGTCCCGCTGGACCTCCCTGGCATCGGGCTTGCCGGCTTCGGTTTGCTCGGGGTGGTCTTCGGCCTGATTCGCGGCAATGCTGTTGGCTGGGGCAGCGCTCAGATCGTCCTGGCGCTGGCCACCGGAACCGCGCTGCTGCTCGCCTTCGTCGTCCGAGAGCGATTGACCCGCGCGCCGATGCTCGATCTGCAATTGTTCGCCGGTCGGGGCTTCACGGCGGCAAACGTCGCCGGATTCCTGATGAGTGCCGGCATGTTCGGCTCGATCTGGCTGATTACCCTGTACGTTCAGAACGTCCTGGGCTTCACGCCGCTGCGCGCCGGCCTGGCTACGATGCCCTGGACGGCCACCATCATGGTCGTGGCGCCGTTCGCCGGCATCGTCGCCGGCCGGGTCGGCTCGCGCCTCCCCGCCGTGGTCGGGCTCGCGGCGCAGGCGGCAGCGCTGCTCTGGCTGGGCCATGCCGCCGGTCTTGCCACTCCTTACTCCACGATCTTGCCGGCCTTCCTGCTGGGTGGGTTCGGCATGGGCCTGGTGTTCGCCCCTCTCTCGGCCGCGGTGATGACCACGGTGGCGGAGAGTCGCGGCGGACAGGCCTCGGGCGCCTACAATGCCCTGCGCGAGTTGGGCGGAGTCTTCGGGGTGGCGATCCTCGGCGCCGTGTTCCAGCACCTCGCGACCACTCCCAGCGCCTTCCTGAACGGCTTCCGCGCGGCACTCTTCGTCGGGGCGGCCCTTCTCGTCGTCGGCGTCGGCGGCGCGCTCCCCTTGCCCAGCAATCTGCGGACGGCGGGGCCGACCCAGGCTCCGGCGATTTCCGCCGCCGAGGCGTAACTGCATCCAGCCGGGCGGGGAGGCGAAGCAGCCTCCCCGCCCGGCTGGACCTTTCGGCGCGACAACAGCCCTATTTCCAGCGAGAGTTCGAGATTCGGGAGCGCCATAATGCTTTGCACCAACCGGGCAGTTGCGCCACGGAGCGCGGGCGTCCCGCCCGCCCCGGCTCTCCAGTACGCCGCTCAGCCGCCGCACTGGTACCGTGCTCCCAGCGGTGGCCACCGGGCGGGCGGGACGCCCGCGCTCCGTGGCGCAACTGCCCGCATTGACGTGGCTGCTCGTATTGCCTACAATCCACCGTGGTTTCGTTGGCATCCGACCTTCCGTTAATGTCGTTGCCTGAAGTTGTTTGCCGATGGGCGGACGGCCAGGTCGCGCCGTATGTCGTGGCCGTCGGGCGCCCAGCGAGTGAGGAGATGCACTTTGTTACACGGAAACGAGCGCGGGGAACACGTTCTGTCACGGCGGGCGCTTCTGGCGTCTTTGGGAACCGCCGGCGCCATGGCGCTCCTTGCCGCCTGCGGCAGCAGTCGTCCGGCGATCACGAGCGGTGCGCCGGCGGTCGGCGCCGCCAGTTCTTCGGCAGCGGCTGGCCAGGCCACACCTGATGCCGCGGCCACGGCGAAGGCGGCGGGCTACGCCACCGCGGTGCCGACGCCGACCGTGGGGCAGATCAAGACCACCGGCGCCAAGGGCACGATTCAGTACTGGCACAACCACAGCGGTATCGAGCTGCCGCCGCTCCAGGCCAACATCCAGGAGTTCAGCAAGAGCACCGACATCGGCATTGAGGCGACCTACGTGCCCGTCCCGCCCGGCACCCAGGCGTCCGAGAAGCTCATCGCCGCCATCGCCGGCGGCACTCCCCCTGACGCGGCTCGCTTTGATCGCTTTATCGTCGGCTCCTTCGCCTTCAAGGGATCGCTCACCGACGTCACGGCCAAGGCCGCCCAGGACGGCATCTCGTCGAAGGACTACTATAACTTTGCCTGGCAAGAGGCCAGTCTCAACGGCAAGCTCTACGCCATCCCCACCAGCACGGACGTGCGCATCCTGTACTGGAACAAGGACCACTTCAAGGACGCCGGCCTCGACACTGAAAAGGCGCCGGCCACCATCCAGGAGCTGGACGACGCCGTCGCCAAGCTGACCAAGAAAGACGGCAACCGCTATGCGCGTATCGGCTTCATCCCCTGGCTGGGCCAGGGCTGGCTCTACACCTACGGCTGGCTCTGGGGCGGTAGCTTCTACGACGACAAGACCGGCCAGGTCACGACCAGCGATCCCAAGATCGTGGATGCCGCCAACTGGTACGGCGGCTACGGCAAGAAGTACGCCATCGGCGACGTCGACGCCTTCCAGGCCAGCTTCGGCAGCAATGCCCAGGACCCCTTCCTGGTAGGGCTGGTCAGCATGGAGGTGAGCACCAACGGCACGGTCAACAACATCAAGCAGTACAAGCCGGACATGAACTACGGCCTCGCCGTGCTGCCCATGGCTCCCAACCAGACGCAGACGTCGACCTGGTCCGGCGGCTGGAGCAATGTCGTACCCAATGGCGTCAAGAACGTCGACACGGCCTGGTCGTTCATCAAGTACATGGGGAGCTCCCAAGGCCAGCTCACATGGGCCAAGAATTCCAAGGGCGCCTTCTTGCCCACGAGCATCGAAGCTGGCAAAGATCCCTTCTTTCCTCAGGCCAACGGCGCTGCCTGGGACCTCGTCCAGAAACTGCTGCCCATCTCGCACTGGCGCCCGGTGATCCCGGAAGGCAACGAGCTGTGGAACGATCTGGCCGATGCCGGTGACCAAATCCGCCACCAAAAGAGTGATGCCAAGACGATCCTGAGCGGCATCGACGGCAAAGTCAACGATCTGCTCAAGAAGGACAACTGGAAGGGCAGCGGGGGCTAGGCCCACTCATGGCCACGGTCACCTCGGTCGGGGCAGGCGCTGCCCAGGGGACGAGGCGCGCGGCGCGCCGACGTCGCCGGTCGTTGGTTGTCGGGCTCGCCTTCTGTCTGCCCTGGATCATCGGCCTGCTCGGTCTGCACCTCGTTCCGGTCGTCCTTTCCCTGTACTACAGCTTCACCGATTACGACATCCTGCAGCCGCCCAAGTGGGTCGGCTTCGACAACTACCTCTCCTTGTTTCGGGACAGCGTGTTCTGGGGGGCTGTCGAGAATACGGTCATCTATGCGCTTATGGCGATTCCGGCCGGGGTTGTCTTCGCCTTCGGCCTGGCCCTCTTGCTCAATACCAAGATTCGCGGGCTGGCGATCTGGCGGACGATCTACTTCTTACCCAATGTCCTACCGACGGTAGCCGTCTCCATAGTCTGGCTCTGGGTATTCAATCCGCTGTACGGGCCGGTCAACTGGTTCCTCGACCTGCTGGGGTTGCCGGGGCCGGGCTGGTTTGCCGATGAGCATTGGGGCAAGCCGGGGCTGGTGCTGCTGTCGCTCTGGAGCGTCGGTCAGACCATGGTGATCTACCTGGCCGGACTGCAGGATGTGCCGCAAGAGCTCTATGACGCTGCCGACGTCGACGGGGCGAGTGTATGGCGAAAGACCTTCAGCGTGACCTTGCCGATGCTCACGCCCGTGATCTTCTTCAATCTGGTGCTCTCCTTGATCGGCGTCTTCTCCTACTTCGACGCGCCGTTTGTCATCACCGATGGTCTCGGCAATCCGGCCCACTCCATGCTGTTCTACGCTATGTATCTCTACCGCAACGCCTTCAACCTGTTCCATATGGGTCTGGCGTCGTCCATGGCCTGGCTCCAATTCCTGATCACGCTGCTCGTGGCGCTGCTGATCTTCGGCACGTCCGGCCGCTGGGTCTATTACGGCGGGGGTGACGAGAAGAAGTGAGGACGAGGTGGGTCAGCTAGCCACTCCCCTCCGGCCCGCCGCGGGCGCCCAGCGACCGCGCTTCTGGCAGGCGAAGTCGTTCCGCCGCCGCATCGGGGAATTAGTGCTCCAGCTCGTGCTGCTGGCGATCGGCGTCAGCTTCGTGCTGCCGCTGTACTGGATGGTGCTGACCTCGGTCAAGCCCGACACCCAGATCTTCGTCTACCCGCCGGTCTGGTGGCCCGCCCGATTTGTCTGGAGCAACTACCCACAGGGCTTGACTTACGTGCCGTTTTTCCTGTATATGCGTAATACCGCCTTTTACGCGGTGCTGGCCGTCATGGGCGCGCTCTTCTCCAACCCGCTGGCCGCCTACAGCTTCAGTCGCATCACCTGGCCGGGTCGCAACGCCTTCTTCATCGTGACCATTGCCACGTTGATGCTGCCCTATACGGTGACGCTGATCCCCGTCTTCGTTATCTATCGCCACCTCGGCTGGGTCAACACCTACCTGCCGTTGGTCGTTCCTACGTTCCTGGGCAGCCCGTTCTACATCTTCCTGCTGCGCCAGTTCATGCTCACCATTCCCAGAGAGCTCAGCGAGGCGGCGCGCATGGACGGCGCCAACGAGCTGGGCATTTACTGGCGGATCATCCTGCCGTTGATCCGGCCGGCGCTGGCCGCCGTGGCCCTGTTCGAGTTCATCCGCGCCTGGAAAGACTTCCTGGGTCCGCTCATCTACTTGAACAGCGACAAGCTGTACGTCGTATCCGTCGGGCTCCAGCAATACAAGCAAGAGTTCACCACGCAGTGGGCCTTCCTCATGGCGGCGTCCAGCACGGCTACCCTTCCCATCATCATCCTGTTCTACCTGACCCAGCGCACCTTCATCCAGGGCATCACGCTGACGGGGATCAAGGGGTAGGCGCTCCGCGCAGGTCGGGCTGCCGGGACGGACCCTCACCCCCGGCCCCTCTCCCGCTCGGCGGGCGAGGGGAGCCGGGCCGCTCCGTCCGGGCCTCTCTCCCGCCTGCGGGAGAGAACGCCCAGAGGGCACCCGAAAGCCGGAGTGAGGGCCCGCCACCAGCCGATGTCGCAAACAGACGCATCCGTGGTTCGGCACACGCGCCGCTCGAGCGTCCGATGGTTGGCGCCCTCGTCGCATTCGCCCTTGACAACCGCGGTTCCGGTGTGTAGCATCGAGAATAGGTAATCCACCGGCTTGCGCGAAACCACCGACGTTTTCGCGTAGGCTGGTTCCAGCGCGTTTCCTTCCTTCGTTCGATTTTTCCACACTGCCCGGTGGGGCTTCACGCTAGGGGAGGACGTATGGCAATAGCTGTTCCCAGGGTTCGCGCGATCTCACCGCGGCGAGGATCGCTCGCCCGCCGTGAGGCGACCGCCTTTTACCTGTTCATCGCTCCATGGATCTTTGGCTTCTTGGTGTTCACGGTCGGCCCGATCATCGCCAGCGCCTACTTCAGCTTCACCGACTACGACATTGCCCACGCGCCCAAGTGGGTCGGCGCCGCCAACTACCAGAAGCTGTTCAGCGACCCGATCTTTTGGAAGTCGATTACCGTAACGGTGCATTACGCGGTGCTCGCCCTGCCGATCGGTCTCGTCGCCTCGATCGGATTGGCCTTGTTGCTCAACCTGAAGCTGCCCGGGCTCTCCGTCTGGCGCACCATCTACTACTTACCCGCGGTTATCTCGGGTGTGGCCGTGGCTCTGCTCTGGCAGTTGATATTCCAGCCCAGTTTCGGGATCCTCAACGTGTTCCTGTACACCACCTTTCATATCATCGGTCCCCAGTGGCAGTACGACTCTACGTGGGTGATCCCGATGTTCGTCATCATGAGCCTTTGGAGTGTGGGCGGCGGCATGCTCATCTACCTCGGCGGACTCCAGGGAATACCGACCCAGCTCTACGAAGCCGCCGAGATCGACGGCGCTGGCGCATGGCGCCGGCTCTGGAGTGTGACGCTGCCGATGCTTTCGCCGGTCATCCTGTTCAACTTGATCCTGGGCATCATCGCCGTGTTCACCTACTTCACCAATGCCTTTGTTATGACCCAGGGCGGACCGAACTATGCCTCCTATTTCTACCTGCTGTCGCTCTACTACAACGCCTTCCAGTTCTTGAAAATGGGGTTGGCCTCGGCGCAAGCCTGGCTCTTCTTCCTCTTCGTCCTCATCTTGACCGTTATCGTGATGAAAACCTCCGGTCGCTGGGTGTACTACGAAGGGGAGCAGAAATGAGCACTGTCGCTCGGCCAACGCTGGACACACGGGGGAAGGCTCGCACCATCAGCACGCTCGCCTGGTGGCGGCGGCGCAGCGTTCGTGGCAATTTCGGACGCGCCGTGGCGACGCTGGTCGTGGCAATTGGCGCCATTGCCGTCCTCTTTCCGGTGGCCTGGATGCTGTCGACATCGCTGAAGACGACTGACGAGACGGCCGCTATCCCCATCATCTGGATCCCCATCCAGGCGCAATGGCAGAACTATCCGGATGCGCTCACGGCTCAACCGTTCGCGCTCTACTTCCGGAATACCGCCATCGTGACGTTTACCTCCCTCGTCGGCACGCTGCTTTCCGCCGCGCTGGTCGGCTATGGCTTCGCGCGTCTGCGGGCGCCGGGGCGTGGCTTTCTTTTTGTCTTGGTCCTCAGCACGCTGATCTTGCCGCCGCAAGTCACGGTGATCCCCCGCTTCATCCTGTTCACCAAGCTGCACTGGGTGAACACGTTCGCGCCGCTCATCGTCCCGGCCTTTTTCGGCGCTGCCTTCAATATCTTCTTGCTGCGACAGTTTTTCATGACTATTCCTCGAGATATGGATGAGGCCGCCATTTTGGATGGGGCCGGTTACTTGCAAATCTGGTGGCGGATCATGCTCCCGCTGTCTCTGCCGGCGTTGGGTATCGTCGCCATCTTCCACTTTATTTTCTCCTGGAATGACTTTTTCGATCCTCTTATTTATCTCAACAGTAACAACGTTTGGACGCTGTCGCTTGGTCTGGCTGGCTTCACCGCCTCCTATGGCGGTAGTGTCTATAACCTCTTGATGGCGGCGACTCTCGTCGCCGTCCTCCCCTGTATCGTGCTGTTCTTCATTGCCCAGCGCTACTTTGTGCAGGGTATCGTCGTGTCCGGCGTGAAGGGCTAGGAAGGGAGGTCGACGGGACGCGGTTTCGCGCGCTCAATTCTACGCGTATTCGCGCTTCTTCAACAGTTCACGTGGCAAAAGGGGATCAGGCGCTTGTGGCCTGACCCGCGTGATAGAGGGGACATCATGACCACTCGACAGAACGATCGACTTACCCGGCGCAGCCTCATGCGGGGTCTCGGCATCGCCGGAATCGGCGTGTTCGGCGCTTCGCTACTGGCCGCCTGCGGCGCCGGCGCCACTGCTACGACTGGAGCCAGCAGCGCGGCATCGAGTGCCGCGTCATCGCAGCCGGCCTCGTCGGCGAGCGCCGCCACGAGCGCCAGCGCGAGCTCCAGCTCCACCGCCTCGTCCGCCGTTCAGGCCGTGACCTCGTCCTCAGCATCGGTCGAGGGCAAGAACCCGACCGGCAAGAAGGGCGAGGTGACCTGGCTCACTCGTACCGGCATCGTCGAGAACGACTGGGAGAAGAAGATCGCTATCCCAGAGTTCCAGAAGGCGAACACCGGCGTGACGATCAACTTGATCGTGGCGCCGTGGGAGCAGTTCGATCCGAAGCTGTTTACCCTGTTCGCCGCCGGCACGCCGGTGGATGTCTGGTCGCACTGGGGCCGCTCCGGCTTTGCCGACTACGTGCATAAGGGCATGGTCGCAGACCTGACACCGCTGATCAGCGCCGACCACTACGACTTGAGCGGCTTCGCGCCCGGCCTGCCCGACATCTACAAGCAGCAGGGCAAGTACTTGGGATTGCCGCTGCTGACTACCTTCGGCATGCCGCTCTTCTACAACAGGGACATGTTCCAGAAGGCCGGCGTCGATCTCCCGCCGGTCGATTGGGATAAGGCGTGGACCTGGGACCAGTACGTTGCCGCCGGGCACAAGCTCACCACGAACTACGGTGCGCCGACCGCGACCTACGGCATGAACATGTCCACCGATCTCCAGTTGCTCGCCCGACTGGGCGGCACTGACCTGTATAACGCCGAGGCGAAGAACACTGGAATCGCCACCTCGACGACGCTCGATTCTCCCGAGGTATTGAACGCGGTTCAAGCGGTGTACGACTTGATGTTCAAAGAGAAGATCATGCCGACGCCGTCCTTGAGCAGTGCGCTCAGCGCGGGCAACCTCGATCCGTTCCGTGGTCAGAAGCTGGGCATGAACCTGGACGGCGGCTGGGACTTCTGGAGCTACAAGCCGCAGATCCACAACTTCAAGTGGTCGGTCGCGGCCGATCCGGTGCTCAAGACCAATACCTGCACGACCTATACCGACCCGTGGATGCTCTCGTCGAAGAGCCTGGACCAGGCGAATTCCTGGAAGTTCATTCAGTACCTGGTGAGCGAGCCGGGACAGACGTCGTACATTACGGCGACAGGGACGCCACCAACTCGGACCAGCTTGATCTCCAAGTGGCTGCAGGACTTCTCGGCCCCAACCGGCATGACGGTGGACGAGCTGAGCACCGTTACCAGCGGCGCCCTAAAGCATGGCCAGGAGAGCTGGAATCACCTGCTGGTCGGCTACGACGAGATCAGCAAGGCCGAAGATCAGGCGATGGGCGATGTCTGGAGCGGCAAGAAGTCGCCGCACGACGGCCTGGCGCAGGCGAAGCAGCAGGTCGACGCCGTCCTGGCGACGATCAAGTAGGAGGCGACGCCCCACCCCCGGCCCCTCCCCAGCAGAGCTGGAGAGGGGAGCACGAGGACGGAGTGGACGGTTCGTTCGTCGGCTTTCGTGGTCTCCCCTCTCCAGCTCTGCTGGGGAGGGGCCGGGGGTGGGGCGTCGCTGCCACCCGACCCGGCCGATATCAATCCCTGCCGGCCGCCCGTACCCGGCTCCCCACCGCCGCGAAGAACCGGCGCAGCTCCGCCTCCGCGTCGCGGCTGTCCGGTACGGTCACCATCACGACCCAGCGGCCGGCGTCGCGCATGGCTTGCCAGGTGCCTCGCGCCTGCGCCAGCAAGAAGCGATCCGTATATTCCCCAACGATGGGTTCATCGTGGCGCAGCGCGACGATGCGGATGCTGACCAGCTCGGGCGGGCCATCGGTTTCGCTCTGCTCCGTGGAGTGATAGTCGCTCGGCCCCGTGCGTAGCTTGACCGGCATGCCCAACGCGCGCCCACCAATCCAAATGCGAGCCTCTTCCAAGGAAGCCAAGACCGCGGCATCGAGCTCGCCGTTGAAGGTGAAGTCCAGATAGCGCAGCCAACCCTGCTTCCGCGCCAGCAGGAGAATTGCCGCCAGTAGGTCTACCGCGGACGAGGAGTCGCCGTTGAATCCCGCCATCACCTGAGCGAGCCCAGGCGCGGCGTGGGCGTGCTCCGCGGTTACCGCACTGGCGTCCAAGGTCACCGCGCCGCTACGGCTGGTGATGTCGCCGCCAAAGTTGATCTCGCCCGGGCCGTCGCGGAGCTCGCGAGCGTACGCCTTGTAGCCTTCGACGCCCGGCTGACCGGCTACCACGATGTCGTGCAGGTAGCCGAAGGCGGCAACCGCCAGCTTCCATGATGCGAACAGGCCGGCCAGCGCGGACAGTCCTCGGGGCAAGTCATCATCCCCATCCACGGGAACCGTCAGAGTCAAGACGGGCTGCCCGGCGCTGCGCAGCGCGGCTGCCTGCGCCGGCGCGACCTCACCCTCGAACCGCGGCTGCACCGCCAGAAAGACGCAGTCGTCGCCGCGGCGGAGGGGGTCGAGGTCCTGATCGTAGAAAATGAGCCAACCCTTGCCGCCCTTGCCCAGGCTCTCCTCCACCAGTTGCTCGACCCAGGGACCCAGGCCGCGCCAGGCGGACGGCAATATGAGGACGAGCTTGTTGCGCCTTCGCTCCATGGCTTCGCTCGCCATGTACGCCCCGAGGCGGATAAACGGGTCGGTGAGGGTGCGGGCACGGCGCGCCTCAGCATCTTCCTGATGGGACACGCCGTAGCGCTCCTGGCAGCGTTGCAGCAGGCGCCCCAGGGCCTCCTTCGCGGCGGCCCCACCGCTGCGCTGGCGAGCGGCGAGGGCTAGGGCGATCGGGCGCAGGAAGACCCTCGTGGCCGGCGCGCTCATGCGGCCGGGGGTGTGGCTCTGGCCGTCGAGCTGGATCGGCGTCATTCGCGCCCCGCGTTCCTTGGCGAAGCGATCGAGATATGAGCCCGGCAGCGTCATGACCTGGACGTGCTGCTCCGGCTTGCTGATCTGAAACTCGCGCAGCAGGCCGTCGAACCAGGTGAGGTGGGTGATCGGCTCCTCGCTGGTCATGCCCATGCTGACGCCCGTGATCATCGTCGTGTCCAACAGTCTGCAGATGGCCTGACGCAGCCCGGCGCTGTCGCCCAGTGCCGTCCGCACGTCGATGCGCTCTTTCGCCGCCATCTCCAGGAGCACTCGATTGAGCGAAGCTGGGTCAGTGCTGTCGAGTGGATGAATGCTCAACTCCGGCAGATCGAGGTAGCCGAATCGCTTCAGGCAGTACACGGTCTGCACCGATCCGCCCATGCCGGACCAGATCACGCGGCGCATGCCGGCGTCCAGAATGGCGACCGCTTCGTCCACCAGGCCGGCGATCCATTCTGGGCGCCCTATCGCCTGTTCGACGCCGTCGACCCAGTCCAGCTTGACGTCGCCGCCTTCGTCGGCGAGCGCGCGCATCCGGCCGCCGCGGCCCAATAACTGTCCGAGCAGGTCTTCATCGGCCAAGCGTCGCACCAGCGCATCGGCGCCGGGGGCATCAGCGCCCTCCAGGGTGCATTGCGCGGGATGCTCATTGTCCGTCATGGATTCTTCCTCCAGCGCCATTGGGCGGGGGCCCACCGGTCCGCCGAGTGTAGCACGGACCGCGGCATAAAGAGGTTGCGCCGCAGGCTTTTTAGCAAGCTATCGCCGAGAGCGGAGTGCGACGGAGCGCGGGCGTCCCGCCCGCCCCAGATGCGGCATGTGCGATGCGTCCTCCCATTGTGGGACGCCATTGGGGGCGGTGGCAACCGGGCGGGCGGGACGCCCGCGCTCCGTCGCACACCACCAGGTCGATGCAATACGGTGTGGCATACCCCGGCCAAAGATGCCGTCTGGCGGTCTGATAACCTTGTTAGTATGATGCGTCGTTTGAACGTCGTCGCGTTGCTCACGTTGGCGCTCCTGGCCGCCTGCGGCGGCGGGAGCGTAGTTTCGTCGCCCGTGGCCAGCCCAGCGGCGACTGGCGCCTCTTCGGCGTCATCGCCCGCGGCGAGCACGCCGGCTGCAGTCACGGCCAGTGTCGCAACAGCCGGCCCCGTCGTCACGCCGACTGCTGTCCTTCCCACGACGACGCCGGCCCCAGCAGCAAAGGCGACCCAACCACCTGCAGCTGATCCGCCGGCCACCGCGACGCCAGTTGACTATCGCTGGCAATCCGGCCGCGTGCCGGCGGGCTTCCCGACACCGAACACCGCTAGCGAGCGCCTGGCAATCGGTGGGCCGCCGCGTGATCCGGGCTCGTTGGCGTGGGCGCGCCCCGGTCCATATATCGCTCCCCAGTGGACGGACTTCGAGCTCAATAGCTTCGCCCGCAACCAGCGACTAGCGACGACGTACTATTTCTACTGGGACGACTACACCAACCGACCACCCACCGCCCGCTCACCGGGCAGCCAGTTCGACAGTCCGCCGGACCCGGCCCACTACAGCTTCCTGCTGCCGCAGACCCACCTGCGCCAGTTCCAAGACATGGCCGATGCGGGCTTGGATTTCGTATTACCGGTCTATTGGGGCGAGCCCGGTCACCCCGGACGCACGACTGCCGAAACGGCCCCACACTACTGGAGCACGGAGGGCATTCCACCGATGGTGGAAGCGCTCGATCAGCTCCATGCCCAGGGCGGCCCGGCGCTGCAGATCGGCATGTTCTACGACACGACTATTCTGGCCAACGCCGACCTGACCACCCCAAACGGCAAAGAGTACTTCTACGTGAACGTGCGCGACTACTTCTCGCGTATTCCACCCAAGTACTGGGCCGCCATCGACGGGAAGCCCATCGTCTGGCTGTACGACACCGCCTGGGTGTCACGGTTCGATCAGTCGAGCATCGACTACCTATCGAATCGTTTCGCTCAGGACTTTGGCGGACTGCGCCCTTATATCGTGCTGGAAGATCAGTGGCAGCACGGTAAGGGCGTGCTGCCACCTCAAACGCTGCACGCCGATGGCCTGTACGTCTGGGGCGCCGGGGTCAGTGGCTACAACGCCGATTCCAGGTTCACTGTGGCGGAGGTCGGGCCTGGCTTCAGAAACACGGGCTATTGCAAGGGCGGGCCGGCGCAGAACTGCTTCGACATTAGCCGGCAAGGCGGCGCGTTCTACCAGCGCCAGTTGCAGCAAGCGGTCGCCAGCCGGCACAACATCCTGGCCGTAGAGACCTGGAACGAGTTCAGCGAGGGGACCGACGTGTCCGAGACCGTGCAGTACGGTCGCCAGTACATTGACCTGACCCGGCGGTACGCCGATCTGTTCAAGGGAGTGAAAGGCTGAGGGGACCCCTATCACCCCGTCGCCCGCCACCCCGGCGGCAAGAACGCGTTGAGGCGGTGTTCGGCGTAGGCGTCGAGCAAGGAATGGAACAGCACGCCAAGGAAGACCGGGCGCAGCGTGCGCCAGCGCAGCGCCAGCAGCCCCAGCACGGCCACCGTGTAGGGACCGTGGAGTGGCCGAGCGTCATGCCACCAGCCTTTGTCGTGCTTGATCTCGCCGTTGCGCAGGCCGATGAAGTAGCGGTAGGCGCGCACGGGACTCAGGTCACGCTTGTTCAGCGCATACCACACGTAGTGGTCCGAGTCGAAGAGCACGCTGGACGCCCACAGCGTGATGCTGCGGCCCCGTAGCAGCGGCGCCAGCGCGAGAGCTGCTGCCGCTCCCCACGCGGCGTGTTGCTTTGGTAACACGGAGCTAAGTGTAGCGCACCGAACAGCTATCGATCAGACAGTCGCCGGCGCCACGCGGCCGAAGCGCCGCTGTCGCCCCGCGTAGACGGCGAGGGCCTGGCGCAGATCGGATTCGCCAAAGTCCGGCCAGAACTTGTCCGTGGCATAGTACTCGGCGTAGGCCGCCTGCCAGAGTAGAAAGTTGGAGAGCCGCACCTCACCGGCGGTGCGGATCATCAGGTCAGGGTCCGGCAGTCCGGCGGTATAGAGCTGGCCTGCCAATTGCTGTTCGGTCACCTGCGTCAGGTCGGCGCCGCTGGCGGCGAGCCGGCGTACGGCGTCGATCACCTCGGCGCGGCCGCCGTAGTTGAGGGCGACGTTGAGCTGCAAGCGCTGGTTGCTCCGCGTGCGCACCTCCGCGTCGCGGATTCGCGCAACCAGATCAGGCGGCAAGCGGTCAGAGCGGCCGAGATGGCGAATCCGGACGCCGGCCGCGTCCAGCCTGTCCAGATAGCGGACGAAGGAGTCGGCGAGGAGACGCATCAGCCCTCGGACTTCATCGGCAGGACGTGACCAGTTCTCGGTCGAGAACGCGTAGACAGTCAGCATTGGCACGCCGATCCGGCCGCAGGCGTCGACGATCCGGTGCAATGCCTCGACCCCGGCCCGGTGGCCGATCAAGCGAGGGAGGTGACGGGCACGTGCCCAGCGGCCGTTCCCATCCATAATCAGAGCGATGTGCTGAGGCAGTGCTGCCGGCAACGGCAGCACCGATGCTGTGTCAATCTCCTCCAAGACTGCTGCGCTCAAGGCAAGCGTTCCCTTCTTGGTACACTTAACGTAATCTCTGTTGACGTATGACGCGCCGATGATGGTCAGTGGTCCGCGATGCTAACGATGTCCCTCACTGCATTCGAGTCGAGGCAGTCCTCGAGGACTGCCATTATCCCACTGACCAGTATGTACGCGACCACCGACGGAAAAGTTGCATACGGTGGCGGCGCATATATACGACCAGGCAAGAAGGTTGTACGATGACAGAGAACGGGCGCCGCATTGCGCGGTGACAGGGAGGTGCTGCTGTGAGCACGGCGGGCGAACCATCGCAAGGCCAGGAAGGCACGTGGCTGCAAGGGCACGACATTCTGCCGTCAAACATCCCCGGCGCGAAGGCGGCCGAAACACTGTTGCAGAACCAACCGGTAGCCGTCGTCGAGCCGCCGAAACGCCGTCGCCGGCGCTGGTCGGTCATTGTCGGCCTTCCAGTTGTCGCCATCTTGTTTCTCGCTATTGGGCTGGTCGCGGGACACTACTTTCTTGCCTCACCGGCGCAACTGTCCGCCAGCGGCGGTGGTCAGGTCCACACCATGACGAACGTGGGTGGCGATCCGCTGGTCAGCGCGGCCGTAGACGCATCGCCGCAGATCCCAATCGCACCGGTACACTTCCTCGAAGCACAGGCGAAGGGTGACGGCCAGGCGATGTGGAATCTCCTTTCGCCCGCGGCGCAGGCCCAGCTTAGCAGCCAGGGTGGGAGTGCTGATGCGCTCACGAAGGGGCTCCAGGGCGGACCGCTCCCCACCGTCAAGCAAATCACCTTTGCCGGCGGTTCTCAGATGAGCGACGGGCGATGGGCGACGATCTATATCCTTACCGCCGATTTGAATGGGCAGATCCGCCAGGTTCCCTACTACTTCACCGTCAATACCGACGGCAAGATCGACGAGTTTCACTGATTGCAGGTCCGTTGCTCTGGCGCCGCGCTGCCTGTCAGTCCGGCCAGTACTGTCCGGTCGCCGTGAGCAGGCGCCGCTATACTCGTTCCACGCGGAGCGACCGGAGGACGTGAGCATGGAAGGGACAGTCGCCGCCGAGATCGCGGCGCTGCGCCAGCAGATCGACGAACACAACTACCGCTACCACGTCCTCGACAGCCCGATCATCGCCGATGCCGAGTACGACCAGCTCTTTCGCCGCTTGGCAGCGCTGGAGGCGGCGCACCCGGATCTGGTGAGCACGGATTCGCCGACGCAGCGGGTCGGCGCCCCTGCCTCGGGTGACTTTCCCAAGGTGATCCACTCCGTGCCCATGCTCAGCCTGTCGAACGCGTTTAGCGAGCAGCAGGTCCGGGAGTGGGAGCGGCGCGTGGAGCGCATTGTCGGCGACGGCACGCTGGAATACACGGTCGAGCCGAAGATCGACGGGCTGGCGGTCACGCTCATCTACGAGCACGGTCGTCTGACGCGAGGCGCGACGCGAGGCGACGGCTTGGTTGGTGAAGACGTCACCGCCAACCTGCGCACGATCAAGGCCGTGCCGCTGCGCCTACTCGGCGATCCGCCCCCCCTGCTGGAGGTGCGCGGCGAAGCCTACATGCTCAAGCGCGACTTCGAGCGCTTGAACGAGCGGCGGGGGGCGGCGGGCGAGTCGCTGTTCGCCAACCCGCGCAACGCGGCGGCCGGGTCCCTGCGCCAGCTCGACCCCGCCATGACCGCCTCCCGACCGCTCAGCATCTTCATCTACGCGCTGGGGGCGGTCGAAGGCGTGACCTTTGAGTCGCACTCCGAGGCGCTGGACTACCTTCGAACGAGCGGCCTGCCAATCGTGCCTGGACTCCGGCTTTGCCATGGCGTCGACGAAGCCTGGGCGGCCTGTCAGGCCTGGGAGACGCGGCGAGAGTCGCTCACCCACGAGATCGACGGCGCCGTCATCAAGGTGAATCGCTACGCGCTCCAGCAGGAGCTGGGGTTCGTTGGACGCGATCCCCGCTGGGCGATCGCCTATAAGTTTCCGGCCATCCAGGCGACTACGCGTGTCGAGGCCATTGAGGTCACCGTCGGTCGCACCGGATCGATCAACCCTACCGCTCGGCTGGAACCGGTGAACGTCGGCGGCGTCACCGTCTCACGGGCAACGTTACATAATCAGAACGAGATCGAGCGCAAGGATGTCCGTATCGGCGATGTCGTGATTATCCAGCGCGCCGGTGACGTCATCCCGGAGATCGTCAAAGTCGTGCTGGAGCGACGGCCCGACCCGCCTCCCGACCCCTACCGCCTGCCGGGGCGCTGTCCGAGTTGCGACTCGGCGATCGTCCGGGAGGAGGGCGAGGCGCTGGCCTACTGTGTCGCGGCCGATTGCCCGGCCCAGCGCGAGGAGCGCATCATCCACTTCGCTTCTCGCGGCGCCATGGACATCGAGGGCCTGGGAGAACGGCTGGCGCAGGTCCTGGCCCGGCGGGGGCTCGTCCGTGACGTTGCCGACATCTACTCGCTGCAGAAGGAGCAGTTGCTGGAGGTCGACCGGCTGGCTGACAGGAGCGCCGATAACCTGCTGCGCGCCATCGTCGCCAGCAAGCAACGGCCGCTCGACCGCTTGCTGGTCGGTCTCAGCATTCGGCATCTCGGCAGCAAGAGCGCCGAGGGCCTGGCGTCCGCCTTTCGATCACTTCCGGCCGTAGCGTCTGCATCCACCGATGACATCGCCGCTCGCGCCGGCCTCGGCCCGGTCGTCGCCAAGAGCGTGGTCGACTTCTTCGCTCAGCCGCACAACCATGCGCTCCTGGCTCGGCTGCAGGCGGCCGGGTTGACCCCCAACGCGGCCAACGGCGGCGACCTGCCGCTGGATGGCCAGGAGTATGTGCTCACCGGCCGGCTCAGTTCGCTGACGCGCGGTCAAGCGGAGGAGCGGCTGAAGCGGCTGGGCGCCCGCATCGGCAGCGCAGTAACGCGAAAGACGACTGGGGTTGTTGCTGGTGATGATCCGGGCAGCAAGCTCGCCAAGGCGCAGAAGCTCGGCGTGCGTGTGTTCAACGAGGAGGATCTGCTGAGCCTCTTGGATGGCAAGGCCGGGCCTGAGGGGCCGTGAGTTGTGGCCGGGGGTGAGGGTCGCGTCAGCGCATTCGCGGCGGGTGATCCTTCTTGTCCTCGACGGCGTCGGCATTGGCGCCTTGCCGGACGCCGCTGACTACGGCGACGCCGGCAGTAACTCCATCGCCAATACGGCACGCGCGGTTGGCGGACTGCGCTTGCCGGAAATGGGCAGGCTGGGCCTGGGCAATGTCGCCGAGATCGCCGGCGTGCCCGCGATCATGCATGCCGAAGGGGCTTTTGGCAAGATGGCCGAGCTATCCCGCGGCAAGGACACTGTGGTTGGTCACTGGGAGCTGGCCGGCATCTACTCGCCACGACCGCAGCCGGCCTATCCAAACGGCTTTCCTCCCGAGGTAATCCGGGCGTTCGCGTCGCAGATCGGTCGCGATATCCTCGGAAACTGCGTCGCCTCCGGCACCGAGATCATTAAGGAGCTTGGCGCGGAGCATCTGCGCACCGGCAGGCCTATCGTCTACACGTCGGCGGACTCAGTGTTGCAGATCGCGGCACACACCGAGGTCGTGCCGCTGGCTCTGTTGTACCGTTGGTGCGCCGTGGCGCGGGCGCTGCTGACAGGGAACCACGCCGTGGGGCGCGTGATTGCTCGGCCGTTCACGGGACCGCCCGGCGCTTTTGTCCGCACGGCCGACCGCCGCGACTGGGCATTGCTCCCGCCTGGTCCCACGCTGCTCGACCGGGTCAGGTCCGCCGGTCTGGAAGTGGCGGCCATTGGTAAGATCGAGGACATCTTTTCGGGCCAGGGCGTCACCAGCTCCCGGCACGCCCACACCAACAGGGAGGCCGTCGACGCTACCCTGGGGTATCTGCGCACCGTCGAGGCTGGGCTGCTATTCGCCAACTTGATCGAGTGCGACATGATCTACGGGCATCGCAACGATCCTCCTGGCTATGCCGGCGCCCTGGAGCGCTTCGACCAGCGCCTGCCCGAGCTGCGAGTGGCAATGCGGCCTGACGACGTATTGCTGATCGTTGGCGACCACGGGGTCGACCCGACCTCACCCGGGACCGATCACACCCGCGAGTACGTGCCGCTGCTGGTTGCCGGCGAGCGCATTCGTCCGAACACCAACCTGGGCACGCGCGACACCTTCGCCGACGCCGGCCAGACGGCGGCGGATCTGCTCGGCGTGGAACCGCTAGAGTTGGGGACGAGCTTCGCGGGAGAGCTTCTGGACTAGGGCCGCGCCGATCGCGCCGCCGGTGTGTAGCCTCGCGGTCTGTCAAGGAAGGTTTGGCGTGTTAGTTAGTAGGGGCGAGGCAAGCCTCGCCCAGCGGGCGCCCCAAGGGGTGCCCCTACATCCGTCCGCCAAATGTCGCATGCCAGACTACTAGCGCAAAAGTCCTGGTCGTGTTGCCGACTGCGCGGCCGGGCGGCTCGCTGGCCGCTACCTGTTTTTGGTTCGGCCCCCGCCAGGCAGGCTCCTGGCGGGAGGACCGGTGAAGGAGTGTTCATCATGCCGGCGGGACCCCGCGCATTGGGCGGTATACTCGGTTGACGTGAACGAGAACGTTGCTGCCGTGCCGGATGAGCCCATCCACGACCACTGTGGCGTCGTCGGCATCTTCGATCCGAGCGGTCAACTCGACGTACCGCAATATCTGGTCATTGCCATGTCGGCGCTGCAGCACCGAGGTCAGGAGAGCGCAGGAGTCGCGCTGCTCCAGGCAGACGGTGAGATTCACAGCCAGACCGGCATGGGTCGCGTGCGCGACATCTTTCAGGGCGGAACCGAACATCTCCCCCGTACCTACTGCGGCATTGGGCACGTTCGCTACTCGACCACCGGCTCGAGCTGCGTCGAGAACGCCGCGCCCTTCGTCCTCCGCCCTCAGCGCAAGCTCTTTTTCGATCCCGTGGCGATCGCCCACAACGGCAACGTGGTCAACTCCGGGGAGCTGCGTGCTGAGATCACGGACATCGAGTTCCAATCGGACACCGACAGCGAGGTGATCGCGGCGATGCTGCTGCGGGCGCCGGGCGAGGCCTTTGCCGCACGTCTGCGCCACGTCGCTCACCGCCTGAAGGGCGCCTACAGCCTCGTCCTGCTCTCCGAGGGCAAGCTCTATGGGCTACGCGATCCCTTCGGCATGCGGCCGTTGGCCCTCGGCCGCATTGGTGATGGTTGGATCCTGGCCTCGGAGACGTGCGCCTTCGACCGCGTCGGCGCAACCTTCGAGCGAGAGCTCAAGCCGGGTGAGCTCGTCACAATCGACGAGCGCGGCATCCATTCACAGATCTTCTTGCAGCGCCATCGACAGGCGCTTTGCGTGTTCGAGTACATCTACTTCAGCGATGCCACCAGCATCCTGGATGGGCGCGACGTCTATGGCGTCCGTGAGGAGCTAGGCCGCCAACTGGCGGTGGAGCACCCGGCGGCCGCCGATCTCGTGGTACCGGTGCCGCTCACCAGTAACCCTATGGCGCTCGGCTATGCGGAGGTCAGCGGCCTACCCTATGCGGAGCCGATCATCACGAGCCGCTACGCCGACCGATCCTTTATCAAACCCGATCAACGCCTGCGCCGCCTGGAGATCGACCTGAAGTTCAACATCGTCCAGAGCAAAGTGGAAGGCAAGCGGCTGGTGGTCGTGGAAGACTCTCTCGTGCGCGGCAACACGCTCCAGATCCTCATCAAGGCACTTCGACGCAAAGGCGCGCGGGAACTCCACGTGCGCGTCGGCTCGCCGCCGTTGCGGCATCCCTGCTATTTTGGCATCGACATCCCAACGGAGGACGAATTGATCGCCAGTCACAGCTCCGTGGAGCAAGTGGCGCAGTACTTGGGCGCGGATAGTCTGGGGTACATCAGTCTGGCCGGCCTGGCGCGCGCTGTCGGCGCGCGCGGAGATACTGACGAAGTGGAGGCCCATCTCCACCGCGGCTTCTGTTACGGCTGCCTGGTCCGGCGGGGGTATCCGTTCCAGCCGAAGCCCGACGCGGAGCGCCTGCCCGCGGCCGTCGGGTGAGTCGCCGGGGGACCTCACCCCAACCCTCTCCTGCGAGGAGAGGGCTTGGCTGGTTGCGTCAGCGATCGTCTGTCGCACGCGACATCCCCAACCGGTGAGAGTGTTCAGTTCCAACAGCCGGCCTCCCCCGTCCGAAAGCCCTCTCCTCGCAGGAGAGGGTTGGGTGAGGTCCCCCGGCCTTCCGCCGCCACCGCAAACTCGCTATGCTCTCCAGGTACAACCGGCTACTTGGGAAACAGGAATCGCAGGTATGGAAAGTCCGCACGAGCTGGAGGCCGCGCTGGCTGGCGACCTGCTCACGTCCGACGTGGGGATGACACATCTCACGGCCCTGGCTGATCGATTCCAAGGGAGGGCGGCTGGTTCGCCCGACGAGGCGGCCGCCGCCACCTATTTGGTTGAGACGTTGCTCAGCCTCCTGGGGACCGCTCCGGTGGCTCAGCCGTTTCGCTACCAGGGCTGGCAGCGTGGCCAGGGACACCTCAGCGTAGTGTCGCCTCTTGCTCGCGCGCTGCCGTCGGTGTCGCTGCCCGGTAGCCCGTCCCGCGAGCTCGAGGCAGAGATGGTGAGCGTCGGTTCAGGCGAGGAAGAGGACGTTCGATCGGCCGAGGCCGCAGTCAGAGGTCGGATTGCCCTTTGCGGCGCCGAGTCTCCGCGCGTGGACGGACGGCGTCCGTCGCACCGTCGCGCCAAGTATCTGCGAACCGTGGAGGCAGACGCGGTGGGATTCCTCTACGCCGGGCGCAATCCCGGCATGTTGGCGGTCACCGGCGGCCTCGCGGCCACGGAGACGGCGCCCATTCCCGGGTTTGGAATCGCGTCCGAGGTTGCTGCCTACCTGGAGCGTCTGCTCGCCCTTGGGCCGGTGACACTGCGCATGACCACACAGCACGGCCACGAGGTCGTGACCAGCTCCAACGTCATAGCGGAGGTTCCCGGTCGAACGGAAGAAACCATCCTTGTCGGCGCCCATTACGACGGTCACGACTCGGCCCAGGCGGCCATCGACAACGGGACCGGAGCGGCAGTGCTCCTGGAGCTGGCGAGGGCGCTGTCGCGCTGGCATGGGCGATTGCGGCGCACCGTTCGCTTCTGCTTTTGGGCCGCCGAGGAGGCTGGCCTGCTCGGTTCCTGGCGCTACGCGCGGTCTGCCGGCGCCGGCCTCCGGCATGTCGGCTGGGTCTTGAACCTGGATTCCGTCGCCAATGGCCAGCCCGGTGCGTTGCGCCTGCGCGTTTGGCCCGATGCCGCCTACGCTGCGCTCCAGCCAGTTCTCCACTCCGGATCGTTGCCGGTCGAGGTGGTCCCAGGGCTGACCTCGGACTCGGATCATTTCCCGTTTGCCGCCGCGGGAATACCCGTGGCCAGCGCCGGCGCCGCCGCTTCGCCCCATGGTCTTGTCGGTCGGGGCTGGGGGCACACCGTAGGTGACACCTTGGATAAGGTGAGCGCCCCTGCACTGGCCCTTGCCGCCGCGACGGCTGCACGTATCGTCGTGCGGCTGTCCGAGCAAGCGCCAATCCCGCCGCGCCTTCGTGGCGAGGCGCTTCGCGCAGCGCTGGAAGCGGCGGATTGCCTGAAGGCGTCGCGCCGATGGGAAGAGTTTCGGTTCCTCCAATGAGTCGTTTTCAAGTTGTGGTGACGGATTCCGACCATCCCACGCATAGGTACGAGGAGCGCGTGCTCGGCGCCATCGGGGCGGCGTTGCGCATCGAGCAGTGTCGCACGGAGGAATGCGTTCGGGATCGCTGCGGCGACGCCGACGCCCTGCTGGTGCAGTATGCGCCAGTGGGAGCCGTCGCCATCGCCGGCTTGCCGCGCTGTCGCGTCGTGGTGCGCTACGGCGTTGGCTACGACAGCCTGGACGTACCTGCGTTGGCCCAAGCCGGCGTGTGGGCCTGTAACGTCCCTGACTACGGCACCGAGGAAGTATCTACGCAGGCTCTGGCGCTGGTGCTCGCGTTGAACCGCAAGCTGACCAGGTTGCACGAAGCAACCAGCTCCGGCCGGTGGGATCTGACCGATGCGCGCCCCATTCATCGCCTTTGGGGGCAGACACTTGGCCTGGTCGGCTTCGGGCGCAACGGGCGCGCTGTGGCAGGCAAGGCGTCTGCTTTTGGGCTGCGCCTCCTCGCCTATGATCCGTTGCTGCCGGCGGAGCAGATTGCTACCGCCGGCGCACAGCCGGCGTCGTTTGCCGAGATCCTCGAGTCAAGCGACATTGTGTCCTTACACCTGCCGCTCACCCCGGCGACGCGTCACCTCATCAATGCCGAGGCGCTGGCGCACATGAGACCGTCGGCACTGCTGATCAACACCTCGCGCGGCGGACTCGTCGATGAAACCGCGCTGTGGGCTGCCCTGGCAACCGGCAGGCTGGCCGGCGCCGGCTTAGATGTCTTGGAACAGGAGCCGCCACCGATCGACCACCCCCTCCTGCATACCGATAACTGCATCGTGCTCCCGCACACCGCCTGGTACTCCGAAGAGTCATTCGCCGATCTCAAGACCAAGGCGGCAGAGGAAGTCGCACGCGTGCTGACCGGCCAGCCCCCGCGCCACCCGCTCGGGCGAGGGGGCGAGGGGGCGAGGGGGCGATGAGGCGTGGGGGCGACCGGAGATTGCGGATTTGGTGGCTGGACTGCGTCGCCCCCTCATCTTGGCCTACCGGGCGTCCCATCTCCAGTTCGCCCCTGCGCCCACTCGCCTCATCGCCCCCTCGCCCCCTCTGCCCGGTTTGACGCGCTCAGCACACGCCACGTAGGATGTACGATTAGGCGCATTGCGTGAAGGAACGTAACAATGGTGGTGTCTCGTCAGCGGGCGACGGGATCCACGCGTCGCTCTCGTCGCCCGCGTACCCTCAATATGCCGCTCATCCCGATGGGGCAGGCGGTTGTCTTTCCGCATATGGATCTGACGATCCAGGTGACATCGCCGCGTTCCCTGCGGGCGCTCGACGCCGCGATACGGGAGAAGCAGCAGATCGTGCTCGCGGCGCGACGGGTCGACGATGAAGACGGCGAAGGGACCGACAATCTGGTGGGGGTCGGTTGTGTCGCTTCCGTTCAGGAGGTGCAATCGGTTGCCACCGGTGGGCAGCGCGTCACGATCCACGGTCTGCATCGGGTCCAGCTCGGCTCGGTCACCCAGAGTGAGCCATACTTCCGCCTCGACGCAACCGACCTGCTGGATAAGGCCGGCGATGCTGTCGAAACCGAGTCGCTGATGGCCCATGTCGTTGCCCAGATCGATACGTACGTCAGCCTGGTGCCGGGTATTCCCAACGAGGTTTCCAATTTTGTTCGTGGCATCGACGATCCCAGCCGCCTTGCCGATATGAGCGCCTACTCCCCGGACTACACCTTCGAGGAGCGGCAGGAGCTGCTGGAGACGCCTGGGGTTGTCGAACGGCTGCGCAAGGTCAGCACGATCATGCTGCGGCTCATCGAGGTCGCCGCCATCCGGCTGCGGGTTCAAGAGGAAGTCCACGCCGGCGTGGAAAGGAGCCAGCGCGACTTCTTCCTCCGTGAGCAGATCAAAGTGCTGCGCAAAGAGCTCGGGGAGAGCGACCCGGAAACGGCGGTTGCCGAAGAGCTACGCGCCAAAATCGAGCAAGG
This sequence comes from uncultured Chloroflexota bacterium, assembly GCA_937967325.1. GTDB lineage: Bacteria > Chloroflexota > UBA4733 > UBA4733 > UBA4733 > UBA4733. The sequence continues at coordinate 37,456 of CALBSQ010000287.1, forward strand.
GCAGATGCCCGACGAGGTGAAGGCGAAGGCGCTGCACGAAGTCGAGCGCCTGCAGCTGCAAGGGCCGCACTCGCCCGAGTCGGGAATGATCCGCGCGTACCTGGATTGGCTGGTCGAGCTTCCCTGGGGCGTCTCCACGGAGGACTCGCTGGATCTGGACCGAGCCGCCGAGGTGCTGGACGAAGACCACCACGGTCTGGAGAAGGTCAAGGAGCGCATACTGGAGTACATCGCCGTGCGCAAACTGGCGGGCGACAGGATGCGCAGTCCCATCCTGTGCTTCGTCGGCCCGCCGGGCGTCGGTAAGACCAGCTTGGGCCGCTCCATCGCCCGCGCGCTCGGTCGCAAGTGCGTGCGCATCTCACTCGGCGGCGTACGGGATGAGGCGGAGATTCGCGGCCATCGCCGTACCTACGTGGGCGCCCTCCCCGGGCGCATCCTGCGCGGCATGCGCGACGCCAAGAGCAGCAACCCGATCTTCATCTTGGACGAGATCGACAAGGTAGGCGCGGACTTTCGGGGCGATCCTTCGTCGGCGCTGTTGGAAGTGCTCGATCCCGAGCAGAATCACACCTTCAGCGACCACTACCTCGAAGTGCCGTTCGACCTGTCGCGGACGATCTTCGTTACCACGGCGAACCTGCTCGATCCGATTCCACCGGCCCTTCAGGATCGCATGGAAGTCATCGAGTTGGCGGGGTACACGGACGAGGAGAAGGTGCAAATCGCGCAAGGATTCCTCTTCCCCAAACAGCGCGACGCGCACGGTCTGGAAGAGAGCCAGCTCAGCATTGACGATGCGGCCCTGCATTCGCTGGTCCACGATTACACGCGCGAAGCGGGGGTGCGCAATTTGGAACGGGAGATCGCCAGCTTGTGCCGCAAAGTCGCGCGGAAGGTGGCGGCGAGCGCCTCCGGCGACACCTTTCGGGTCCGTATCATGCCGGCTGATTTGCCCAGCTACCTGGGTCCGCGCCGATTCGCCCACGGGCTCGCCGAAGAGCGCGATGAGATCGGTGTCGCCACCGGCGTCGCGGTCACTCAGGCCGGGGGGGATGTAATGGCTGTGGAAGTCAGCTTGATGCCCGGCACCGGCCAGCTCACGCTCACCGGCCAGCTGGGCAAGGTTATGCAGGAGTCGGCTCAGGCCGCGGTCAGCTATGCCCGTGCCCGCGGAGGCGAGTGGTGTCTCGCCGACAAGTATTTCGAGGAGCACAACATCCACATCCACGTGCCGGCCGGGGCGGTGCCGAAAGATGGCCCGTCAGCCGGGGTGGCCATGGCCACCGCGCTCATCTCGGCTTTGACCAGCAGGCCGACCCGCCGCGACGTGGCGATGACTGGAGAGATCACGTTGCGCGGGAAGGTGCTTCCCATCGGCGGTCTCAAGGAGAAGGCACTGGCGGCGCATCGGGCGGGGATTACCACTTTCTTGCTCCCACGCGACAACGAAAAGGATCTCGTCGATGTACCGGATAAGGTCAGGCAGCAGCTCTCGCTGATGGCCGTGGAGCACGTGGACGACGTGCTGAGAGTCGCGCTGGCACCGCAGTAGAAGACGGGGCGGCACGCAGCGTATACTGATTCGACAGTGGGGCGATCCGCAAAGGTTCAAGGTGGGCGCATGCCAACACCAAAGTATGAGCGGGAGATCCGCTCCCTCCTCGACAAGCTGCCGAACTTTCTCCCCGACACCTCGCCATCAGCCCCATCTGCTCCGCGTCGCCAGCCTTCACCGCCCCGGGCGAGCGTGCCGTCGCCACCGCGCTCCTGGTTGCTGCGCGACGCCTATGCCATGGTTGCGCTTCTCGTCGTCTTGGCTCGGTTCGGGCAGCCCGTGCTGGGCAGCGCCGGCGCGCATCTCCTCGGTTGGGTGGCAGTCGTCGTGTTGGTCCTGGCCCTATCATCGTCCATCGTTCGGTTTTTCGTTCGACCGACCCCTCCGGATATCTGGCGCGGCAATGTGATAACCTACCATCCGAGGTCGGGGGCGCCCGCGTTTCCGTTCTGGCTGCGCCGGTGGCTAAACGGTCGGGGGCCGCGCCGGAGGTAGGACGGCAGAGCGGCTGCGCTGGCGGTGGGTACGGGAGGGCCGGAGATGAAGCTGGTTACGGTCGTCACCCAACAGGATGACGCCGCTCAGCTCACCGAGGCGTTGCGCCAGGCGGACTACCGATCCACCCGTGTGGATACCGCGGGCGGCTTCCTCCGCCGCGGAAATGCAACCCTCTTCATCGGTGTCGAGGCGGAGCATGTTGACGACGTGGTACGCATTGTCGAAGAGACGTGCCATTCGCGGACGGTCGCGGTCGCGCCGGAGCGATCCGGTCGCGACGTCCGCACCGCGGCGGCAACGATCTTTGTGTTGAACGTGGCGCGGTTCGAGCGGCTATAGTCAGCGGGGCACTAGGAAAGCGGGCAGACAGTGGAGCCGACGAAGGTAATCCACCTCAGCGAATCCGATTGCTGGGCAGTCGATTACTTAGTTCGGCATACCTGGAAGGACGACGAAGGTCCAGGGACGGTGGGCAAAGGGCTATTGCTCAAGGTCTTCAGCATGCTCAAGGAGTTCGAAGCCGGTTGCAAGTCGCCGACATTACCGTTGGCGCTGACAGAGCGAGAGTGCTGGTGCATCGACTTCAATATCCGGCACGACCTGAACATGGGCCACGAGCCGGTGGGCAAGCGCCTGTTGCTGCAGGTCTTCGGACTCGTTCTGGAGTTCAACAACGAGCGCACTACCGAACGTGAGCTCCGCCACACCGCTTTGTGGCCGCCGCGCCCCGCGAACCAGAGTGACCAGACCAATATTGAAGACAGCAGCTCTCGCTAACCTCGACTGACGAGGAGACCGTGAGCGTGCTTGCTGTCGCAGTCGCCGCTGTCAGTGCCGCCTGCGCCGCCGGACTGCTCACCGTGCTCGCCAGCGAGGCTGGCTTGCGCCTGTTCCCCGACTTTCGCTCGCGAGAGCAGAAATCGGGTGAATACCGGCGGGATGTCACGACCGCGGCGGCTGCCGGTTCTTCGCGACTGCCCAGTGTCGTCGGCCCGGCAATGCTGCTGGCGCTCACGGTCGTGGTGTTGGCCGCGGCGTGGGTGTGGCGGGCCGGCGCGCCGTCGATGCTCTATCTGCTCGGCCTTTGCTGGCTTGAGACGCTCCTTGGCTGGCTGGACGACCTGCGCAAGTCGCGCGGTCAGGGATTGAGCGAGCGCAGCCGCCTTGCCGCTCACCTCGCCATAGCCGTCCTGGCGGCGGTGTTCTACGCGGTCCTGGGTTTTGGCAGACATGCCAGTGTCGCCGGCCAGATCGTCGCGGCCGTCATTGTAGGCGTCGCCTTCCTTTACATCGTGCTGTCCGCCGGTTTCTCCGATGGGGTCGACGGCTTGACCGTAAGCCTAACCGGCATCACCGGTTTGGCCTACGTCGTGCTCGGAGTGTGGTGGAGCGCAGAGGCCCTTGGCCTTACGGCGGGCGCGGTCGCGGGGGTCGCTCTTGGGGCATTGGTGGTGAACGCGCCGTCCAACTGGACACGGACGGGCATGGCCCGCCGGCGCGCCCGTGGCTATATTGGCGATTCAGGAGCCCTATTGGCGGGCGCCGCCGTGGCCGGCCTTGCCATAACGTCAGGTACTCTTGCCCTGCTTCCGCTGCTGGCGGCCGGTTTCGTCCTCGAGGGCGGCAGTGTGTTCCTGCAGACTGGGCTGTTGGTACCCCTGTTCCGCCGCGGCTTGCGGCCGCGGCGCTTTCGGGATAGCCCCACGCTGGTACCGCACACGGACTTCCCGCTCCCTTTTTTGGCGACACCGCTACACCATCACCTCAATCTCGCTGGTTTACAGCCGCTGCAGGTTGGCGCGACTTTCTGGCTCATCCAAGGTTGTGCCGCCATCCTTGGTCTCGCCGCCGCGGCAATTGCACCGCCGCTGGCGCGGGCAGGGCTATGGGTCGCAGGTGTGGGGGCCGTCCTGATGGTTACGGTGGTCATGGCCGGAGCCAAACCCCAATTTCTGACGAAAGATGAAACGAGTGGCGACCTGCGACTGTGTCGCGGGCTGCCGCTCCAGCTTTGGCGACTCCGCCTCTATCGTGACGCGGAGCGGGCGCCCGGGGTGCAGGCGGCGGGATGTGTCGTGCCATGGTTAGACCGTCCGCTGCACCGGTACGACTGCCTCTGCCTGGCCGCGCTGGCGGCGGCCGACCAAGGCGCGTCGGACGCCGCCACTCGCCTGATCCGCCGCGTGCCGACGCTCAATCTCTTGCTGCGGCCGGAGGCGGCGCTGCTAGTGGCACAGCAAGCCGATCAACGGGACGAGCTGGTGACCGTGGTCCAGACCTGGCGCAGCGCGCTGCGCCAGGTCTATCAGGAGGGGCGGGTTGATCTGTTGCTGTCGGATCTTTCCGGCCTGGCCGACGCGCGTCACGAGCCGGCGTTGGCGGACGCCTTGCGTGGCCAGATTCGCGGCACGTCGCCCCCAGACGGCGCCTCAACCCGCGTGTGCCCATGAGTCCGATCGAGCCCGCGAGGTCATCAGACGCGGTCTTGCCCTTTTCCGAGGCATCCCTGCTTGCCCTGCTGGGCGACGACTTCTCTCACGCACGCATTAGCGGCGCCACTCCTCTCGCGCAGCGGTCGCGCAACCGGCTTCTACGACTGAGCCTGGATAATGCGCCTTGTGATCGGCTGATCCTGAAGCTCGTGCGGCGCGCGAACGATCCATTCTGGGATCATCACGTGCGGCGGGAGCACCGCGTGTTAGAGCTGCTTGATCGCTTCTGGCCAGGCGGTGCGCCGCGTCCCTTCGCCGCGGTGTTCGGCGGTGGATGGGGGTTCCTCCTCACGGAGGATGTCGGCGGCGCCTCGCTGGCGGAGGCGCTGGAGATGACCGGGGCTTCGACCGACGAGCATGGCGGAGCAGTGATCACGCCGTCGGCCGTCGCTGCGCCTCTGGGCCACTCCCTTGATCGCCTGGCCGACCTCCACGCGTCGCTGCGCGGGAACCGATTGCCATTCTATCGGACGTGCTACTGCGTGGACCTCGACCGCATCAGCGAGAACTCCCTGCGATCAAGGCTGCGGGTGGCCAGGTCGCGACTGCTAGGCGCACTCGCGGCAGAGGAGCAAGCCGCGCGTGCTCCCTACCGGGCGGCCGAGCGAGCCTATGTGGCCGGCGTGGTCCAACCGTTGCTTCGCGGGCCTCGCCAGATGATCCATAACTCTTTATCGCCACTCAACGTGGTGCTCGGAACGGCGCCGCGCTTTGTCGATTGGGAGACGATGACGCTGGCCGCGGCCGAGTTGGACATCGCGGAGCTGCTGCGCTTTCCGGGCGCCGGGTTGAGCTGGCCCCAAACTGACGACTGTGTACGCACGGCATTCGGCGACCAGATCGATCCAGGGCGGTTGCGAGCGGCGGCGCTCGCTCGGGCGGTGGACTATGCCGCCGCCAACGCCAAGGCGCGCGACGCGGCAATCGAAGCAAGGGACCGCGCGATGGAGGCGTCGTGCCGATCGCGGCGGGACTGGTATCTCGCGGAGCTGCGTGAGGTGGCGGAGGAGCTGCAGTTGGGATCGGCGTTGGAAGTGTTGATCGGGCGTGAGGCGCCGGGCGACTGATGGAAGATCAGTAACGAACGCGGCGATGCTCGACGGCACCGGTGGTGTAGGGGCAGGCCTCTTGCCAATTCGTTCGACGTGGTTTGCCCACCAAGGTTGGGGCACTTCCCAACGCCGCGCAGCCACTCCCGTTGTCATCCTGAGCGCAGCGAAGGACCCCCGGCCGGGCCGTCCGCGCCGCGAGGGACCGCATGGCGTCTGGTCTGCGCTGCCGGGGGTCCTTCGCTGCGCTCAGGATGACAACGGGGAGGTCGCCCGGACGTATCGGATGCACCACTATGGAATGGGACCGCAAGGGTTGGCGAGCCGGCACCGCCATCAAGAACTAACGCATCGGTGCTATTCCCATGGAGGTACTGGCGCGAGGGCTACCCCCACTGCGAGTAATAGCTGGGCGCCCTTCACCCGGCCAAACAATCGAACAGCGCTCGGTAGTAGCGCATCAGCTCATCGGCGTCGGCGCTGGCGGGGATCTCCGCCAGGCAGAAGCCGTCGTAGGTGGCGCTGCGCAGCAGCGTGAACAGCTCGCGGTAGGGATACTCCGGATTCCAGAGCCGGTTGATGTGGACCAGCCGGACCCACCGGCTGACCAGGTCGAAATCCTGCTTCACCGAGCCATCTTGGACATCCACCGGGTTGGAGTTCCAGCAGGCCCAGCAGTAGCCGTCGGCAACGTCGAAGATCTGGCGCATGTCGATGGCGTCGGAAACCGAGCCGTGCATCTCCATGCGTAGCTCCACACCCAGATCGCGCGCGGCCTGGCCACATTCACGGGCCGCATGCCCGACCTGTTCCAATGTCCGTACGCGCGGCACGCCGGCCTTCTCCTGGTGGCCGTTGGGACGAACTTTGACGCCGCCGGCTCCAAGGTCGTGGGCAAGTTGCAAGTACCGCTTCGTCCCTTCAATGTTCTGCCGAACGACTTGCGTGTCGAGGCTGTGGTATTCGAAGATCGAGCCGAGACCCACCAGTTGAACGGGTGAGTCGGCGAAGCGCCGGCGCACTTCCTGCCGCTGGTCCGGCGTGAGGCGGTCCTCCACGCCGTGGGCGTGCGTCGTTCGCAGCTCCACGCCTTCGAAGCCGGCGGCGGCACAGCGGGACAAAATGGTGGGTAAATCCCAGTCGGCGGCCAGGTTGTACGTGACAAGACCAAGGTGCATATCGACGTCCTTTCGTGTCGACGCCAAGCGTAGCATCCAGCCTCGGGCGGCGGCATCCACCGCGCGAGGGTGCGCGGTACCATACAGCGGATGGCGCTCTGACGCTGCGAAAGTGAGTTCGCTCCGCGGTATGGATTTCAAAGACTACTACCAGATACTGGGGGTCTCCAAAACCGCCACACAGGATGAGATACGCAAGACGTATCGAAAGCTGGCGCGCCAGTATCATCCGGACGTCAACCCCGGAAACAAGGAAGCGGAAGACCGCTTCAAGGAGATCAACGAGGCCTACGAGGCGCTGTCCGACCCGGAGCGGCGGCGCAAGTATGACGAGGTTGCTACCGCCTGGCAGCAGGGCAGGCGGCCGAGGGCCGCGGCTGGACGTCCTTCAGGGGCGCCGCCGCCTCAGGGCTCCTACCAGACTGTTACCGAAGACGACCTCCAGGATCTGTTCGGCGACGCCAATCCATTCTCCGACTTCTTCTCGTCGCTGTTTGGGCAGCCGAGCGGGCAACCCGCCCGACCCCGTCGCGGCGCCGATCTCGACTATCCGGTCGATGTGACGCTCGGCGAGGCTTACAACGGTGGCAAACGCCTGCTCCAGCTTCAGCAGCCGGACGGCACGACGCGGCGCGTCGAGGCCAACATTCCCGCAGGGGTTCGCGACGGTGTGCGCGTCCGCATGGCTGGCCTGGGAGGTACGGGCGATCCACCCGGCGATCTCTACCTGAACGTTCGCCTCCAGCCCGATCCCCAATATGCACGGGAGGGTGACGACCTCGTGGTCCGAGCGCCGGTCCGGTTGACCACCGCGGCGTTGGGCGGCGAGGTTGAAGTAACCAAGCCCGATGGCCGGAGATTGGCCGTCCGCGTGCCCGCGGGGTCGCAGGATGGCCGCCGCGTTCGCCTGCGCGGTCAGGGGCTGCCTCGGGACGTGTCGACGGGCGCGGACGCGGCGCGCGGCGATCTGCTGGTAGAGCTGCACCTCCAGCTCCCCGAGCCGCTCACGGAGGCGCAGCGCCGGCTATTCGAGCAACTTCGGGAGGCGGCCGCATGACGGACGAAGGTGAGCACTACGCCGAGGAGGGTTGGTACAGCGTGTCCGTCGTCGTGGAAATGACCGGAATTGCATCCCCCCGCCTGCGTCGCCTGGAGCGGGAAGGTCTTGTGCAACCCACCTATCACGGGAAGCAACGGCGCTACCGCGCCGCCGACCTGGCGCGCCTGCGCAAGATCAGACGCTTGACCGAGCACCTCGGCGTCAATCTGGCCGGAGCGGAGATTATTCTGCGGCTGACCGAGGAGCTGGAGGAATTGCGGCGCGAACACCGGCGGCTCCGACGGTTGGGGGCTGGCGAGTAGACAAGGCATCGCAAACGGTCGCCAGCGCATATCGCCGAATGACGGACCGTTTCCGGCGGCCGGTCGCCTGCTCCTGAAGGAGCAGGCTAAGTTTACGAAGCCGGCTCAAGCCGGCTGGCTCACGGCACGGCAGGGGGGACGCGCCCAGCCGCGTTCACGCGGCTTTGTGAATTTAGCCTGCTCCTTCAGGGGTAGGCGACCGGCCGCGGTTCTTGCGACATTGCTCCGCCCATCACCCGTTGGCGTACTTGTCCAGCGTCCCCTTCACCACGGTTTCGAACTGCTGGAGCGCGGTCTGGATGTCGGTCTTGCCTTGCGCCGTGTTCGCCAGCAGGGAATTGAAGGCGTCGTTCGGAACATCGGGCCAGCCGAGGCGATAGACCGAGTGCGGATGGTGCGCGCCCTGGAGCACCTTGATGTAACCGCTCACCGCCGCATCGTTAGCGTGCTTGTCGAAAAATGGCGACTTGCTGAAGCCGGGCAGGAAACCGTTGATCTCTGCCCAGATGTCCGTACCGTCCGCGGAGCCGGCCATCCACTGCAGCACGGCCCACGAATCGTCGGGCCGTTTCACGCCAGTCGGGATGCCCATGGCCCAACCGCCCAGCCAGGCGGGGTCAGCCGTGACGCCGTCCGCCACCGGCATGAGGCCTACGGCGAAGGAGTCGGCAAACTCCGTGCCTTTCGCCAGCGTCACGGCGGTCGTGTAATTGGCCGACACCATTGGCCCCATCGCGATGAGCCCGTGACCGACGCCCGCTGGGTAGCCCTCCTTGCCCCACGTGCCGGCATACTTCTCCAGCGCCGCGTAGCCGCCAAACTGGTCGGCGAACTTCTTGATCCAGCCGAGCGCATTGGCGTTCCCGGCCTGTGTGATGGCCAGCTTGTTCTGGTCGCCGGGGTCAAACCAGCCGCCGCCAAACATCAGGAAGTAGGTATAGAGCGAGTTCTGAGCCCCGTATGTCCGCCAGGGCGGCAGGATGCCAAGCCGCGAGATCGCGTCGCCGCTCTTCTGATAGAGCTTCTGGTTGGCGTCGTCCAGCTCATTGATGGTTGACGGCGGCTTGTCGATGCCGGCCTGCTGCAACAGCGATTTGTTGTAGACGAGCGGGAAGTTCGGATCGACCTGAAGCGGCAACATGTACAGGTGACCCTTGTACGATGACTGCTCCATGGCAGTGGGGAAGAAATCGGAGTTGCTCAGCTTGGCCGTCTGCATGTAGCCGTCAATGCTCACGAGTAGCTTCTTGTAGGCCAGGTCCTGCTCCGTAACGCAAAAGATCAAATCCGGCGGTGTGCCGGCCGCGGCCGCGGTAAGGAACTTATCAGGATAGGGTGAGGCGGTTACCAATGCGGACTGGGCTTTGGCGTTCTTGGCGGTCAGCGCGTCGAGCGCCGCGGTGTAACCCTTGTCGATAGAGCTCTGGGCGCCCCAGCCCGGCTCCCATACTTGTAGGTAATTGGGATTCACCGTCGGCGCGGCCGTCGCGGAGGCCGGCGCCGCGGCGCTGGCAGCGGAAGAGGAGGACTGGATCGTCGATGAGACGGTAGTCGCGGCCGCGGAGCTTGAGGCGGCCGCCGAGCTCGAAGGTGCGGCCGAGCTCGCGCCGACCGTTGCCGATCCCGATGCCGAGGTCGTGGTGGCCGCGCTGCCGCCGCAGGCCGCCAGCGACACCATCCCCGCCGTGCCGACGGCGAGCGCCAGAAAACGCCGGCGCGTACCTAACTGGGAGAATGACGACCGAGCTGGACCCACTTGCTGACCCCTTTCTTCTTCTTCGACCTCTCCAGAGAAACCGCGAGTGTAAAACCAGATGTGGCTTTGATCGGGAATCAGCGCTGGGGCGGAGGAGGCGGGGCGGCGACATCGCACCCAGCGCTGATTCCCAAAGTAGGCCGTAGTGATGCCAAGCCCCACTGAACCTACACCTCCACAACCTCCGCCGGGTCCGCGGAAGCCAGTATCGGGAACAGGTCGCCGGCCAGCGGCTGGCCGGTCGTCAGACCCAACGGGTCCGTCGTCACGTGCGGCTTTCCGTTGTACCGAATCGTATCGGGCATGTAGTTGATGATAAAGCCCTCACGCGGCGTCTGTGTCTGGTTTGGTCCGGCGTAGTGGTGGGCCAGCGCGCTGTGAAAAGTGCAGCTCCCGGCCTTCACCTCTACAGTGACGGGCGTCAGGCATTCCCGCTTGTCTTCGGGAACCACCAGACGAACGCCTTCCAACGACTCCAACAGGTCACGAGGGACCGAGGAGAAAGCCAGACGCCCCCAACGATGCGAGCCCGGGATGAAGCTCATGCAGCCCATGGCAATCGTGACGTCGACGAGAGCGACCCAACAAGTTAACGGTCCGGCTTCAAGCATGGGCCATACCGTCAAGTCCTGATGCCAGGTCGATGGCCGGTCGCCGGGCATCTTGATGATCTCCTGGTCGTGCCAGAGGCGGACGCGGGAGCTCTGCGTGAGCCGGCGCGCGATGTCGGCCAGCTTGGGATTGAAGACGTGCCGCCGCACCTCCTTGTGGGTCGTCCACAGGTTGACGTGCTGGGTATATTGCTGGCCCTGTCGGTAGGTGTACCCTTCGCCCGGCCGGTTGGTCGCCTCCGCCAGTGCGCGGCGAAAGTCGCCTACCTCTGCCGCCGAGAGCACATCGTCAAACTTGATGAAGCCCCTGGCCTGGTAAGCCGCTATCTGTTCCTCGGTGACTGATCGCAATGCCGTTACCAAGCTGATCCTCCCTTTCGCTAGGCTCGTTGCCGCCCCTCGATGGGCTGACCGTGATGGGCGCCCTTGCATTCCAGCGCCTCGTCGATGAGGCGTGCCGCGCCTTCAGCGCGCGCCGAGCTGCGCCGCATGAGGCTGACACACAGCGCGTCAATGAGCGTGAGCTGAACGACGCGCACCGGGACGGCGTCTTGCCGCCACTGTGGCTGCCGCGATGCCGTGTACAGGCCGGTGTCGGCCAGCCGCCCCAAGCGCGATCGGGGAAAGTTGGTCACCACGACTACGGTTGCTCCGGCATGCTTGGCCGCCTGGGCAGCATCGATGGTTTCCTGCGTCTCGCCCGAAAAGGAGATGGTGATGGCGACGTCTCCCGATCGCAACAATGCGGCTCGTGCTACCTGCAGGTGCGGATCCACTTCGGCGTGGGCGGAAACTCCGACGCGCAGCAGGCGGTAGGCCGCATCCACGGCGATCGGGTTAGAGCTGCCCGCGCCGAAACAGTACACCGTTTGGGCCTGTGCCAGCGCATCCACCGCCCGTTCCATCGCGGCCATGTCGATCACATCCAGCGTTTCCACCAGCGATTGCACGGACAGGCGAAACACGCTCTCCACCACGTCGGCGGTGGTGCGGGCGCGAGAGAGCGCAGCGGTGCTCTCCCGCATGGGGCCCACTCGGTTGATGGCCGAGCGTACGACATCTTCAATCAGACGGCGTCGAAATTCGCCGTAGCCGCTGCAACCGACCGCTCGAGTCAGCCGGGTGACGGAGGCTGAGCTGACGCCGGCGGCGGCCGCGAGGGCAGTGATCGACATATGGCGCGCTCGCTCGGGGTAGTCGATCGCGTAGGAAGCCACTCGCCGCTCGGCCGGCCGGAGTTGCGGCAGCAATCCGCGTAGAGCAAGGGTGAGCGGCTCACGCGGACTGTATGTCGCGGCGCCTTCGCTGATCGCCAGTGCCGGCAAGCTCAACAGCAGACCTGTCTCTCTCAGTGGCACGGGGAGCGTCGACCCCCACGGTGGGGCCAAGCATACGACGCGCCCCGGGGCATGTCAATGATTGACGGGCGGCTGCCCGTTCCTAAGCCAGTCCCGCTTCAAGCGCTGTAAAGATTTCACGCAATGCGTGAGGATCGTGGCGATCCTTGACGCTCCACGGGTAGCGTGCTAGTATGCTCGCAACGACCGATCCCGACGTGTTCTGACGCCGCAAAGAAACTACGGCTAGTTTGTGCCGCGCGTGTGGGACCGGAAAGGTGGAGCGAACGCCTTCGATGTGTGGGAGCAGAGCGGCACTGTCACGCCTGTAGCAGATCAGGAGAGCGATATGGTGACGTCTTTTCAGGGTCCGTCGCAATCACGCCGGCAGGTGATGCGCCTGTTGCTGGCAGCGGGTGGCGTGGCTATGATGGCTCCGCTTGCCGCCTGCGGAACGACGCCTCCGGGTGTGACGGCCGGTTCATCCGCCGCTGGGACCGTGACCGCGGCAGCGCCATCCTCGGCCAGCGGCGCTGCGAGCTCCTCGGCCGCTCCGAGCAGTGCCGCGTCCAACAGCGTGGCCTCCAGCAGCAGCGTCTCCAGCAGCGCGGCGACCAGCAGCGTCGCATCGAGCAGCGCGGCGTCGAGCAGCGCGGCGACCACGTCGGTCGCCTCTTCCTCGTCCGCGGCTGCCGCGGCGGTCCCGACGCCGACGGCGACCCCAGTGCCCGACCGGCAAGCAGCCGCGGGTCGCAAGTACACCATTCAGGTATGGCACCCCTTCGGGGGCAATCGCGTGGGCGACTTGTTCAAGCTGGCAGATGGCTTCGAGAAGGCGCACCCGGACATCGGCGTCAAGATGGTGTACTCGTCCAATAATCTCTCGACGAGCCAGAAATTCTTTGCCGCGGTCGCAGGGGGCGTTCCGCCCGAGGTTATCTACGTCGATGGCCCAGAGGTTGCCGGCTGGGCCTTCCACGGCGTGCTTTCCAAGCTGGATCAATACTTTTCTCAGAACAAGCTGACGGAGAACGACTTCTGGCCGCCCTGCTGGAAGGAAAACATGTACAAGGGCAATATCTGGGCGATGACGTACGGGGCAGACACGAACTTTGGCTTCTTCTGGAACAAAGACGTGTTCAAAGTGGTCGGATTGGATGAGAACAAACCGCCCACGACGCTGGCCGAGATGGACGACATGTAATGACAAGATCGTCAAGACGACCGGCTCCAACGTCGATCGCATGGGCATAATCCCGTGGGCGGTTTACGGCAATGCCAACTCCATGGTCACGTGGGGCTGGGAGCACGGCGGCGAGTTCTTCGACGAGGGAAAGCAGCAGTTCACGACCGCGGGTCCAGAGAACATCGCGGCCCTCGAATGGATGGTTGGCTACGCCAAGAAGTACAACATCACCACGCTGAGCGGCTTCCAGTCCGGCTTTGGCGCGCTGGGCCTCGATGGCGGATTCATCCAGGGCAAGGTCGCGATGCAGCCGTTTGGGCCCTGGGAGCTGCCCAACTTCAAGCAGTACGGCCCCAACCTGCATTACGGCGTGACGTTCCTTCCGGCGGGTCCGGCGCCGGCGCCGCCGCACTCGTCCTGGGTGGGCGGATGGTGTATGGGTCTCCCCACCGGAGCCAAAAATTCCGATCAGGGTTGGCAATGGCTGTACTGGCTGGGCGCCTCGCCGGAGGGAACGACGATGGCGACTCAGATTTCGGTGGCGATGACCTTCTCCGGCTCGAAGACTACCCCGGCGCTGGCAGACCAGCGCAAGAATTCGGAGTTGGCTCCGTTTGTGGCGATCCTGGAGGCTACCTTGCACCAGCGTCCCGTCACGCCCGTTACCGACTACTATATGGGCGCGCTAGACCGTCACGTGGGCGAGGCGCTCTACGGCAAGGCGGTGGCGAAGGACGCACTTGCAGCGGCGGACAAGGAAAGCAATCAGGAATTGCAGAACGCGCTCAGCGGAAAGTAGGGCGGCATGTCTCAACGCGCGGCCATCGTTCGTGGACACGTCAACCGCTCGCGCATCAGCCCGGCAGCCTGGCGCAACTTCCGCGCCGGGCTGCTCTTTGGTGCACCGGCCATCATCGGGTTGCTCGCCTTCAGTATCTATCCGATTCTGTCCTCCCTGGTGGATAGCTTCACCTCGTTCGACATGATCCGCCCCGCCAAGTTCGTGGGGCTGGGTAACTACACCACGCTGTTCACGCAGGACAGCCTGTTCTGGTCGACGCTGTACAACACCATCTACTACGTCATCTTCGCGGTGCCACTGGGGATCATCGTCGCCTTCCTGCTGGCGATGCTGCTGAACCAGAAGATCCGCGGCTTGTCCATCTATCGAACGATCTTCTATTTGCCCTCGATCACCCCGTTCGTCGCCTCCGCAGTGCTCTGGGTGTGGGTGTTCAATCCGCAGTACGGTCTGCTCAACACGATTCTGGCCTTCGTCGGTGTCAAAGGCCCGGGCTGGCTCGGTGACCCAAACTGGTCCAAACCGGCGCTCATCCTCATGAGCATCTGGGGGGTGGGCGGACTCATGGTGATCTTCCTGGCCGGTCTGCAGGGCGTCCCCTCCGAGCAATATGAGGCGGCCGGTATCGACGGCGCCAATCGCTGGCAGTTGCTGCGGCACGTTACGATCCCCTTCATGGGGCCCTACTTCCTCTTCGGGCTGGTGGCGGGCCTGATCGGCGGCTTTCAGTATTTCACCCAGGTTTACGTGATGACCCAGGGTGGACCGGCCAACTCGACGAACGTCTACGCGCTCTATCTCTTCCAGAACGCCTTCTCCTACTTCAAGATGGGCTACGCGTCGGCGATGGCCTGGATCCTGTTCCTGCTGATCGCGGCCTGCACGGCGCTTGTCTTCCGGTCCAGCGCCAGCCGCGTTTACTACGGAGGGAGCTGAGGCAATGGCACGTACCGCGGGCACGCTGCTCCCCAGGGCGGGCGCGGAGCAGCGCGCGCTGGCCTGGCGCGGCTACCGCCCCGAATGGCCCAAGTTGTTCACACACGTGGCGCTGGTATTCCTCTGCGCCGTCTTCGCGGTGCCCTTCCTCTGGCTGGTGTCTACCGCCTTCAAGCCGGACAACGAGATGTTCGTCTGGCCGCCCGTGTGGTTGCCGAAGCCGTTCACGATCGGCCACTTCCAGCAGGGCTGGAGTCTGCTGCCGTTCCCCACCTTCCTCAAGAACACCGTGATTATCTGTGTGCTGGTGGTGATCGGTACGGTGGCTTCCAGCTCCCTCGTCGCCTACAGCGTGTCGCGCATCCGGTGGGTGGGCAGTCGCGTCCTCTTCGTCGTGGTCCTCTCCACGCTGATGGTGCCGTACCAGGTGACCATGGTGCCGCTGTTCGTGATCTTCAAGGATCTGCACTGGATCAACACCTTCTTGCCCTTGATCGTGCCTGCCTTCTTCGGCAACGCCTTCTTCGTCTTCTTGCTTCGCCAGTTCTTCATGACCATCCCCGTCGATATCACCGACGCGGCGAAGATCGACGGAGCGACGGAGTATCAGACCTTCTTCAGCATCTGTGTGCCGCTGGCCCGTCCGGCGCTCGCCACGGTAGGCCTCTTCGCGTTCATGGGCGCCTGGAACGACTTCCTCGGCCCGCTCATCTACCTTCGGGACGAGAGCAACTATACGCTCTCCATCGGCCTGGCCATGCTCAACGGCCAGTACGGCTCCTACTGGGGCGCCATCTTTGCCATGGCGACACTCATGACCGTGCCAATCATCGTGCTGTTCTTCCTCACCCAACGTACGTTTATCCAGGGCATCACCTTGACGGGGGTCAAGGGGTAGCCTCAACTGCCCAGCGACACCATCTGCGCGCCGTCGGCGCGGAGCAGTGCGCCGCTGATGAATTCAGCGTCTGGGGAGGCTAGGAAGGCGGCCAGTGCTCCGATCTCGTCCGGACGCCCGAGTCGTCCCCACGGGAGCTTCTTGCCGGCCTCGTGCAGCTCCGCTTCGCTGGCATAGACGCGCTCGCCCGGCGTGTCGATCCAGCCGGGGGCGATGCAATTCACGGTGATGTGGTACGGCGCCAGCTCGTTGGCGGCCGTCCGCGCCATGTGTAGCGCGGCTGCCTTGGCGGCGTTGTAGGCGGTCGACTGCGCGAAGGGCTGCTCGGCGTGAATGGAGCTGATCACGATGATGCGACCACCCTGGCCCTGCTCCACCATGGCCCGCGCCGCCAACTGACAGGTGTGGAAGACACCCCAGAAGGTGACGTCCATGGTGGCAGCCATAGCCCCCGGCGTTACCTCCAAGAAGGGCTGGCGAATCGAGCGATAGGCGTTGGCCACAACGACGTCGAGACGGCCCAGGCGTGCTCCGGTCGTGTCGATCATCGCCGCGACGGCGTCGCGGTTAGCGACATCGGCCACGTGTACGATGGCACGCCGTCCCGACGCTTCTATCCGCTGGCGCAGCGCCTCGGCCCGGTCCAGGTGGGCGATGTCGTTGATGACCACGTCGGCCCCTTGGTCTGCCAGCGCCTGTACGCAGGCAGCGCCGATGCCACGTGCGCCGCCGGTGACGAGCGCCACTTTGCCGGCTAGCTTGTCCATGGCCTCCCCCTGTTTGCCGGATCCGAACACGGCATGATAATCGGAGCGCGGGCGTCCCGCCCGCCCCAGGCTTCCCCGTGCGCGGTCGGTTACGTTCCTAGTATGCCGCGACGGCGACGGACAGCGACCGGGCGGGCGGGACGCCCGCGCTCCGTACGATGTCGCGGCTGCGCCCCGCAGCGGCAGGTCGATTCGCTGGCTGCTCGACGTTGACCACGCCCAGAAGCATAGCGTCCCGGCGCCCGGTACACTACGCCAATGCATACTCGACCGATACGGCGTCCGCACCAGGCGAGCCGGTTCCACATGTTGATGGCTTCGCCCGATGGAGACGTGCGACCAACGGCCCTTGCGCCGCTGGGGCGCAGCGGTCGGGACATCGTCGACGTAGGGCGCTGGATCCCGCTGCCGCCGGGCAGCCAGTTGCTCACTATGCCCGACTGCAGCCCCATCGGTCAAAAGCGAGGCCAGGCGGTACACGCCTCAGGTTTGCCCGTGGCCGCGGCGCTGCCGCACGGCTACACACGGACCCTCCTGCCGGCATACGAGAAGCAGGAAGGCGCGGAGCCGCTACCCCTGTTTGCCTACACTGCCGTCGCTGAGGCGGGCGGGCGATTCTACGCGGCTGCAATGAAGACAGACGATGCGCCGGAATGGGACCCAGCTCATTTCCACACGCCCGATCTGGCGGGCCGTATTACCGCGCTGCAGCGGGAGTTCCCCGCCAACGGGCTGATCGCGCAACTCGGCCGTTGCGCCGGGGAATACGGCTGCTACACCGCGCAAAACACCTTCTACGGACGGTGGGAAGCGGCGCTGCCGACCAGCAATGCCTGCAACGCCCTCTGCATCGGCTGCATCTCCGAGCAGGAGCCGGACGGGCCACCGACGCCCCAAGAGCGGATCCGTGCGATGGCTCGTCAACGGGACGTGGTTGAGGTGGCGGTGCGCCATCTGGAGCGAGCGGAGCCGGCGATGGTCAGCTATGGTCAGGGTTGTGAGGGCGAGCCGCTCCTCAACTGGCGGCTGCTCGTGGCTAGTACCCAGGCCATCCGCCGGCGGACCAGCCGCGGCTGGATCAACGTCAACACCAATGGCAGCATCCCGCATGGCATGGCCGCCCTGATTGCCGCCGGCCTCGATGCCTGCCGCGTGAGCGTGTTCAGCGCCCGCCAGCCCGTCTTCGCCGCCTACTACCGGCCCCGCAACTATTGCTTCGCTGACGTTGAGCGCTCCCTCACCCTGGCCTCAGAAGCCGGACTCTTCACGTCCATCAACCTGCTGCTCTTCCCCGGCGTCACCGATCAGGAGCTGGAGATCGAGGCGCTGATCGGAATGCTGCGCCGCACCGGTACTCGTATGGTGCAGTTGCGCAACCTGACCATCGACCCTGAGCAGCTCCTCGATGCCCTGCCGCCGCCCGACAGGCCGGCGCTCGGCGTTGCCACGCTGGTCAACCGACTGCGTACGGACGTCCCGGGCCTGGTCATCGGCAATGCCAGCCGGTTGCCGGGGCAGATTCTGAAGCCGACTGGGTTGGCACATTCCGTCGGATCCTGAGCGACTGGTTTGGCGCGTGCCGGGGCGGGCCCTCACCCCCGGCCCCTCGCCCGCCCAGCGGGAGAGGGGAGGTGTTAGCGGCGGCGCAGGTACCGTTGGCGAGTCGCGGCGATCGCGCCGGCGGAAAGATCAGGGCGTATGCCATACGCCCCTACACGCGTCGACCGTACCGGTAGGGGCGTATGGCATACGCCCTGGCCACCGAACCAGCCCGCCGCTCCCTTGGCCACGCTGACTGTTCAGCTACCTCATTCCGGCCGCCTCCACAAACGACGAAAACAGCCGGCGCCAGACTGGCTGGCTGTCAACCAGACATTCCGGGTGACATTGCAGGCCTATAACAAAACGGCCCTCGCCTTCTATCGCTTCAATGGTTCCGTCCTCCGCCCAACCGACGGGCCGCAATCCGGCGCCGATCTGGCGCAGGCCCTGATGGTGAAAGCTATTGACCGGCAGGGCGGTCGAGCCAAGCACGCCGGCAAGCCGGCTGGTGGGGGCCAGATCGAGCTGGTGGGCCAGGTGGTGGCGCGGTACTTGCCGCTGCGGATGCACGGCGTCGCTTGGTCGCTCGCTGGGCAAGTCCTGCCAGAGGGAGCCGCCGCGCGCAACGTTGAGCAACTGGATGCCGCGACAGATGGCCAGGAGCGGCAGATCCCGTTGTAACGCCTGCTCGGCCAGCGGAAACTCCAGTGCATCCAGCTCGTCGTTCACCTCGGTGGTCGGGTGCCGCGCCGTGCGATAGCGCGCCGGGTCGACGTCGACCCCGCCGGGCAAGAGTAGGCCATCCAATACCTCCATCACCTGCTGCATCGCGGCGGAATCGAGCCCCGGCGCCAGCAATACCGGGATACCCCCTGCCTGGCGAATGGCCTGCTCGTAGGCCTGGTTCAGCTGGAGACGCGGCGCTCCCGTGGGTGCGGACGCAACCGTGCAGGTGATGCCAATCAGGGGTCGCCTCGACATGATTCAGTCCAATCGTCTACGCTCGTTCGGTCACTAGTATCGCTTGGCGGCGTCGTTGTTTGGTCACCGCGCAGCGGGTACGATGGGGTTGCGCGTCTGCATCCGGGGCTGCCCGTTGCACCTACGGATGGGGTGGAGGGACCGCGAGCGGTGGGGCAGCCATTCCTTGGCTCATCGGCGCCAGAGGTACCGGGCGGGCCTGCCCCGGCGTCGGGGGACCAGTCCATGGCGACCGTAGTCACGGCGGGAGGAGGCCGTCCATCTCTCGGCGCTGCTTGGATCGCCAAGCTACGACGCCGGATGCTCCTCTCACTCGCTTTCGGGCTGCTGGTGGTGGTTGGGCTAGGCGCCTATGCCGACGTTCGCGACATTGCGCGAGTGCTCCGCGGCTTCGACTGGGCGGTGCTGCCCGTGGTGCTTGTGCTGACCGTGTTCAACTACGTTGGGCGGTTTCTCAAATGGCAGTATTACCTGGGCTGTATCAACAGTCGCGTCCGCCCAGGGGCGAGCGCGCTGATTTTTGTCTCCGGTCTCTCCATGGTTATGACTCCCGGAAAGATCGGTGAGCTCCTGAAGAGCTACCTGCTGCGGCAGGTGTCCGGCACCCCGATGGCGCGCTCCGCGCCTATCGTGCTGGCGGAGCGCTTGACCGACGGTGTCGCCCTGCTGTTGCTGGGGTCGGTCGGTCTGCTCATGTACCGAAGGGGCTGGGAGGTGCTGGCGCTCATCTTCGCCATGGCCATTGCCATCGTCTTGATCGTGCAGTCACGACCATTGTCGCTGGCGTTGCTGCGAACCTGCGAGCAGATGCCCATTCTGGCGCGTGTGGCGCTCCATTTGCGCGAGGCCTACGAGTCGAGTTATCGACTCCTGCGCCTGGACGCGCTGCTGACCGCCATAGGCCTGGGACTGGTGTCCTGGTCCGGCGAATGCGTGGCCTTCTTCGTCATCCTGCGCGGATTGCACCTGGAGGCCGGGCCGGATGGGAATGGCCTTCTGTTGATCAAGGCCGCCTTTATCCTCGCGTCCAGTACCTTAGTAGGATCGGCGTCGCTGCTGCCGGGTGGCCTGGGAGTCGCCGACAGCGGTATCGCCGGACTGCTTCATCTGCTGCTCGGAACGCCGCGCGACGTCAGCGTCGCGGCGACGCTGCTGATCCGCTTTTGTACGCTCTGGTTCGGCGTGGCGTCGGGGGC
>CALBSQ010000288.1 GCA_937967325.1 uncultured Chloroflexota bacterium
GCCGAGGTGGGAGCCCCGCTGCCTTCGGAAGAGATTGCCGCTGCCGCGAAGGCCGGCGCGCTGACCGTCAACGACCCCAACCCCCAATCCCTAGCCCCCAACGCCGCGAGCACAGCGAGCCCGGACGTGCTCGACCTGCTGACGCGGCTGGTGGACAAGTCGCTGGTTGTCGCCGAGGAGGGCGCGGGGGGTGAGGAGCGCTACCGGCTGCTGGAGACGCTGCGGCAATACGGGCGGGAGAAGTTGCTGGCGAGCGGCGAGGCGGAGGCGGTCCACGAGCGGCATGCGCAGTACTACCTGGCGCTGGCCCAAGCGGCCGCGCGAACGATCTGGCCGGAGGGCGCCGAGCGCAGCGCTGCCTACCTCAACGAGCTGGTGATTCCCGGCCTCGAGGAGGCAAGGGCCGGCTTGGCCCGGTTGGAGCGGGAGCA
This sequence comes from uncultured Chloroflexota bacterium, assembly GCA_937967325.1. Taxonomy (GTDB): domain Bacteria; phylum Chloroflexota; class UBA4733; order UBA4733; family UBA4733; genus UBA4733. Next base: position 432 of record CALBSQ010000288.1, read on the forward strand.
GGACAACATCACCGCCGCGCTGCGCTGGTTGATCGAGGAGCGGGATGCCGAGCGCGCGGTGCGGCTGGCCCAGCCGCTCATGGACTTCTGGCGCTTCCGCGGCGACGGGGAAGCGGCCTCGCGGTACCTGACCGACCTGCTCGCCCTCTGCCGGGCGGTGGCCGTTCCTAAGCCTGTCCTCGCCGGAGCGGTTGGTGTGGCATCACAGCTGGCAGACCATCACGGTGACCACACCACGGCGCGGGCGTTGCTCGAGGAGTACCGCCAACTGACGGTAGGAGCGTCGGGAGTGACTGTCGAGCAGGAAGCGGCCTGGTTGAGCGAATTGGCCCTGGCTGCTCGCAACGGCGGGGAGTTAGGCGACGCCCAGGCGTTGCTGGAGCAGAGTCTGGCCATCTACCAGCAGCTCGGCAATACTGATGGCATCGCTATGCAATACGATCGCCTGGGTGGGGTTGCCCACCTGCGCGGGGAGTACGCCCTGGCCCGCCGCCACTACCAGGCGGCGCTCCGTATCCAGCGCACGAGCACGCAGAGGCAGGGCCTGCTGGCCTTTGTGTTGCAGAATCTGGGCTGCCTGGCGCTGGATGAGGCGGACCCTGCCGCCGCCCGTCCGCTGCTCGAGGAGAGCTTGCGCCTCCGGCGGACATTGGAGGTCCGGCCGTTCGTCATGCTCTCGCTGGCGACCTTCGCCGCGCTGCTGGCGGCGGAGGGACGGCCGGAGCCGGCGTCGCGGCTGGCCGGCGCGGCGGAGACGCTCGCGGCGGGGATGGGGTATAGACTGCTGGCGGTGGAAGCGCCCGCTACGGGGATACGGTATGGTGTGCTGGCGATGGAACGGCGGACGCTGGCGCGCTGGACGGAGGTCGCGCGCCAGGCGCTGGGCGAAGGCGCCGCCGAGGCCGCCATCGCCGCCGGCCGCGCGCTCAGTCTGGAGGAGGCGCTCGCCCTGGCGCTGGCCAAACACAGCTAACCTCACTCCGGTTTGAATAAGGCGACGACCGCGGCGACAACAGGCTACAACCGGGGTGGCGGGGGATGCCCGGGCCGCGATGGATCGGCGGCCAAGCGACCGGGGGACCGCGGTCCCCATCATTCCGAGTGGTCCATCCTCGAGACGGGGGATGCCGTGGTGAGCCCGAGAACGTGGCATGACACCCTCGCCCCACAAGTCCGATGTCGTCGTAGTTGACAGCGAATGGACATCACGATAGCCTCATCTCTGCAAGCCAAAGTGTGGAGGGATGGTGGCAGTGCGCCACCGGTGTGCTAGCTTTCACCGTTCCCGTGCTGGGAGAGCGCCCCCTGCCTGAACTGCCGACCGGTACCGTGACCTTCCTGTTCACCGACGTGGAAGGCAGCACGCGGCTGTGGGAGCGGTATCCGGAGGCTTCGCGACAGTGCCTCGTGCGCCACGACGCCCTTATTGAGACCGCGGTGGACCGGCACGCCGGCGCGGTGGTGCGACCGCGCGGCGAGGGCGACAGCCGCTTCGCCGTGTTTGCCCGCGCGACCGATGCCGTGGCCGCGGCGGCGGCCATCCAACTGGCGCTTCAGGCAGAGGTCTGGCCACTGCCTGCCCCGCTACGGGTGCGGATGGCCTTGCACACGGGTGAGGCGGACCTGCGGGCGGGCGACTACTACGGCGTGGCCGTTAATCGCTGCGCCCGGCTGCGGACGATTGCCCACGGCGGGCAGGTCCTGCTCACTCTGGCCACGGAAGAGTTGGCTCGTGATGCGCTCCCTGAAGGCGCGAGTCGGCGCGACCTGGGCGAGCAGCGGCTCACGGATCATCGCCTATGCGCTCCGTGGTTTGGCGGCGCTGTCGGTTGCTGGCGGCGACTATGGGACGGCTCAGCGGCAATAGGAGGAGAGCCTGGCGCTGTTCCGAGCTGTGGACGACCGCTGGGGGATCTCCTACTCGCTCTACCGACGTGGGCTGGTGGCGTTCGCGCAAGGCGAGTAGGCACGGGCACGCCCAATACCATTGCCTCCATCCCGCGTTTGGGCGCCGCGATTCTTCCCATCGTCACGCTATCTGAGCGCCGTCTCCAGAGCTCCGGCCATGGCCGCGGCCGAGGTGAAGCGGTCGGCCGGTCGCTTTTGCAGCGCTCGCTCCACAATGGCCCGCGCCGCCACAAGGACGGTGTTTGGAAGCGGCGGCGGAGACTCCTCGACGTGCGCCTGGAGTGTCTGCATGGGCTCGCGGCCAGCAAAGGGAACATGACCGGCGAGCATCTCGTAGAGGACAACGCCGAGGGAATACACGTCGGCGCGACCGTCCACCGGCAACCCCGCGACCTGCTCCGGCGAGAGATAGTCGGCGGTGCCAACGATGACGTTCTCGGCGGTCAGGCGCTGTTGCTGCCCCGTCTCGACCAGGGCCGTGGCCAGGCCGAAGTCGGTGAGCACCGGCGTCCCGTCCGAACGGAGCAGGATGTTGGAGGGTTTGACGTCGCGGTGGACGATGCCGGCGGCGTGAACGGCGGCCAGCCCGTCCGCGACACGCCGGGCCAGCAGCAGGGCTGTGGCCAGCGGCAGCGGCTCAGGGAACCGCGCCCGCAGCACGCGGTCGAGGGCGTGGGGGAGCCACTCCATGACCAGATAGCAGCCGCCGCCCAGCCGCGCCTCCACCTCCCCGATTTCCAGTAGCTTGATCACGTGCGGGTGCGCGATGCCCTGGAGGATGGCGGCTTCGCGAGTGAGCCGCTCTCGGAGCTCGGGCGCGGCGCCCCAGGCCGCCGGCAACACCTTGACCGCCACCGCGGTCTCGGTGTCCTCGTGGGCGGCGCTGTAGACGGCCGCCATCCCGCCCACGCCGAGCTGCGCCGTCACGCGATAGGGGCCGAAGCGCAGGCCGCCGAGATCATCCCCGACGCTGCCTGCCAGGTCCTCCAGTTGCCGGGTCACCACGGCGACACGATCGGCCAGCGCGCGGTTGAGCGCGAGGAGCAGCGGCGCGCTCCTGGTGAGGAGTGTCTCGAAGTGGGCGCGGTCGAGCGCCCAGAGCACGGCGTCCTCCACCACGACCACGTCCGCCGACCGCGGCTGGCCGGTGAGCAGCGCCAGCTCCCCCACGAAGTCCCCGGGCAAACGACGGCGCACGACCATACCTGTTCGCCTTGTCCCTAGGCGGACCTCCAGCGCCCCCTCCTTGATGGCATAGAAGCGGTCGCCGGGGTCGCCCTGGCGGAAGAGGACCGTGCCGGCCGGCACACGCAGTTCGGTCAGGCGATCCCAGACGGCGACGAGGTCGGCGGCGGGGATCTCCCGGAACAGGGGCACGCTGCGCAGCGCGTGCGCCAGTTGCGCCTTGCGGGCCCCGCCAAGGGTTGGGAAGAGCCGTGGCATTCCCCCTCGCCTTCGATCGCTCAGTCGCTCTCGCTGGAGTCGGCACCGAGTACCGGAAAAGGCCCGGCCCAACCGCGGCGCTCGATCATGCCAGCGGCGCTCCCCGTGCCTCGTCGCCGTCCCACTGCTCCGGCGGAGCTGGAGCGGCAGGGTGGATGGGAGGCCCGAGTGGCACGGTTGGAGCGCCGTCCGGCACCTTGTACTCGACGACATGGGCATCTAGGAAGTCCTGGCCGAGCTTGCGCGCCATCGCCACGCGGTGATGGCCGTCCACGACATAGTACTCGCTGACCTGCTGGGTTTGCTCGCCCTGCCGGCGGCGCAGCTTCACCTTATACAGCTCCAGCGGCGGCAGCGCGACGCCACGCTCCATGGCCCGGCCGATGCGCAGGAAGCGCTCGGTCACGGCCTGGCCGGAGCGGTAGAAGAAGTCGCTGCGCAAGTTGCGCGCGCGCCCGACGCTGCCCACCACCTTCTGGGTCGGCACAATCTTGACGCCCGCGTCATAGCGGCCGGCCAGACCGCCGGCCGCCTCCAACTCCTGATCGAAGCTCTTGACCGGACCGTGCTTGCGGGGCAAGAGCCTGGTCAGGAGACCCCACGCGTTCACCCGTCCCATCGCCATGCCATCCTTCCGTGATGCGCAGCTCCGGCCGGTTCTGGAGGGGACGCTCATGCCCCGCCAAGCCGCCGAAGCGACCAACGCCGGCGGGCCAAGTGGGACTCTGGGTAGGATAGCGCGGCGAAGGATTGTGTCAACCAATTCACCGGGACAGCGAGAGGTCAGTACACCGAGCGTAGCACGCGCCATCAACCAGGTGGTGTAGCCGCGCTGCCATCTAGTCACTCTCAAGCGTTGCGCACGGCCGAGCCGCCCCACCGCTGCGCCAGCAGCCGGACCAGCCGCTGGAGCGGGTGCATCCCAGCCGAGCCGTGACGCCGGTCCCGCGGCCCCTCAATGGCGACACCGCGGGCGGCGCGTTGTGCCTCCTTGACGCGGTCCTCGTGGAATTGCTGGGCAAGAATCGGGACGTGGTACATTCGTGGCCCTCACTTCCTTCTGACGCGTTCGATCCTGTACAGCCTGATCGCCTGCGCGCATCCCGATGGGCCGATCCACGGCCACCGGGGCGCGGCCGAGTCTCACCCCTGGCGCAGCGCGACCGCCGCCCGGCGGGTCAGGACGCGGAACCAGGCTGGGACCCAGCCGGCCGAACGCCGGGGCGTGGTCGCCCGCTGGGATCGCCGGAGGGCCTGATAGCGGCGCTCCTCCTCCGCCTCCTGGAGCCGCTCCTGGTAGAGTTGCTGGGGCAGTCGCTCGTCGAAGAACATCGCGCACCTCTTTCGCTCCCGGTCGAACGGTCCCGTTCGACCTACCGCCATGCTCGCGGATTTCGCCGCCCGGTTCTGTAAAGCGGTTCACAGAAGCACTGTGAACCATTGCACACAGAGCGAGGTGGGCGCGTGCTCCTTCTGGCGACTCGTCAGACCGCTAAACGCGCGCACCGGTCGCTTTGGGGCGCCTGGGCGTTGTCGGTGGTGTCTTGTTACGACGTTGGTGATGCGGAGGCGGGGACGGCTGTGGAAGCAGGAAATGACCAGGGTGGCAGCGCCGCCGGGGATGTGCTGGACCTCCTGGCGCGGCTGGCTAGCGCGGTCGAGACGTTCTGTGCCGGAACCGGCCAGGCGTTGAACACGAGCGAGCGGCGGACGCTTGATCGGTGTTTGACGCCGGTAAAGCGGGCGCTGGATAAGGCGACGCTCGCACGGGCCCAGCGGGCAGGGATGGCGCTCAGCCTGGAGCAGGCGGTGGAGGCGGCGCTGGAGGCGCTGCGCTGAGGCGACGCCTCATGAAGTGAGGAGGGGGAGGCGCTCGACGACCAGTCCGAGCAGAGCCGGCCCCCTGGTCGCTGGTGCCAGTTCACCCGCCCGTCAGCGTAGCGGTAGGCGAATCCTGTACCATAGCCTCGCCGGCCGATCACCCTGCGCTAAAGCGTAGGGCTAACACAACCAAGCCTGCTAAAGCAGGCTGGACCAGAGCAGCCCTCGGCAGTGTACCGTCCCCAGCCTGCTATAGCAGGCTTGGTTGTGTTAGCCTGACCGTTCACGGTCAGGTGAGCCGACGGTTCGGCCGACGGACTGGATTCGACAATCGGCCCGACACAGGCCGGCGATGACTGCAATGGAGGCCGGAGACTGCTGTCTCTCGCCAGGTCGGGTGCAGTGGACCGGCGCCCTAGTCCGTGCCTAAACCCTGCTCGTCGAGTTCACGCAGTACGTCGGCCATGCGCAGCACAAAGCCGGGCAGCACCGTGCCGCCGTCCAGCGTCTCCTCCGGCGACACGCGCCGGATGGCCTGTCCCTCGTACACCGTGGTCACCCCCGTCTGGGGGTTCACGTACCACAGGAGCTGCACGCCCGCCCGCAGCCAGTCGGCGATCTTCGCCTCCACCATCGTCGCTCGGTCGGAAGGGGAGAGGACTTCGATGACCAGGTCCGGCGGCGTGGTCGTGGCCGGAGCGCGCCGGTCGCTGGGGATGCGGGCAGCGCGATAGAAGGTGACATCGCCGCCCCGGGCGTCGTAGTCGCTGTTCTGCACCTTGACCAGGGCATCGCAAATGACCACCCGGCCCAGTTGTCGCTCTCGCGCAAACTGCCCGATCAGCAAGCTGAGTAGCGCCGCCAGACTGCCGTGCTCGAAGTTCGTCACATCCCACTCCACGACCTGGCCGTCCACGAGCTCACGCAGCTTGCCGTCGTCAGGAAACAGCTCCAGGTCCGCCACCGTGAAGCGCCTGGTCGCAACCGCTGGTGCTATTGCCATGCGTCTCCTTCTCCTTCCGCCGCGGGAGTAGCCGGCTCCAGTGTAGTATCCCCCAACCGGAGAAGCCAGCAAGCGCCTGACCTTCCCGCCGTGCGTTCCAGGGTGGAGGTCAAGCGGAGCGTTCACCGTGGCGGCTCGTACGGCAGCACAGCGGCCGGTAGCAATGCACAACGGTACGGCGCCCGCTTCTTCTGCAAGCCGCCGAGACCTTTGCCCATCTCCACGGCCCCGCCTATCATGCGGCAGACCATTCGCCATCCGGCGCCGCGGGAGGAATTCCATGGCCGAGCTGCCCACCGGCACCGTGACGTTCCTGTTCACCGACGTCGAGGGCAGCACTCGGCTGTGGGAGCAGCAGCCCGAGGCGATGCAGCAGGCCCTGGTGCGCCACGACGCCATCATCGAGACCGAAGTCGCGCGGCACGGCGGCGTGGTGGTGCGGCCACGCGGCGAGGGGGATAGCCGCTTCGCCGTCTTCGCGCGAGCCACCGACGCGGTCACGGCCGCGGCGGCCATCCAGGCAGCCCTGCACGCGGAACCCTGGCCCGTCGAGACGCCGCTGCAGGTGCGCATGGCGCTGCACACCGGCGAAGCCGACCTGCGCGACGGCGACTACTACGGCAGCGCGGTCAACCGCTGCGCCCGGCTCCGCGGCGTCGCCCACGGCGGACAGGTGTTGCTCTCCCAGGTCACGGCGGGGCTGGCAGGCGATACCCTCCCGGAGGGAGTGGGCCTGCGGGACCTGGGCGAGCACCGCCTGCGCGACCTGGAACGGGCGGAACACGTCTTCCAGCTCCTCCACCCGGCCCTGCCCGACGACTTCCCACCGCTCCGCTCGCTGGCCGCCGCCCGCCACAATCTGCCGCTCCAGTTGACCAGCTTCGTCGGCCGGGAGCAGGAGCTGGCTCAGATCAAGCAAGAGCTGGAGCGCAGCCGGCTGCTCACCCTCACCGGCACCGGCGGCTGCGGCAAGACGCGCCTCGCGCTCCGGGTCGCCGCCGAGCTGCTGGATCGCTACCCCGACGGCGTCTGGCTGGTGGACCTGGCGGCGCTGGCGGATCCCTCCCTCGTACCCAACGCGGTGGTAATGGCGCTCGGTCTGCGCGAGGCGCCGGGCCAATCTGTGGTGGGGACGCTACTCGAGGCGCTGCGGGACAGGCGCCTCCTGCTGTTGCTGGACAACTGCGAGCACGTGCTCGACGCCGGCGCCCGGCTGGCCAGCGCCCTGCTGCGCGGCTGCCCTCAGGTCAGCATCCTGGCGACCAGCCGGGAGGCGCTGGGAATCGCCGGGGAGGTTAGCCGTCGGGTACTCTCGCTGCCCGACGCCCAGCGCCTGCCACCGGTCGAGCAGCTCGTCCAGTGCGAGGCGGTGCAGCTCTTTGTCGAGCGCGTGACCGCCGTGCGGCCCGAGTTCGCCGTGACGGGGCGCAACGCCGCCGCCCTCGCCCAGCTCTGCGCCCGGCTGGACGGCATCCCCCTGGCCATCGAGCTGGCGGCGGCGCGGGTGCGCTCGCTGTCGGTCGAGCAGGTGGCGGCACGGCTGGACCAGCGCTTCCGCCTGCTGACCGGAGGCAGCCGGACGGCGTTGCCGCGCCAGCAGACGCTGCGCGCCGCCATCGACTGGAGCTACGACCTGCTCAGCGTGCAGGAGCGCCGGCTCTTCGCGCGCCTGTCCGTGTTCGCGGGCGGCTGGACGCTGGAGGCGGCCGAGGCGGTCTGCGCGGGCGAGGGCATCGCCCGCGACGAGGCGCTGGACCTCCTGGCGCGGCTGGTCGAGCAGTCGCTGGCGCTGGCGGAGGACCAGCCCGATGGCGCGGAACGCTACCGGCTGCTGGAGTCGCTGCGCCAGTACGCCCGCGAGCGGCTGGCGACCGGCGGCGAGGCCGAGACACTACACCGGCGCCACGCACACTACTGCCTGGCGCTGGCCGAGCAGGCCGAGCCGGCCCTGCTCGGCCCGGAGCAGGCGGCCTGGCTGGATCGGCTGGGGGTCGAGCACGACAATCTGCGGGCCGCGCTGACGTGGTATCTGGATGATAGAGAAGGAACGCCGGGCGGCGACGCGGAGGCCGGGGAAGCGGCGCTCCGTCTGGGGTGGGCCCTGACGCGGTTCTGGTTCCTGCGTGTGTACCGGCGGGAGGGGCTGGCCTGGCTCGAGCGGGCACTGGCGCGCGGCGGGGCGGCGCCCGCTCGCGTGCGGGCGAACGCGCTGCTGGGAGCCGCCACGTTGGCGTTCGGTCTGGACGACGCCAGCCCCGAACGCTGGCAGCCGCTGGCGGAGGCGAGCCTCGCCGAGTACCGCCGCGCCGGCGACCGGCGCGGCGTTGCCTTCGCGCTCAGTACCTGGGGGTTGTTCCTGCGACGGTGGGACCATGCACGTGGAACGGCGCTGGCGGAACAGGGCCTTGCCCAGGCTCGAGAAGTGGGCGAGCCCTGGCTCATCGCCTGCTCGTTGGTGGGTTTCGCCTACAATGCGGACCTGCAGCGGGCGGACAAGCGGGCGCGAGCACGGGCGGCAGGAGAGGAAGCCCTGGCGCTCTTCCGCCGGGTGGGGGATGTCATGAACATCGCGGTCACGCAGCGCGCCCTCGGCTGGGTGGCGCTGCGCGAGGGAGCGTACAACCGGGCCGAGGCGGCCTTCGCCGAGGACCTGGCCGGGGCGCGGGCGCTTCGGGATCCCGCAGGCAGTGGCCTCGCCCTGCAGAACTTGGGCGACGCCTGCCTTGGGCAGGGCGATTTAGACCGGGCCAGATCCTACTTTGAGCAGGCAGTGGCACTGTGGCGCGATCTGGGCGCCTACCGTGATTCCCTGGCCCGAGCTGTCGCCGGTCTCGGCCGCGCCGCAAGAGAGCTCGGGGAGGCGGCGCTTGCTCAAGAGAGCTTCCGGGAGAGCCTGCACCTGTGGCAGGAGCTGGGCGACAAACAAGGGATTGCCGAGGCGTTCGAGGGCCTCGGGTGTCTCGCGGCTGCGCGCGGCCAGCCAGAGCACGCCGTACGCCTGATCGGGTCGGCGGCGGCGCTCCGAGATGCGACCGACAACCCGCTCATGCCGGACGACCAAGCGAAGCTGGATCGGAACCTGGAGCCGGCTAGGGCGGCCCTCGGCGATGACCGGCGCGCGGCGGCCTGGGCCGAGGGGCGGGCGATGTCGCTGAAACAGGCCATCGCCGACGCGCTGACCGAGGGTACCGGGTGAGCAAGCGGCGCCTCCGGCCGTTGCCGCGCCCGAGGCGCCCTATTCCGCGGAGATTCCGGTCGAACCGGAGTTAGAGCGGCAGGCGGGTGAGCACGTCACGCCACTCCACGTGCGTGCTGAGCGCCCGGATTTCCAGAACGGCGGTGACGGACCGGACGATCGCTCGGGTAGGCGGCCGCAACATGAGGGCAAGGCTGCATCGCCGGCTCTCGTGGTGGCTGGTCCGGCCAATCCTCACCGCGCTCCGCCCGATCAGTTGCGCACCGGCCTTGACATCCACGTCGGGCGTGATGTGCGGAGCACGGTTGAGGCGCCGTGGACTGAGATACGTTCGCGCGCGCGGGCCGAGTCGCGAGTCGGTACCATCGTAACGTGGCGACCAAAGGACATGGAGCAACGAGAGATCGCGTGCCATGAATGCTGAGGAGATGCAGCGCTACCTGCGCATGCTCGGTGAGGAGTTGCAGCGGCGCGGAGTCACGGGCGAGATCATGCCCGCCGGAGGCGCCGTTATGCTGTTGGTGATCGGGAACCGGCCGACGACAAGGGACATCGACGCCTATAGCCTGTTCAAGTAGCCTGAGGGAGCGCCGCATGCGTACTCGCCACTCCTTCGACTGGCATCCGGGAACCGGAGCACCCATGGGTAGCGATCGGCGACTTCCTGGACGGTTGGCGCCGCGCCGCGCAGGAGGACCGCCCGGCATTGGTGGAGGCGGCCATCGCCGCGCCGGAAGGAGCCTTGGGGCAGCGGCGTTGGGCGGCCTCCTGCGCGGCGACGGTCGAGTGGCTGTGCCGCCAGGATCAGCTCCCCAGCCCGGCCCGGACCGGTAACGACGCCTACCGGCTCGACCGGCCCTGGTTCCTTTATCCGGGCCACCTGCTGCGCGCCTGGCAACTGGCGACGCCGCCGGCGCCGTTCAAGCAGCGAAACATCTTCGGGGGAGATCGCATGCTGGATCGGGTCTAGCCGGCGTCGGGACGGAGGGGCCGACCGGTCGAGCTGGCGGCAGGGATCGCTACTCGAGCGCCGTGGCCGGCAGACGGCTCTGCCGGGTCGCCAGGCGCCTGATCCAGCGCAGCGCCAGGCTTCCGCCAGGGCGGGGTCGCGGCGCCCGCGACACATCGGTCACGACGCCGTGCTGGAACTCGCGCGCCACGGCGTTCAGGCGCTCCTCGCAGCGTTTATGTGCCATCAGGTGCAGTTGCAGCATCTCGGCTCCCCTGTTCTTCTCTCTACGTCAAATGGGACCTTCGCGTACTGGACAGCCGCCGGGCGAGTGGCGCGGCCATCGGGCCGTGGCCCCGCTCACCCTTGGCGCGGCGCGGTCGCCGCCGTCGACCACGTACACCCGATTGGTCCCGGGATTCATGGTCACGGCCATCGGTACACTCGGCAAGGAGACGGCGTTGGTAACCGCCAGCGCGGGCCACGGCAGCGCGCCCAGACCGGTGACGCTCAGCAGCACGAGGGCGCCGCCCAGCAAGCATGGACCGTCGACAGCGGAAGACCAGCAGGAGCAGGAAGCGTGCTCGACTGTCGGCGAGGGATACCATGATTCACTCCCTGTCCTCCTGACTGGTCCGGTCGGGCCGCGGTAGCGTCGGCCCGACCGGTCGGTAGTGCTGCTCAGGCGTTGCGCACGGCCGAGCTGCTCCACCGCTGGGCCAGCAGCCGGACCAGCCGCTGGAGCGGATGCATCCCAGCCGAGCCGTGACGCCGGTCCCGCGACCCTTCGATGGCGACACCGCGGGCGGCGCGTTGCGCCTCCTTGATGCGGTCCTCGTGGAGTTGCTGGGCAAGAATCGGGACGTGGTACATTCCGAGCCCTCACTTCCTTCTGACGCGTTCGAGCCTGTGTCGCCTGATCGGCGTGTACAAGCTCCGGTGGGCCGGCCCGCTGCCGTCAGAGCGCGGCCGGTGCTCACCCCTGGCGCGGCGCGGCCGCCGTCGCCCGGCGGCGCAGGACGCGGAACCAGGCTGGGACCCAGCCGGCCGAACGCCGGGGCGTGGTCGCCCGCTGGGATCGCCGGAGGGCCTGATAGCGGCGCTCTTCCTCCGCCTCCTGGAGCCGCTGCTGGTACAACTGTTGGGGCAGTCGCTCATCGAAGAACATCGCGCGCCTCCTTCGTTCCTGGTCGAACGGTCTCGTCCGACCTGTCGCCATGCTGCGCCATTGCGCCGTCCGGTTCTGTCAAGGGGTTCACAGAAGCACCGTGAACCATTGCACACAACACGCCGGCCTCCTGGCGAATGGACTAACAGATGAACGCGCGGGCAGGGCGATTTGGGTCTCCCGCTCACCGGTTGGGCGTGCTCCGGGTACGTAAGGCTGGGCATCGCTCGGGGTAGCTGGTGTAGTACAATGGCTACAGACCAGGAGGCGAGAAGAGAGCCATGGCGAACAATCCGGTCAGCCTGCGCATTCCAGCGGAGACCCGCGCTGCCATTGACGACACGGTCCGTCGCACCGGACGGGACCTCTCCAGCGTCGTGAACGAGATGCTGGGCGAGGCGGTGAAGCTGCGCCGCATCCCCGGCGTCGCCTTTGCCGATGGCGCAAACGGGCGCGTCGCCGTCATCGCCGGAACGGGGCTGGAGGTCTGGGAAGTTATCGACCAGTTCCGCGCGATGGGCGAGGACTGGGATGGCCTCAAGGCGGGCTTTGACTGGCTGTCCGACTTCCAGCTTCGCGCCGCCCTGGCCTACGCCGAGGCCTACCCGGAAGAGATCAAGGTCCAGGTGAACGACAATGCTTCGTGGACGCCGGATCGAGTCTGGTCCAGGTACCCTTTCATGAAGCCGCCGGCTCGCTAGTGCGTTTCTACCTCGACGAGGATCTTCCAGCGCGGGTTGCCGCGCTCGCCCGCGCCCAGGGGCTCGACGTGATCAGCTCGCACGAATGTGGTCGAGACCGCCTGCCGGACGACGAGCAGCTTCGCCTGGCGGGGCAGGACGGCCGCTGCCTGGTCACGCGCAACGCCCGCGACTTCGTGCCGCTCACACGCGACTTCACCGAGCGCCAGTGGCCGCACGCCGGGGTTCTGATCGTGTCGCGCTCGCTCCCGAACCACGCCTTCGCTCGCATCGCGCGGGCGCTCGTGGCCTTCGCCCATAGGCAGGACGACAACCTCCTCGCCTACACCGTGCAGTTCCTCAGCGCGGACGCCAGCGACTGAGCCCGGCGCCTTTGCAGCACTCGTTCCTTCACGGCTTCGCCCTGCGCTACAGTGGCGCCAGCATTGCGTCCCGGTCCGCTGTGCTGCTACAGACTAGGCGCAGCGGCGCTGTTTGGCCTCTTCCGCCGGCAAGAGCGCGGCCGGGTCGGCGCGGAGGATGACGCGAGCCGTGGGCGGCCCCCAGCGATGTTCCTGGAGCGTCCAGACGGTGTGGTCGCCGCCGTCCACCACGTAGACCCGATTGGTCGCCGCGTTGACTGCGATCGCTTGTGGCTCCCGTCCCACCGGCACGGTCGTCAGCAGGCGGTTGCTCCCGCCGTCCAGCACGGCCAGGCCGCCCTCGGCGTTGGCTGCGTAGACCCAATCCGTCGTCTCGTTGACGCCGATCTCGTCCGGTATCCCCCCGACCACCACGGTGGCCAGGAGTGCGTTGCTCGCCCCGTCCAGCACGGAGACGGTGTGGCCGGCTCGATTGCTCACGTAGACGCGATTGGTCCGTGCGTTGACGGCGACGTGACTGGGGAACGGCCCGACTTGGCCGGTGGCGAGCACCGCGTTGGTCCCTCCATCCAGCACCGACACCGTGCCGTCGAGGCCGTTGGCCACATAGATGCGATTGGTCAGGGAGTTTGCGGCCACGCCCAGCGGCCCCTCCCAATCTGGACCTGGGTCAACACGGTGTCGCGCTCGCCGTCCAGCACCACGACCGTGCCGGCAGGCCGTCCGTCACCGCGATCGCTCGTCACATAGACGCGGTTGGTCCAGGGATTGACGGCCATGCCGTGGGCAATCGCGCTGATAACGACGCTGGTGAGCTCGGTGTTGGACGCCCCGGCGAGGACGCTCACGCGGCCCGACACATCGGCGACGTAGACGTGCTCGGTCACCGCAGTCACGGCCAGGGCGCCCAGGAAGCCGCCGCCGAGCGTGACGCTGCGCAGGGCGCCCGTGCCGGAGCCGTCCAGCGACCACACCGCGATGGATGGATTGTTAGTCGTAAGGTAGAGGCGATTGGTCGCCGGATTGATGGCGACGGCCATCGGTGTGCCCGGCAACGAGACGGAGTTGGCAACAGCCGGCGCGGACCATAGCAGCGCGGTCAGGCCGGTGACGCTCAGCAGCATGAGGGCGCCGCCCAGCAGGGACAGTCGAAAGCGGAAGACCGGCAGGAGCAGGAAGGGCGCTCGACTGCCGGCGAGGAATATCACGGTTCACCCCCTGTCCTCCTGACGGTTCGGGTCGGGCCGACGCTGCCGCGGCCCGACCCGACGGTAGTGCTCCTCACGCGTTCCGCATGGCCGAGCCGCTCCACCGCTGGGCCAGCATGCGGACCAGCCGCTGGAGCGGGTGCATCCCCGCCGAGCGGCGACGCCGGTCCCGCGGCGCCTCGATGGCGACACCGCGGGCGGCACGCTGCGCATCCTTGATGCGGTCCTCGTGGAATTGTTGAGCGAGCATTGGGACGTGGTACATGCGTGGCCCTCACTTCCTGCTGACGCGTTCGATCCTGAGTAGCCTGATCGCCGTGTACAAGCTCCGGTGGGTCCGCCCGCGGCCGCCAGAGCGCGGCCGATCCTCACCCTTGCCACGGCGCGCTCGCCGCCGCCCGGCGGCTGAGGACGCGGAACCAGGCAGGAATCCACCCGGCCGCATGCTGGGCCTTGGCCGCCTGCCGCGACCGGCGGAGCGCCCGGTACTGGCGCTCTTCCTCCGCCTCCTGGAGCCGCTCCTGGCAAAGCTGCTGGGGTAGTCGCTCATCGAAGAACATCGCGCACCTCTTCTTCCTGGTCCCGCGGTCGCACTGGACCTATCGCCATGTTGCGCCATTGCGCCGCCCGGGTCTGTAAAGGAGTTCACATTGCTTCCGTGAACTGCTGCACATTGGACGGAGCGAATCCATCCGCCGCTTAGCGAGCCGTCTGACAGCTAAACGCCAGCGTGGGGCGATTTGGGGCGCCTGGGTGTCGTCGATAGGTACGCCGTACCTTCCGCTGCACCACCTGCCCATGCGGTGTCGGGTCGCCGTCTGTCCGCTCCCTTGACGCTGCGCCCGCTGGGCAGTAGGCTGCTGTGTAGCCACACGTCCGCGCCGCTGCCACGGCAAGCCCCGTGTGGCGGGAGGTCGCGCATGCCCGATCTGCCGACCGGCACGGTCACCTTCCTGTACACCGACATCGAGGGCAGCACGCGGCTGTGGGAGCGGCACCCCGACGCGATGCGCCGCGCCGTGGACGGGCACCTGGCCCTGCTGCGCGACGCCGTCGTGGCCCGGGGCGGGGTGGTCTTCCGCACGGTGGGCGACGGCCTCTGCGCCGCCTTCGCGGTCGCCCCGCAGGCCGTCGCGGCGGCGCTGGCGGCCCAGCAGGCGCTGCTGGCCGAGCCGTGGGAGGAGACGGGGCTGCTGCGCGTGCGGATGGCCCTGCACACCGGGGCGGCAGCGGTGCAGGGCGGCGACTACGTGGGGGCCTGCCTCAACCGGCTGGGGCGCCTGCTGGCGGCGGGGCACGGCGGGCAGGCGCTGCTCTCCCAGGCGACGGCGGAGCTGGTCCGCGAGGCCCTGCCAGAGGGGGCTGGCCTGCGGGATCTGGGCGAGCAGCGCCTGCGCGACCTGGAGCGGGCGGAACACGTCTACCAACTCGTCCATCCCTCCCTGCCCGCCGACTTCTCACCGCTCCAGTCGCTCGACGCCGCCCGCCACAACCTGCCGCTCCAACTCACCAGCTTCGTCGGCCGGGAGCAGGAGCTCGGCCAGATCAAGCAGGAGCTGGAGCGCGCCCGGCTGCTCACCCTCACCGGCGTCGGCGGCTGCGGCAAGACGCGCCTGGCGCTCCAGGTCGCCGCCGAGCTGCTGGAGCGCTACCCCGACGGCGTCTGGCTGGTGGAGCTGGCGCCGCTGGCCGATCCGGCGCTCCTGCCCGGCGCCATCGCCGCGGCGCTGGGCGTGCGGGAGGCGCCGGGGCAAACCATCCTGGAGACGCTGCTCGGCGTGTTGCGGGACAAGCGCTTACTGTTGGTGCTCGACAACTGCGAGCACCTGCTGGATGCCTGCGCCCACGTCGCCGACGCCCTCCTGCGGCGATGCCCCGGGGTCCAGTTGCTCGCGACCAGCCGTGAGGCGCTCGGCATCGCGGGCGAGGTGAGCTGGCGCGTGCCCTCCCTTGCCATCCCCACGGCGGACGCCGCCGTGTCCCTGGACGCGCTGCTGCGCTGCGACGCCGTGCGGCTGTTCATCGACCGCGCCCTGGCGGTGCAGCCGGCGTTCCAGTTGACCAACCAGAACGCGCCGGCCGTCGCCCAGATTTGCGCCCGACTGGATGGCATCCCGCTGGCCATCGAGCTCGCTGGTGCTCGGGTGCGCATGCTGCCACCGGAGCAGTTGCTGGCGCGGCTGGAGGATCGCTTCCGGCTGCTCACGGGTGGCAGCCGCACCGCGTTGGAACGGCACCAGACGCTCCAGGCAGCGGTGGACTGGAGTTACGCCCTGCTCACCGAGCCGGAGCGACTGCTGCTCAACCGGCTCTCGGTGTTCGCGGGTGGCTGGACGCTCGAGGCCGCGGAAGCCGTCTGCGCCGGTGACGGGATCGAGTCGTGGGACGTGCTCGACGTGCTGACGCGCCTGGCGGACAAGTCGCTCGCGGTCGTCGGGGAACAGCGAGACAGCACCGCCCGCTATGGGCTGTTGGAGACGCTGCGCCAGTACACCAGGCAGCACCTGAGCACCAGCGGAGAGGCTGAGGCGATGCACGAGCGTCACGCCGCCTACTTTATTGCGCTCGCCAATCAAGTGGGTGGGCCGCACGTCGAGGTCCCCGCGTCTTGGCTGGACGTGATGGACCGAGAGGTCGACAATGTTCGCGCCGCCCTGCGATGGCTCGTGGAGCACGGCCCGCACGACGCCGCCCTGCGCCTCGCCTACCAGGCAGCACGGCTGTGGGGCTACCGCGGCAACCTGGCCGAGGGGTTGGCCAGACTTCGGGAAGTGCTGGCGCTCCCCGCCACGGCATCGCCGACCTCCGACCGCGCCTTTGCGCTCTTTTGGGCAAGCATATTTGCGCGCTACAGTGGCGACCGGGCGGCGGCCCATGCCTTCGGGAAGGAGAGCCTGGCCTGCTCACAAGCCATCGGCGACCAACGCGGCGCCGCGTACGCCACGGGCTATGTCGGCCTGGTGTTCCAAGAGGAAGGCGACTACCAGGCGGCGCTGTCCTGGCACGAGCGGGCCCTGGCGCTGCACCGTGAAGTGAGCGACGAGGCAGGCGCCGCTAGCGAGCTTGACCGCATTGCACAGGCTGTCAACGCGTTGGGCGACGCTAGGGAGGCCCGCCGCCTGCACGAGCAGGCGCTGACCATCCGCCGGCGACTGGGTACCGTGTTCGGCCTGGGCTGGTCATTGGCGCACGTCGGCGACTTGGCGGCGGACCGGGACGACTACGACCTGGCTCGCTCGCTCTATGCCGAAAGCCTGACCGTCGTTCGCCGGGTCGCGTACCAGCCCATTGTCGCCAAAGCGCTGGAAGGACTTGCCGCCGTCGCTGCTGCCAATGCGAATGGCGAGCGTGCGCTGCGGCTCTTGGGTGCGGCCACGGTGCTTCACGAGACCGCCGGCGCCCGGATGCCACCAGCGGACCAGGCGCGCGTCCAGCGCGTCACCGCGCGTGCCCGCGCCTGCGCCAGGCCCGCCGCAGCCGACGCCGCCTGGAGTGCCGGCCGCGCGATGCCTCGCGAGGAGGCGATCGCCTACGCCCTCGAAGACGCTCCTGAAGGGACCGAGCAGACCTCTAGGCCGGCCTGACCAAGCTCACCCACTGCTGTTCACCGGCTCCCACATTGCCGGCTATCGTGGTGGCTGGTCCGGCCAATCCTCACCGCGCTCCGCTCGATGCGCGGCGAGCCGTGCCCGCATGCCGGTAAAGAACGCCGGACGCTGGGCCTCGACGGTGGCCTGGTGGGTCGCGAGCAGCTCGTGCGTCGCGCGGAAGCCCGCGTCAAACTCCCCCTGATGCTCGAGATAGTAGGTGATGGCGCCGTAGATCGCGACGAGCGGGAGGCTGGGGAAAGACTCCCGGATGCGCCCGGGCACGGCGCCCCGCTGCCAGCTCGCGATGACGCTGTGAAGGGTGACGCGGCTGTCAGCGACGAAGAGCTCGCCCTCGCGCCGTTGGACGTACGACGCGACCGCGCTCCTGCCGGCGCCTCCCCGATGGCGCTCGCCCAGGCGCCGGCAGGATGGTCCGCCGGGCAGAGTGCGGCAACTGCCCGTAGTGTAGCACACGGGCGGCCTCCCACTCCTGAGCGGCCCGCGTCGGGCGCCCTCACGCCTGCGGGGGCAGATAGGCGTGCGCGACCAGGATGGCCGTCTCGTCGTCGCGGAACAGCTCGAGCGGGATAAGGTTATTGCGCAGCGCGTCGGCGGTCATCAGCGTCGCAACGCGCCCGAGGCGCCGCGCCAGGTCGGCGATGGGGAGGCGGCGGGCGGTGACGATGCCCCAGTGGGCCCGGCCATCGTGCTGATAGCGCCCGTGCAAGGTGGTGAAGTGGTCGATGTTGTGAGTCAGGAGCGCCCGCTGCTCACGCGCCGCGAACGCCAGTTGCTCCTCGTCACCTCTCCCCCGCATCCCCGCGTCTCGCACCGACAGGAGGTCGGCTCCCACCAGCACCGCGGCGCGCACCAGACCGACCTCGACGTCCTCATCTAAATAGAATCGCGGTCCGATCGGCCCGCTCATGAGGGTGGGCCGGCCGGACTACCACCATGCTGACTCATCACCGACGCCGGGCACGCGGAACCAGCTCGCGCGCTCACTCGCTAGCGGGTGGTGGTCGCCAGCCATCGCGGCGTGCCGTTCGCACCCGCGCGATCATCCGCTCGGCGTCGGCCGCGGTGGCGCCGCGGCCGAGTATCAGCCAGTTGGCCTTCTCCTCGTTGCGGGTGATCCAGCCCTCCACCTCCTCCTGGTGGTCGTGGTAGTAGGAGAGGGCGTCGTAGATCTGGCCGAGGGAAAGGTCGGGCAACGCCTCGCCCACCCGAACCGGGTCGGCATAGAGGCGCATCAACTCCACGATCGCGCGGACGGAGATGCCGGCGCCCGCTACCACAGGCTCGCCGCGGCTCGCAGCACTGCGGACTATGTGCGGGTGCTCCGTTGGGACAACGCTCATAATCTTTCCATTGTACCAATTGACACCGGGCAGCGGAGCGCGTAGTCTCTCCCAGTCTCCGCCGCGACGTCGCCGTTCGGCCGCGACAACACGCCGTTTCCCGTCCTTGCCCCATACAAGGAATCTGCACATGGCAAATCTCCCTACCGGCACGGTCACGTTCCTCTATACCGATCTCGAGGGCAGCACGCGGCTGTGGGAGCGGCACCCCGACGCGATGCGCCGCGCCGTGGACGGGCACCTGGCCCTGCTGCGCGACGCCGTCGTGGCCCGGGGCGGGGTGGTCTTCCGCACGGTGGGCGACGGCCTCTGCGCCGCCTTCGCGGTCGCCCCGCAGGCCGTCGCGGCGGCGCTGGCGGCCCAGCAGGCGCTGCTGGCCGAGCCGTGGGAGGAGACGGGGCTGCTGCGCGTGCGGATGGCCCTGCACACCGGGGCGGCAGCGGTGCAGGGCGGCGACTACGTGGGGGCCTGCCTCAACCGGCTGGGGCGCCTGCTGGCGGCGGGGCACGGCGGGCAGGCGCTGCTCTCCCAGGCGACGGCGGAGCTGGTCCGCGAGGCCCTGCCAGAGGGGGCTGGCCTGCGGGATCTGGGCGAGCAGCGCCTGCGCGACCTGGAGCGGGCGGAACACGTCTACCAACTCGTCCATCCCTCCCTGCCCGCCGACTTCTCACCGCTCCAGTCGCTCGACGCCGCCCGCCACAACCTGCCGCTCCAACTCACCAGCTTCGTCGGCCGGGAGCAGGAGCTCGGCCAGATCAAGCAGGAGCTGGAGCGCGCCCGGCTGCTCACCCTCACCGGCGTCGGCGGCTGCGGCAAGACGCGCCTGGCGCTCCAGGTCGCCGCCGAGCTGCTGGAGCGCTACCCCGACGGCGTCTGGCTGGTGGAGCTGGCGCCGCTGGCCGATCCGGCGCTCCTGCCCGGCGCCATCGCCGCGGCGCTGGGCGTGCGGGAGGCGCCGGGGCAAACCATCCTGGAGACGCTGCTCGGCGTGTTGCGGGACAAGCGCTTACTGTTGGTGCTCGACAACTGCGAGCACCTGCTGGATGCCTGCGCCCACGTCGCCGACGCCCTCCTGCGGCGATGCCCCGGGGTCCAGTTGCTCGCGACCAGCCGTGAGGCGCTCGGCATCGCGGGCGAGGTGAGCTGGCGCGTGCCCTCCCTTGCCATCCCCACGGCGGACGCCGCCGTGTCCCTGGACGCGCTGCTGCGCTGCGACGCCGTGCGGCTGTTCATCGACCGCGCCCTGGCGGTGCAGCCGGCGTTCCAGTTGACCAACCAGAACGCGCCGGCCGTCGCCCAGATTTGCGCCCGACTGGATGGCATCCCCCTGGCCGTCGAGCTGGCGGCGGCGCGCGTGAAGGCGCTGACGGTCGAGCAGATCGCCGCCCGGCTGAACGATCGGTTCCGGCTCCTGACGGGTGGCAGCCGGACGGCGCTGCCGCGGCAGCAGACACTTCGCGCGCTGATCGACTGGAGTTACGACCTGCTGACGGCGCAGGAGCAGCTGCTGTTCGAGCGGCTGTCGGTGTTTGCCGGCGGCTGGACGCTCGAAGCGGCGGAGGCCGTCGTGGCAGACGGAAGTGGGGAGATCGGCAACGGGAATGGCGATGCCGAGACACCGGCAAAGAGCCTCACGCCAGTCTCCCAGCCGGCAACGCCCATTGCCCGTGAGGACGTGCTCGACCTGCTGGCGCGATTGGTCGACCGGTCGCTGGTTGTCGCCGAGGAAGGCGAGGGGGGCGAGGAGCGCTACCGGCTGCTGGAAACGCTCCGGCAGTACGGGCGCGAGCGGCTGGCCGCCGGTGGGGAGGCGGAAGCCACGCGCGGACGGCACGCCGCCTACTACCTGGAGCTGGCCGAGCGGGCCGCGCCCGAGATGATGGGACCGCGGATTGCGCACTGGCTACGCCGGCTCAACGAGGAGATCGGCAATCTGCGGGCGGCGCTGCGGTGGTCGGTGGAGGAGGGTGACGTCGAGCGGGCGCTGCGCGTGAGCGGCGGGCTGGCAGGCTTCTGGTACCTCCACGGCTTCCCAGGCGAAGGCCGCGCCTGGCTGGAGGAGCTGCTGGCGCTGCCGAAGGCGAGGCAGCGAACCCTGGGACGAGGCGCGGCGCTCAGCAGCGCCGGCTTGCTGGCATGGGATCAAGGCGACTTCGCGGCAGCTCGTACCTTCCTGGACGAGGCGCTGACCATCCAGCGGGACGGCGGTGACCGGCTCGGCGTGTCGTGGACCCTGTGGCACATGGGCATGCTGGCGATGACCGAAGGCGCCCTGGACGAAGGCCACGCCAAGCTGGAAGCAGTGTTGGCGCTTGCCCGCGAGCTGGGACACCAGGACATGATCAGCAGAGCCCTGCACTTCTTGGGCCAGGTCGCTTTCACACGAGGCGACTACGCGCCGGCGCGTTCGCTCCAGGAACAGAGCCTGGTCGTCCGTCGCCGGATCGGCGATCTGCAGGGGATTGCCTCCTCGCTCAACTGGCTGGGACACGTGGCGACGGCCCAGGGCGACTACGCCGCCGCCCGCGCCCATTACGACGAGAGCCTTGCCGTGCGGCAGCAGGTGGACTATCGGGGCGGGGTTGCCTACACGCTCAGCGGTCATGCGAACCTGGCCGCGGCGCAAGGGCAGCACGCCCGGGCCGCGCGGCTCTCGGGCGCCGCGGCCGCCCTCTGCGAGAACGCCGGCATGGCGAGCGATCGCACCCAGCAAGGCGGCCTTCGCGAGCGCCTCCCCGCCTGCCGGGATGCGCTGGGCGCGGCCGCCTATGACGCCGCGTGGGCGGAGGGACACGCGCTGTCCCAGCAGCAAGCGATCGCCTATGCCCTGGCGGTGGACGACGATGCGTGACCGACCGGTCGAGCCGGGGGCGCGGATCGCTACTCGAGCGCCGTGGCCGGCAGACTCCTCCGCCGGTTCGCCCACCGCCTGATCCAGCGCAGCACCGGCCTTCGCCCCGGGCGGGGTCGCGGCGCCCGCGACGCATCGGTCACGGCGCCGTGCTGGAACGCGCGCGCCACGGCGTTCAGGCGCTCCTCGCAGCGTTGGTGGGCCATCACGTGCAGTTGCAGCATCTCGGCTCCCCTGTTCATCTCTCTACGGCTTCCATTGGGACCTGACCACGTTGGGCGGGCGGCTCCGCGAGCCACCCGCCGGCCACCTAGCCCCGGCTGGCGCTCAGCCCTGGCGGAAGGCAGTCGCCGCCGCCCGGCGGCTGAGGACACGGAACCAGGCAGGAACCCAGCCGGCCGAATGCCGGGCGTTGGCCGCCTGCCGCGACCGGCGAAGGGCCCGGTACTGGCGCTCTTCCTCCGCCTCCTGGAGCCGCTCCTGGTACAACTGTTGGGGCAGTCGCTCATCGAAGAACATCGCGCACCTCTTTCGTTCCTAAGCATGTGCCCACAACGTCGGCATGGCCCTGCCCAGAGGAAGAACCGCCTCAAGGCCGTGCCATCCTTTCGACCACATGCTTAGTCGAACGATCTCGTTCGACCTGTCGCCATGTTGCGCCATTGCGCCGTCCGGTTCTGTCAAAGCGCTCACACAACTCGTGTGAATCGCCGCACACAACACCCGGTCTCTTGGCGAATCGTCAGACAGCTAAACGGGCGCCCGCGGCGATTTGGGGCGCCCGCTCGCCGGTCTGGCGTGCTCCGGGTGCGCTAGGCCGGGCCTCGCCCGTTCTGTCCAGATCCCATCAGCTCGAACACCGCGTCGCTGAAAATCCCGCCCGGCGCGGCTCTCCTCAGCGCCGAGCGCCGGGAGGCGCGCCGTCTGCTATCCTCCCTGGCGCGAGCACGGGAGGGAGGGGCGGTGGCGGCGCCGGATCGACCGGACTACGACCAGGCGCTCAAGCGGCTGCTGGGCCAGGCGCACGACGGCTTCCTGGCGCTGGTCGCCCCCGACCTCACCTGGCGGCGGGAGCGCTCCCCAGAGCTGCCCTCGGGGCTGCGCCAGGCCGACTTCGTCTGGGAGGTCGCCCGCCCCGATGGCGCGGTCGGGCTGCTCCACCTGGAGCTGCAGACGCGGGTGGACCCCGACCTGGGCGAGCGTCTGGCGGAGTACGCTCTGCGGCTGTGGCGGCGCGATCATCTGCCGGTGCGCTCGGTGGTCGTCCTGCTGCGCGAGACCCGCCAGGCGCCAGGCATGCCCTTCCGGCTGGATTGGGGCGACGCGGAGGTGTTGCGCTTCTCCTTCGATGTCGTACGCTTGTGGGAGCTGCCCCAGGCGCTGGTCCTGGGGCGGCCGGAGCCGGCGCCGTTGCCGCTGGCGACGCTGATGGCCGGGGCGACGGCCGAGACCGCGGCCGGGGTGGCGGAGCGATTGGTCCGCGCCGCCCTGCCGCTGGGCGAGCGGCGGGAGCTGACGGGGCTGCTGGCGGCGCTGGCCGGGCTGCGGCTGCCGCGCGCGGCGGTGCTGGAGGCGCTGAGGAGGGAGCCGATGATCCGCGAGATCCTGCAAGAGTCGAGCGTCGCCGAGGAGTGGCGCGAGCAGGGGCGCGAGCAGGGGCGCCAGGAAGGCCAGCGCGAGCTGGTGCGGTTGGCGCTGGAGGACCGCTTCGGCGCGCTGGCGTCCGACGAGCAGGCCGCCCTGGCCGCGGCCGACACGGCGACGCTGCGCGCGCTCGTGGCCCACCTTGCCGACGACAGTCGCGACCAGCTCCGCGCCCGCCTGGGCCTGGCCTAGCCGCCTTGCGGGCCACGGCCGCCGGGGCCGGGTAGCGGCCAAGGCCGGTGGGACGGCCAACGCAGCGCGCCCGCGGCAGCACGCTCGATTACCATGCGACGATGGGCCCGTGGGAGTCGGTCTTCCCCACCCTCAGGGGATGACGGCCATCTGGTGGAGGACCGCGTATGCCGCCTGGACGTCGGCCAGCGGCCAAACGCTCAGGAACGGGCTGTGAGTAGCGCGGTAGCCGACGTTGCCGACCAGCACGTCCGCCCCGTCGTAGCCCAGCACGACCTGGGCGTGCTCGTCGTAGGCGTAGGTGACCGGCGCACCGTCCCAGGCGGTCCACTGCCCGGTCCGCAACGCCCGCGCCCGATTGCGGTGGTAATAGGTCTGATCCGGCAGGCAGACCACCGACGCGCGGCCCCGCTCCAGCGCCGTCACAAGGGCGGAGAGTGGGACACCGGTGCCGCCACTGGCGGAGGGGTCGATGGTGTGCATCACCTGGAGCACCGGTCCGGCGTAGACGCCGTTGCCCCAGCCATGCTTGCCCGGGCCGGCGGCCGCCGCGCCGGTGCTGCAGGGGAACCAGCCGTCCACCCGGCCCACAAAGGTCTGGTTGGGATCGCCGCACTGGCGCACTGTGGCGTGCTGCAGCACCGGCTGGCGGTCGTCGATCGGCAGCCGGGCCAGCACCTCCACCTCGGTCACGGGGAAGCCGTCCAAGCGCAGGGCCAGCGCCGAGGCGGCCGCCTCACAGGAGAGCACGTGCTGCTGGGCGACTGCCTGGACACCGGTCAGTCCGATGTAGGCAGGACCCAGCAACTCCGGGCCGCCGCCCGGGGCCACCTCCTAAACTCAAGCCACGATGAAACCCGCGGAGCCTGCCTCTGGGTGCAATGTGGTTTCCATCGTGGCTTCGGTATAGGCGAAGCGGGCCGCGTTCGCGCGCTCCTGCGGCCCGTCGGGGCCCTCCAGCCAGGTCGCTCGCCCGTTAGTGAAGGCGGCGACATTGTCAGCCTTGCGCCAGACCAGCAGGCCCGTGGTTGTGTGTTGCAGCGCGTCGCCATTGGTGGAGTTGTGCGACTCATCGCCCAGGCACCCGCCGACCAATGGAGGAAGGCGGTCGTGCAGAGCCTGGAACCCGAGCGCGAAGTGGCAGCCGGCGGCCAGCGCCGGTGGCGTGAGCAGGGGGCTCAGCCAGGCGACGAGTACGAACAGGAGGAAGGCAAGCGCACGCACGGCAACTCCTTCGGGAACATGGATTCAATCTTCGTCAGTATGCGGCGGCCGGGTTACCGTTACCCCCAGCGTCCTGGCCGCGTCGCAGACTGTGCGGCCCGCGGCGCGGCCCCAGGGCCAGCGCGGAAACCAGTCGAAACGCGACTATGGGTGCACCTGCTTTCCTTCCCCGCCGTCGGGCGTGGGAGATCCGAAGCGCCCACCCCGACCGACTGCGCGCGAGCGCCCGTGCGCTGCCGCGCGCCGAGCCGGACGCCACCACGATCGGTGGCGGCACCGGCGTCACCGGGCGTCGCCCATCGCGCCATCCTTTCATCTGCCTCCCCGTCCAAGCGGCAGTCCAGGTGTTCTGCCCTTGCTCGGTTGGTGTCGGCCGACCCTGGTCCAGGCTGCGCCGGCTCGCCACCGGGTTCTATGAAGCCGTTCACACAGCCGGCGCGCCTCGTTACACCCGAGCCACAGCGCTCCGTCTGACTACTTAGTACGGGCAGCCAGGTTGCCCGGGGTTGCTCTGTGACCCAGCGTAGGCCGAGTCGGTGTCACTGACCAGGAACAGTTGCGGCTCGCCCTATTTGTTCCAGGTAGCACTTCCGATTTGCGGCGGCGCCTGCTACGATCCGGTCGTCCCCTCTTAGGCCCGTGGGAGCATCGATCATCCGCTGGGGGTAGGCGTGCTAGGCGCCATCGCATCGGAGGAGCCGGCCGGGTTCGGCGCCCTCCTCAAGCAGCATCGCCTGCGCGCCGGGCTGTCCCAGGAGGAGTTGGCCGAGCGGGCGGGGCTGAGCGCGCGGGCAATCGGCGCGCTGGAGCAGAGGGGTCGGCACGTCCCGCATCGGGACACCATCCGGCGCCTGGCCCGGGCGCTGGGGCTAGACTCGGGCGACCGGGCCCGGCTGGAGGCGGCGGTGGAGCGCCGGCGCGGGCCACGGGCGGGCGAGACGGCCCTTTCGATGTCTGCCCGCCCGACGCTGCCGATCCCGCCCACGCCGCTGATCGGCCGGAAGCAGGAGGTCGCTGACGTCTGTTCGCTGCTGCGGCGCCCCGACGTGCGATTGGTGACGCTCACCGGGCCGGGCGGTGTGGGCAAGACGCGCCTGGGGCTGGAGGTCGCGCGGCGGGCGGCCGGCGAGTACGCGGACGGCGTCCGGCTGGTCGAGCTGGCGCCGCTGGCCGATCCCGCCCTGGCGCCGCTGGCCGTCCTGGCGGCGATCGGCGTCCGCGAGGCGCCGGGCCGGGCGGCGCGGGCGACGCTGCTCGACGCCCTGCGCCCGCGCCGGACCCTGCTCCTGCTCGACAACTGCGAGCACCTGGTCGACGCCTGCGCGCAACTCGCCCACGCGATTCTCGAGACCTGCCCCGGCGGGCGACTCCTCTGCACCAGCCGAGAATCGCTGCGCATCGCGGGCGAGGTGACCTGGCGCGTGCCGCCGCTCGCCGCCCCGCCCTTCGAGCGCGTGCCTCCCCTGGAGCAGCTGGCGCGCTACGCCGCGGTGCGGCTCTTCGCGGCGCGGGCCCAGGCGGCGCTGCCCGCCTTCGTCCTCGGCCCCGAGAATGCCGCGAGCGTGGCGCGGGTGTGCGCCCGGCTGGACGGCATCCCCCTGGCCCTGGAGCTGGCGGCGGCGCGCCTGCGGGCGCTGGCGGTGGCGCAACTCGCCGCGCGCCTGGACCAGCGGTTCGGGCTCCTGACCGGCGGCGACCGCGCCGCCTTGCCCCGCCAGCAGACGCTGCGCGCCACGATCGACTGGAGCTACGACCTCTTGACATCGGAGGAGCGCCGGCACTTCGGCCGGCTCTCGGTGTTCGCGGGTGGGTGGACGATCGAGGCGGCCGAGGCGGTCTGCCATGACGAGCGCATCGGCCAGGCCGACGTACTCGTCCTGCTGTTTCAGCTGGAGGAGAAGTCGCTCGTGGTCGTCGATCACGGTGCCGCACCTTACCGCGTGCTCGAAACTGTGCGCGAGTACGCCCGCGAGCGCTTGCTGGAGAGCCCTGAAGAGGAGGCGGCGCGGAGCAGGCACGCGGACTACTTCGCGGGCCTGGCGGCAATGGCGGCGCCACGGCTGGAAACCGCCGAGCAGGCGCATTGGTTGGACCGGCTGGGGGTAGATCACGACAATCTGCGCGCGGCGCTCAGTTGGTATGAGGACTGTGGAAACGTCGAGGCCGCCATACGGCTCGGTGTGAGCCTCCGGCTCTTTTGGTTCGTGAGGGGACATGTCGCGGAAGGTCGCGCACGGCTCACCGCGCTTCTCGCACACTCCAAGGTGCATGGCATCGACGCGCCACGGGCGGACGCGCTCGACGCCGCCGGCTTCTTAGCGCGCTACGCGGCGGATTACGAGGCGGCGCAGTCCCTCATTGAGCAGGGCCTCGCCATCCGGCGCGCCCTGGGCGACCGTAAGGGCGTGGCGGACTCGCTGAGCAACCTGGGCTTCGTGACGCTGTACCGGGGCGACTATGCCCTGGCCCGACTGCGCTACGAGGAGGAATTGGCCATCCACCAGGAGCTTGGCAACGAGCAAGGGATCGCGGATACGTCCAGCCACCTCGGGGTGATCGCGTTCTTGCAGGGCGAGTATGCGTCCGCACGCGCACTCCACGAGCGCAGCCTGGCGATCTGGCGCCGGCTCGGCGATCGGCTCGGCGTGGCCTACGCGCTCAGCAAGCTGGCCTACGTGGCCATCGAGCAACACGATCCCTCGGCGCGGCGCTTGATCGCGGAAGCCCTCGCGCTCGAACGGGAGCTAGGAAGCTCCTGGTCCCTGGCCTGCGCGCTGGAGGTGCTGGCGGGCTTGTCGGCGGCTCGGACACCGGAGGCTGCGCTCCGCCTCGCCGCCGGCCGAAGCGGAGGTGGTCGCGCGCTGGGTGGAGCCCGCGCGCCGCCGGCTGGGCCTGACGGCCGCCGAGACGGCCTGGGCGGAGGGCCAGGCCATGCGTGCCGAAGACGCCCTGGCCGTGGCGCTGACGATGGCCGGCCCGTCTCTGGACCGCGCGGATCCCGTCGCTCGCGCGGGTGCGTCCCGACCGGACGAGCTGACCAGTCGAGAGCGGGAGGTGGCGATCCTGGTCACGCAGGGTCTCACCAATCGCCAAATAGCCGACGTGCTGGTGACCGCCGAGCGGACGGCGGACACGCACGTGGGCAACATCCTCGGCAAGCTCGGTCTGGCGACCCGCGCCCAGCTCGCCGCCTGGGCGGTAACCGTTGGACTCCTGCCGCGGGAGCGATGATCTACATCTACGTAGTATCGGGCCAGCGCCACGAACTACGCCTTTCTCTCGATGCGGGATCCTGCTGCAGCCGGTACGGTAGTGCTATCGCGCCGTATCGGAAGCGGCAGCGAGCGGAGTGTCCGAGGAGGAATCGCAATGGGACTCGCAACCGCCGGCCTGAGCCACGTGAGCATCCGGGTGACCGATCTGGCGCGGGCGAAACAGTTCTACACCGGCACGCTGGGCTTCCAGCAGGTGCTGGAAGCCGATGGCCTGGTGTTGGTGAGCGCCGGTGGGATGCTGCTGGGCATCCGCGGCGACGCCCGCGAGACGCCGTCCGGCGATCGTTTCAATCCCTTCCGCGTCGGGTTGGACCACCTGGCGCTCGCCGTACCAAGCGAGGACCGATTGCAGCTGCTGAAGGGCCAGCTCGATGCGGCCGGAGTGCCGAATAACGGGGTGGAGCACGACCAGCTCACCGGCGCCGCCTGGGAGCTGTATGCCCTACCGGGCTAGACAGGAGGAGGGCGAACCGTGGACGCGCTCGAGGTCTTCGCCCCGCAGCACGACCGCTGTCACACGCCAGAGAGGGATCAGTTGTTCGGAGGGCTGACCGATGCGCCGCCCCGAGTGCGGCCGCACAGACTGCCTTCTATCGTCTGGCTACGATGGCGCCTTGCCCCACTGCGACGCGCTGCGGTAGGGCTACGGCAGCACCTGCGTGGTGATCTGGACGGGGATGGCGCCGACGCCGGTGCGCTGCCGTACCTCCAGCACGGCGTCCACAGCGGACCCGGTGTGGTCGGGGCCGGACGACGGTCGAAGCATCACCAGCGCGGCGCCGGGCGACGCACCGGGCAGTAACGACGCCGTCACGCCATTGCTCAGCGTGGTGGTCGTCGAGCCGGGAGCGCCGCCCCATATGCCGGATGCGGCGCCCGGCGCCGGCCAGAGGCTTCCGGGCGCCAGCATGAAGCTCGGCGGAGAACTACCGGGAACACAGTCGCTGCCGATCGCCACTACGGCGGCCGGTCCGCCCGTATGCAGGCGTGCCGCTGTGTCCCCGAGCAACAGCGGCACGCAGGATCGCACGTAGGTGGATATGCGGGCCGTGTCGCTCTCTACCAGGATCAGGTTTTCGGCGCCGTCTAGCGCCAGTCCCTGCGGGTTATGCAAACCTTGGAGCAGCGGCGTCGCCTGCCCATTTGGCCGGATCGCCAGGATGGTTCCGCTCAGCTCGTTGACGAAGGCCGTGCCATCCGACCCCACGACCACGTCGTCGGGAAGGCTCAGTGGTGGACCGAGTGCGTGCAACGGCCCATTAATCGGCCCAAGCCACATTCGGCCGCCGTATTCATCGACCATGTACACCTGGTCGCCGTGCAGCACCGCGTCGGTGGGGCGCTGCCAGTGCCCGGGAATGGGGCTGGTTATTCCCGTGTCCATCTGTGCCACGAGTACACGGCCACCGGCGCTGTCGGGGACCAGCACTACCTGCGTTCCAGCCGGCGAGGCGATGCTCAGCCCGTCGATG
Source organism: uncultured Chloroflexota bacterium (assembly GCA_937967325.1). Taxonomy (GTDB): domain Bacteria; phylum Chloroflexota; class UBA4733; order UBA4733; family UBA4733; genus UBA4733. Next base: position 29,800 of record CALBSQ010000288.1, read on the forward strand.
CCTTCTACGCCGGGATGGACGGGCAACTGGAGCAGCTCACGCAGGCCCAAGCGGGAGCTCCACCGCAGCACACGATTCGTTCCTTGCTCGGCAAACACGAGGCTGTCAGCCCCGTCGATCGCGACGCCTTCGGGGACGTTCAGCCCCGAGAGCAGCGTTCGCACGCTGTGACCGGCCAGCACCTGGCGGATGGAGTTGGACTTCAGGTCGGTGACGACGACGCTGCCGTCGGGCGCTACGACCACGTCGTCCGGCTCGCCGATCCCGCTTGCCAGCGGCAGGGTTGGTCCGATCGAAAGGCGTAAGGTTCCTTGGCGTCCGGACGGCCAACGCGCGGTCAACAGGTGTGTGCCGGAAGCTGCCGTGGCGGGCGCCTGGATTGCGAGCGCCACCGCGCCGCTCTCTTCCAGCGACACCGTCGGAGCCGGCAGCCCTTCCACCCGGACAGCCGGCGCGCTCGCCCGGTCCGATGGCGAAAGGGCGGGCAAGAGGAGACGGGCCACCGTGCCGAGCTGCAGGTCGATCTGCGTGCCGGACCAGTCCAGCGTGGGTGACGTCGCCGCATCGGTCGTTGCCGGCGAAGACGCGGGCGATTTCGATGCTGGAGACGTGGCCGCCGGCGGGGGCGTTTCCGACGTGACCGTTCGAGTCGGTGTCGAAGGTAGCGGCGATGGTGGGGGAGCAGGACTCGCAGCAATCCCTGCACGCGCTGACGTTGCCACCGGCGCGTCCGGCGCCACGGATGTCGTCTTTGGCGACGCCACGGAGAGCTGGCCGGTGGCGACGGGTCCCGGCGTGCGCTCCTCGGTGACTACCGGCAGCGACCGCGCGCAGCTTGCCAGGACGAGCCACAGCGCGATAGAAAGGTAAACGGGAGGGCGAGCTAGGGAGGCTCCCCGACGATTAGGCTCCTTGCCGGCCACGAGCGCACAACTCACAGGGACACAGGCGTCGGAGATCCTCAAAAGAGTAGATCCCCGTGTCGTGGCCATCCGCCCAGCGAGGCTGGACGGCGTAGCGCCCGACGAGCTGGAGGTCGATCAGCTCCTTTTGCGCCGGCATGAGCGCCACGGTTGAGGCGAGCGCGCCCGGCCTGCCCATCTCGCCACGGCAGTGGGCACAGGGGCAGTTCCAACGCAGCAGCTCGAAACTGTAGCTGCTGACGTGACCGTCGGCCCAGGCGATCTCAACCAGCTTAGGACCACTGTGCAGCGTGATGGCGGTCGGCTCGATAGGGTCCAATTAGCTTTCAGCTATCAGCAATCAGCAGCCACCCCGTTTGGTGGAGACTTTGTAGAGTGTACGAGCTAGTGCGACATGCGGACGACCCGGCAGCACACCTCGACCACCTTCTGATGGCTGACAGCCGATAGCTGATAGCTCGTTCACGATTGCGGGATATACGGCAACTGATGCTTCTGGATGAAGATGTCACCCAACAGGGTGAGCTGGACGCGGTAGGTGACATAGGGATTATTGGTGCCGGGGACGTTGCCGGGCTTGTCGTTCTCGGGGTGATACTCGTACACCGCCCTTTGGAAGTGCTGCGTCCAATGTACGGAGCCGTCGATGGCCGTCCGTTGTTTGGGCTCTTCTAGCGGGTAGCCGAAGGTGTCCTCCTTACCGTGCGCGTCGAAGAACTGCTTGAAGTAGGTGTGGCTGCCATCCGGCGCCACATTGGCGACGAAGTGGCCGGCGCCGTTCGGCCCCAGTGGGAAGTAGAAGGAATCCCCAGACGGCGGGTTACTCTGACTTGCCGGCGGGTCGGCGTTGCCGCCATAGAGCTGGGTCACGAGCAGACGCGGCTGAATCTGATATGGCGCCGAATGCTCTGGGTGGTATTCCAGCACCGCGCGCTGAAAGTACTGCACAGTCTGGCCGCCGTACACTGGATCGCAGATTACGTCCGTTCGCGGATAGCCCAGGATGTCCACATCCCCATGCGTCTTGAAGAACTGGAGCCAGACGCCGCTCACCGTATGCCCTGTCAGCGGGAAGGTGTAGGAGCCGTAGCCGTTGTCCGGCGGCAACTGGCAGTTCACGCCGGGAGCGGGAGTGGCGGTCGGTGATGGCGCCGGCGTTGGCGTGGGCGTACTCGTGGGTGTGACGGTGATGACGGGCGGGCCGAGGGTAAGGGTTGAGACGCCCGCGCCACCCACGTAGACATCCTGGGGACTGCCTCCATCCACCGCGACTGGTCCGCCGCCCCGATTGTAAATCGGGTTGAAGGTAACGCCTCCGTCGCGGCTCCACCAGGTAGTGGAGGTCGTGGTGAGATAGACGTTGCCGCCGTTGAGCGGATCGACGGCGACGCTGACGATCGGCTCGGGCGCAGGGTAGGTCGTCGCCCAATTGGTCCCCCCGTTGGTGGTTTTCACGAGCACGAATGGGGAAGCGGCGACACCTGCGTAGAGGGTCTGCGTCGAGGTCGGGTCGAAGGCGAGCTGCAGCACGCTTGCACCGCCCGGCAGGCCCGTGTCGACGCTGTTCCAGGTGGTGCCCTGGTCGGTGCTCTTCCAGACGCCGGGGTCGGTACTGGCGTCGGTGCCCGCGTAGAAGTTTACCGGGTTGTTGTGGTCGTAGGCCAGGGAGTGGACGTTGCGCGTGCCCATGGTGCCGAGCTGCGAGACGGTCGCCCCGTGATCGGTCGACTTGTAGATGCCGCTGTTGGTACCCAGATACACCGTCGAGGCGATGGTCGGATCGATCACGATCGCCTGGATGCTGATGTTGCCAAGGGAGGTCGCGCCGAGGACCCAGCTGGCGCCGCCGTCCTTCGTGGAGTACCAGACGCCCTGCTTGGTCGTGAAGTTGTAGCCGCCGACGTAGAGCGTGAGCGGGTCGATCTTGGCGATAGCGAGCGCCAGCACCGAGAATTGGCCCAGTGTCGGCGCGGTGTTGCCGAAGGTCTGACCGCCATCCTGGCTCTTGAAGACGTAGGCATTCTGGCTCTGATCATTGCCGGCGGCGTACACAGTCCGGCTGTTGTTGGGGTCGACCACCAACTGTCCGAATGTGTGGTCGGAGTTGGCGGTCGTGAACGAGCCAGCTCCCCCTTCCGCCTGTCGCGCCGGGTAGAACGCCAGTGTGATCAGCAGCAGAGCAGCGATCCCCAGCAGACGTGTTCCTCGTTGTGCCATTGCCTTCCCCTTCCTGCCAAGCGCCGGAAGCACTCCCCACAGCACCGGCCATGTCTGCCGACCGCCTGCCCCTCGAAGGGCAGGCGGAGGGCCATCGGCTCCCTCACTCCCCGACGCGCTTCGCGGTACCATACACGCTCTAGGATTCCTGGATGAGCACGTGCTGCATGACCACTGGCGTGGTGGGCTGGGACTTCTCCCCAGTGGGGCCGGCGACGGTCGCCACATGGGCGATGGCGGTCACTGCATCCATCCCCGCGGTCACTTTGCCGAAGTAGCTGTACAGCGGCTGGAGTTGCTGAGAATCGTCGCCGGTGCAGATGAAGAACTGACTGCCGTTGGTGTTGGGTCCGGAGTTGGCCATGGCCAGCGCCCCGGCCGTGTAGACGCTGGAGTTGGGCGGGAGCTCGTCGGCGAACTGGTAGCCCGGCCCGCCGGCGCCGGTACCCTGGGGATCCCCGCCCTGGATGACAAAGCTGGCGACGATCCGGTGAAAGGCGAGGCCGTCGTAAAAGTGATGACAAGCCAGGAACACGAAGTTGTTGACCGTTTTCGGCGCCTGCTTGGGCAGCAACTGAATGACGATGTTGCCGTATTGGGTTTGGATCGTGGCGGTGTACTGCTTGTTCGGGTCGATCTGCATCGGCGGCGCGGCGCCGTAGCTGCGTTGGGGTGTTCCAGTCGTCGCCCCAGACGCTGTGCCGCAAGCCGCCTGCACGGCAGCGGTGTTGACGGTCGCGGCGGCGCCCGTCGATGCCGTCGACCCTCCGCAGCCCGCGAGCAGGCTCAGCACGCAGGTCAGGAGGGTCAGGATGAAGGGTCGCCGCATGGTTTCTCCAGAGTCACGCCACATCCATAGAATCGGTGCTGAGTATAGCCCGGTAGAATAGCCCCATGCTCCACCATGGCCTGATCCGCCTAACTCTACTGGTCCTGCCTGTATTGTCTCTGTGCGCCTGGGGATCGCCGGCGTTCACAGGCAGTGACGACGACGGCCCACGCATCGGGCCGGCCGCACTGGCTGCGCTGCGCCAGGACGCTCCGCCACCGGTGACAGCGGCCAGCGCCGTGCTGATGGACACGGCGTCCGGCACGCTGCTCTGGTCGCGCGATCCCAGCGCGCGGCGCGCACCCGCCAGCCTGACCAAAATTATGACGGCGCTGGTCGTCCGCTCCCACGACAGTCCGGCCCAGGTCGTTGTGGTCTCATCACTGGCCGCGGCGACGCCCGGCTCGCGGATGAACGTGATCGCCGGGCAACGGCTGAGCGTGGATCAGCTCCTCTACGGGCTGCTGCTGCCCTCGGGCAACGACGCGGCCGTGGCGCTGGCGCAAGGAACGTCCGGCTCCGTTGCGGCGTTCGTGGCGCAGATGAACGCGCGCGCCGCGGCGATGGGGCTGACGGGTACGCACTTTGTGAACCCGGACGGGTTGGACGCCGACGGCCACTTTTCGACGGCGCGGGACCTGGCAACGATGGCGCTGGGCCTGCTCGGCGATCCCTTGTTGGCCCAGATCGTGCAGACACGCCACGAGGTGCTGCGCGGCGCCAACGGGACGGTGCTGTTCGATCTTACTAACCTCAACCAGTTGTTGGGCAGTTATCCCGGCGCCGACGGGGTGAAGACGGGTACGACGCCGGAAGCGGGCGAGAATCTGATCGGCTCCGCCACCAGAGACGGCCACCGCTTGCTCGCCGTGGTGCTGGGCAGCGACGATCGCTATGCCGACGCTCGCGCGCTGCTGGATAGCGGCTGGTCGCACTGGCGCTGGCTCGCGCCTGCGCTGCCGCCGCTGGCCGCGCTGGATGGTGGCGCCGTGGATCTGGAAGCCGGCCCATGGACGGCGACGCCCGTACCGGCGTGGGCGGTCGACAGCGTTCGCATGGTGCTCAATGTCGACCCCGCCATCGGGCCGCTGGTGAGCGGCCCGCGTCCAACGCCTGCCGGCAGCGTGGAGCTGGTGCTGGGACAGCAGGTCGTGGCGCATGCCCCTGTGCTCGCCTCCCGGCCATGACCGCCGAACGGCTGCAGAAGGTGCTGGCGGCGGCGGGCGTCGCCTCGCGCCGCCATAGCGAGGCGCTGATCACCGCGGGGAGGGTACGCGTGGATGGCCGGGTGGTGACCGAGCTCGGCAGCCGCGTCGAACCGACGGTGCAACGAATCGAAGTCGATGGCCAGCCGCTGCCGGCGCCGGCAGGTCACAACTTCATCATGCTCAACAAGCCGATGGGATACGTCAGCACGGCTTCCGATCCGCAAGGGCGGGAGACGGTGTTCGATCTGTTGCCGCGGGAGACGCGGCTGTTTTCGGTGGGCCGGCTGGACCGCGACACGGAGGGGCTGCTGCTGTTCACGGACGACGGCGACCTGGCGTACCGCGTCACGCATCCGCGTTTCGGCTTGGAGAAGGAGTACCGCATCTGGACCGTGTCACCGACTCGGGAGGAGATGGATGCTCTGGCCTCCGGCGTCCGCCTCTCGGACGGCCTGACGGCGCCGGCGCGAGTAGAGACCTGGCAAGAGGGTCGAGACACGCTCGTCGGGCTAACGATCCACGAGGGGCGCAACCGGCAGGTCCGGCGGATGTTCGAGGCGCTGGGGCTGCCCATCTACCGGCTGGTGCGAACGCGGGTCGGGCCGTTGCGATTGGGCGACTTGCGTTCCGGTGAATGGCGCATCCTCGGCGCCGGCGAGGTAGCATTATTGCGCCGAGTCCTTGCCCGGACGGCCAGCAAGTGAGACGCGTAAATACTGTGTCGGTCGCCTCGACCATCGCCATTGACGGCCCGGCCGGGGCGGGGAAGACAGTGGTCGGTCGGGCTGTGGCGGAGCGGCTCGGCTACCTATTTCTCGACACGGGTGCGATGTACCGAGCGGTAGCGTATCTGGCATTGAAGCGCGTTATCCCCGTGGATGACGAGGCCGGGATGATCGCGCTAGCAGGCGCGACGGACGTCGACATTCGGCCCGGCGGGCCTGCTGACGGGCGGCCCTACACGGTGCTGGCCGGCGGTGAAGACGTGACCTGGCAGATCCGCACGCCGGAGGTCGACGCGACGGTGTCGCCGGTGTCGGCTATTGCTGGGGTGCGCCGGGCGATGGTCCTGCTGCAGGCGCGCATTGCAGGTCGTGGACGCTGTGTGCTGGTGGGACGGGATATCGGCACGGTAGTCTTGCCGAACGCCGATCTCAAGGTCTACCTCACCGCGTCGCTGGAGGCGCGCGCGCGGCGGCGCTTGCAGGAGGTGCGCGCCCGCGGACAGCACGCTGACGAGGCGGAGGTGCGCGCCGGCATTGTCCAGCGCGATGAACTGGACAGCGGACGGTCGGCGTCACCCCTCCGGGTTGCAGACGGCGCGCACAGCCTGGACACGACCAAGCTGAACGTCGATCAGGTCGTGGAGCGTATCATCGCGCTGGCGGAGGGAAAGGCGCGATGAGGTGGCAGCGTTGACGGCGGTGCAACGTGCCGATCAATTGGAACGACTCGCCGACGAGCAGTTTGACGTCGCCATCGTCGGCGGTGGGATCACCGGGGCCGGGATCGCCCTCGACGCCGCGACGCGTGGTCTGCGCGTCGCGCTGGTCGAGCGCCGTGACTTCGCTGCAGGCACCAGCAGCCGAACCACGAAGCTCATCCACGGCGGCTTGCGCTACCTGGCCCAGGGCCACGTCGGCGTGACACGCGTGGGCAGCGTCGAGCGGAGCCGGCTGCTGCGCCTGGCGCCCCACCTGGTCCGCCCGCTGCCGTTCGTCGTGCCCGTCACAGGGATCGCGGACCGGCTGGTGATGTCGGCCGGGCTCACGGCGTACGACCTCGTGGCCGGCTTTCACAACGTTCGCAACCATTACCGGCTGAGCCGTGGCGAGCTGGCGCAGTGGTTTCCGGTATTGCAGGGAGGAAAGTATGCCGGCGGGTTGGTCTACTATGACGGGCAAACCGACGACGTGCGTCTGACGGTGACGGTGATCAAGGAGGCGCTTCGCTACGACGCCGCGATCGCCAACCGCTGCCAAGCGATTGGCTTCGGCGGCAGCGCCCGCGTCAACCGACTGCTCTGCCGGGACGTGCTGAGCGGCGCGGAATTGACCGTGCGTGCTCATCGGGTGGTACTGGCCTGCGGCGTCTGGGTGGACGAGGTGCTAGCCAGCAGGCCCGATGCCCAGGGTATGCTCGTCAAACCGGCCAAGGGCGTCCATCTGATTCTGCCTCGGGAGCCTTTCGGCGATCGGGGCGCGCTGCTGCTGCGTCATCCCGACGACCGCCGCTACATCTTCGTCATCCCATGGAAGGACCGGACCCTCGTCGGCACGACCGACACCGCTTACAGCGGCAACCTGGCCGAGCCTCCCGTCACCGGCGATGATGTTCGCTATCTCTTGCGGGCCGTGCGCACCCGCCTGCCCGGGGCGCAGATGACCGAAAGGGACGTGATCGGAGTGCAGGCCGGTCTCCGCCCGCTCGTCAATACGGAGAAGCCCTCTACCGACGAGGTATCGCGGGAGGACCGCGTCAGCGTGTCCCCCGACGGCATCGTGACCATCGCCGGCGGCAAGCTGACCGTGTACCGGCACATGGCGGAAAAGGTGGTCGATCAGGTCGTCACGTTGCTGCAAGGCGACGGGGTCCGCAAAGACCGGCCGCGCTGCCGCACGACCGAGCTAGCGCTGGGCGGTTTCCCCCTGGGCGACGCGGGGCAGATTGCTCGTCAGGAGCTACTCAGATCGCTCGGCGAGCGCCTTCCAGCCGACATCGCGGCGCATCTGCTGGCCAGCTACGGCGCCGCTGCCCTGCGCATTGGCGAGCTGGCTGGGTCGGTGCAGGAACTGGCTGAGCGCCTGGTGGAGGATCTGCCGATCATCATGGCCGAGGCGCGTTACGCCGTGGAGAGCGAGCTGGCGGTGTCGCTCAGCGATGTCCTCACGCGGCGACTCGGGTTGACGCTGCTGGACCCTAAGGGGGCCGTGCGGCGCGCCGCCGACGTCGCGCGCCAGATTGGCAGCCTGCTGGGCTGGGACCAGCCGGAATGCGAACGCCAGGTCAGCGCCTACCGGTACGAGGCGGCGCTGCATACGTGGGGTTGAGTAGCAACACAGTTCATATGGGAGCCCGGCTTTAGGAGGAAAAAGCGATGACCTGTGTGATCTGCAGGCAGGGCGAAGTGCGGCCGGGGCATGCCACGATTACGCTCACACGCGGCCGACTGACACTTGTAGTCAAGGCCGTTCCGGCCCGGGTCTGCGAGAACCGCGGCGAGGAGTACGTCGATGAGGAAACCGCGACGCGGTTGCTGCACGCCGCGGATGAGGCCGCGCGTGCCGGGGTTGAGGTAGACGTACGCGAGTACGTCGCCGCCTAGCTCCCCGACGCTACGACCCGCGATACCATACTTGGTGATATGCACGCGAGCACGGGCGGGGTTGCCTTCCAAACACTCTGTTATATAATGGCCTCGGGGTCCGACCGGGCGGTTCGCGCCTGCCGGCCTTGCGGGTTCATCGAATGCTTTCCTGTTCTGGCGAGCGGCGCGCTGGCGCTTACCGAAGACGTGGCGCTGTGTAGGCATGAATGGCGGGAGGTAACGTCTGTGAGTGTTGCGGGTACGGCGGCCCAGAACCGTACGGGAGGAGCGCCGGCCGTGGCGCGACGCCGATTCTTGCGAAATAGTGTCGGCGGTGTCATGGCCATCCCTCTGGCGACGCTGCTGGCGAGCTGCGGCGGACAGGCGGCCACGACGGTGTCATCCACGATCGGTACGGCCAGTAGCGGCGCGGGCGGAAGCAGCGTCCAAGCGAGCTCGACCGGCGCGTCGACGCAATCGGCAGGCGCGACGACCACGGCAAGCTCGGCGGCTACGGCGGCAAGCAGTGCTACCGCTGCCAGCTCGAGCAGTGCGGCGACCAGCGCGGCCGCGGCGAGTGGCGCGCGCGGCAAGGCGGGGACGCTGAAGATGCTGTTCTGGCAGGCGGTGACCATCCTCAATCCCCACCTGGCCACCGGCACGAAGGATGTGTTTGCCGCTCGCCTGGTCCTGGAGCCGCTGTTCACGGCCTCGATCGACACGGGTCAGCTCTCGCCGGTCCTGGCGGCCGAGGCGCCGACACAAGCCAACGGCGGCTTGAGCAGTGATGCGAAGACGGTGACCGTCAAGTTGAAGCCGGGCATTACCTGGAGCGATGGCGAGCCGCTGACCGCCGACGACGTAGTGTTCACCTGGCAGTACGTCGCCGAGCCGGCAACCGCCGCCACCACGGTCGGCAACTTCCTCACGGTCGACAAGATGGAGGCGCTCGATCCGCTGACGGTGAAGGCGACGTTCAAAGGGCCGAACCCGAGCTGGTTCTCCCAGTGGCTGGGCTACAACGGCGTGATCCTGCCCAAGCACATCCTCAAAGATTTCATCGGCGCGAAGGCCCGCGACGCCGCATTCAATCTCAAGCCGATCGGCACCGGCCCCTACAAGGTTGACTCGATGGCCCCGGGCGATCTGGTGGTCTACTCGATCAACGACCGCTACCGTGAGCCGGACAAGCCGGCCTTTGCCCAGGTCCAGCTCAAGGGCGGCGGCGACGTCGTGTCGGCCGCGCGGGCCGTCTTCGAGACCGGCGAGTATGACTATGCCTGGAATCTGCAGGCGGAATGGCCGGTGTTGCAGCAGATCATGCAAGGGGGCAAGGGCGACCTGGTGACCGCGCCCGGTCAGGGGATCGAGCAGTTGTTCTTCAACATGAGCGACCCGAACAAGGACGTGAACGGTGAGCGGTCACACTTCGGCACCCCGCACCCGATCCTCAGCGATCCGAAGGTCCGCCAGGCCATCAGCATGGCCATCGATCGCGACACCATGGCCAAGCAGTTGTACGGAGACACCGCGGTGGGACCGACCGTGGACGTGCTCAGCGTGCCGGCGACGATGAAGTCGACTGGCGTCACCATCCCCCACGACGTTGCCAAGGCGAACCAGCTGCTCGACGAAGCGGGCTGGACGAAAGGCGCCGACGGCACGCGCGCCAAGAACGGCTTGCCGCTCAAGCTCGTCTTGCAGACCAGCGTCAACTCGCTCCGCCAGAAGGAGCAAGCGATCATCAAACAGGGTTGCCAGCAGATTGGCGTCAACCTGGAACTGAAGACGGTTCCCGCCGATGTGTTCTTTGGCGGCGCGGCCGGCGACACCGACAATGTGAATCACTTCTACACCGATCTCCAGATGTTTACCTCCTCCTACACCTCGCCAATCCCGATCAGCTACATGCGGCGCTGGTCCAGCGTCGACCCGGCGCGTGATGTCCCCCAAAAGAGCAATCAGTGGTCGGGCAACGACTACACGCGCTGGCGAAGCGACGAGTTCAATTCGCTGTACACCCAGGCGCAAACGGAGACGGATACCCAGAAGCTGGCCGACCTGTTCAAGAAGATGAACGACCTGGTGGTCAGCAACTACGTCACCACCGGACTGGTGGACCGGAAGCAGGCGGATTGCAAGGCGAAGTGGCTCAAGGGGCCAAACATCGCCGTGTTCGACGCCAACACCTGGAACATCGCCGATTGGACGCGGCAGGGCTGACGGGCGATGAGGTGGTGGCAGTTGAGGCGAGGGGACCATGACGACGTACGTCTTGCGGCGGCTGGTGGTGACGGCGCCGACCTTGGTCGTGATCAGCATGGTGGTGTTCGGCATCCTGGCGCTGGCGCCGGGCGATCCGCTGAGCCAGTTTGCGTCGAACCCGGACGTGCCCGCCGAGGTCCGGCTGCAGATTCGGCACGACTTTGGGCTGGACCAGCCGGTGCCGGTGCGTTACGTCAAATGGGCGGCCGCGTTCGTCCGCGGTGATTGGGGGTACTCCTTTGCCAGCCGCACGCCGGTGAGCGGCCTGATCTTGCAGCGTGTGCCGACGGACCTCAGCGTGGTCGGAGCTGCCTACCTCGTCGCCATTGTGCTGGCCATCCCCATCGGTGTGGTCGCCGCGATCAAGCAGTACTCCTGGTTCGACCACCTGGCCACCACTTTTGCCTTCGTCGGCTTCTCCTTGCCCACCTTCTTCACCGGCGTCCTGTTGATCCTGATCTTCAGCGTCCATTTCGGCTGGCTGCCGTCGATCTACAACACGCAGGTCCGCGCGCCGGGCGAGGCAGTCAAGCAGGCCATCATGCCCATCGCCGTGCTTGCCCTCTTCCAGACCGCCAGCCTGGCCCGCTACACGCGCGCTTCCGTGCTGGACAACGTGCGCGGCGACTACGTGCGCACGGCACGCGCCAAAGGCCTGGCCGAGCCGGCGGTCGTGCTGCGGCACGTCCTGCGCAACAGCTTGATCCCGGTGGTCACGCTGATGGCGCTGCAACTGCCGGTGGTATTCACCGGCGCCGTCGTGACGGAGCAGATCTTCCGAGTGCCGGGGATCGGCGCCTTGCTGATCACCGCCATCCAAACCAGCGACACGCCGGTGGTGATGGCCATCACCTTCGTGTTCGCCATCCTCGTGGTGTGTTTCAATCTCCTCGCCGACCTGCTCTACGGCGTGCTCGATCCCAGGATCAAGTACACCTGACATGGCTGTACGCACGCGCACCCTGGCAACCGCGGTGAGCGCGCCCGTCCGGACGGGCGCGCTCACCGCCCAGCGCCACCGCACGCTGTGGGGCGACGTGCGGCAGCGCTTCCTGCGCCACCGGCTGGCCGCTGCCGGAGCCGTTGCCTTCCTGCTGCTCGTCCTGGCCACCTTGCTCGGGCCGCTGGTCTACCACGTGCGCATCCAGGACGTCGACTTTGCGGCCGCCACCAGCCCGCCCGCGTTGGCGCACCCGTTCGGCACGGACGACCTGGGTCAGGACATCCTTGCCCGCGCGCTCTGGGGCGGGCGCATCTCCATCGCCGTCGGGCTGGCGGCGATGCTGATTGCCATCACCTTGGGTACGCTCATCGGCTCGATCGCGGGCTTCTTCGGTCATATGGCCGATACGCTACTCATGCGCCTCACCGACGTCTTCATCTCCATCCCGCAGTTGCCCTTGTTGCTGCTGATCATCTATCTCTTCCGCGACGCGCTCACCAAGCGCATCGGGACGGGTGCGGGCATCTTCTTGCTGTTGGTCGGCGTGATCGGCGGCCTCAACTGGATGTCAACCGCGCGACTGGTCCGGGCCGGCTTCCTCTCGACACGCGAGAAGGAGTTCGTGGTGGCGGCGCGCTGCATCGGCGCGCCGGCGGTCCGGCAAATCACCCGGCACATCTTGCCCAACGTGGTCAGCCCCGTCATCGTGGCGGGGACGCTCGCCATCGGCTCGGCGATCATCGCCGAGTCCACGCTGTCCTTCCTGGGGTTGGGCTTCCCGCCGGACGTGCCGACGTGGGGACGCATGCTGTTCGACGCCCAGAATTACCTGACCATCGCGCCCTGGATGGCGATCTTCCCCGGCCTGCTGATCTTCCTGGCCGTGCTCTCCATCAACTATGTCGGCGATGGGCTGCGCGACGCGCTGGACCCGCAGCTCGTCGTCTGAGCAGGTACAACGCCGACCGCTGGATCGCGCATCGGGCGAAGGCGCTCTTGTCGATCATCCAGGATAGGGCGCCCATGCTCTCGTTCACTCGTGGCGACCCCGGGCGCGATCCATAACCTCGTGGTCAGCAAGGTCCAGGCCCTCCATGCGGCTCAGACGTTCGACAAAACGTCGCCGAGCCGCTTCGGCGACCACCTGCTCAAGCGAGCGTTGCACCGTTCGCATCACCCCGGTAGTCCCGAGCACAGCGCCTGCCTGCCGGGCCAGATCCTGGTCGATAACGATGGCGGTCTTTCGGATGTCCATCGCGCCGTACCTCCGGTCACCATTGTACGGGCCATGAAGCAGGGGTGGGCCGTAGACGGAAGGGTTCGATGTATGGCTCACGCGCACGACTGGTTAGCCGCTCGCCACGTCCCCGGCGATGCTATCGTTGCACGGGCTGTCGGACGCGGCATGGCAGCCAGCATCTCGTTGTATCGGTAGCGGAGAGGCGCAGGGGAATGTACATGCCCGGTATCGTCGATGCGCGCGTGGAGCGCTGGCTGCTTTCGACCGTGCCGCCGCGCGAGGGCGCGTTTGCCGAGATAGAAGCGGAGGCGATTGCGCAGCGCATCCCTTGCATCGGGCCGTATGAGGGACACGTGCTGATGCTGCTGGCGACGATCGCCGGGGCGCGGCGCATCCTGGAGGTGGGGACGGCCACCGGCTACTCTGCCCTCTGGCTGGCGAAAGCCGCGGCCGCGAGCGGGGGGACGGTGACCACGATCGAGCGCGACCCCTCGCGCGCCGCCGTCGCCCGCGCCAACGCGGCGCGTTGCGGCTTCGGCGATATCCTGCACGTGCTGGAAGGTGACGCCTTCGCCGTTCTGCCGGGGATCACTTCTCCGTTCGACTTCGCATTTTTGGACATCGTTTCCGCGCTGGAGCAGCCGTCGCTGGTGGAGCGGCTGTTCACCTTGAGCCTCGAGCGACTGGCCCCCGGCGGGTTGCTGGTCTCGGACAATGCCCTGCACGCGGGCAACGTCGCCGCTGAGGTCGTGCCGGAGCACGCCCAGCGTTACGTGCAGTACAACCGGCTAGCGTTCGGCCATCCGGACCTGGAGACGGCCATCTTGCCCGTACGAGACGGTCTGGCCGTCAGTCGCAGGCGCGCCGGCCCACTGAGAACCGGAGCAACCGAACGCTAAAGCGTCCGGCTCACAGGACAAAGCCCCTCCGGGGCTGCCCGGCTGCGAGGAATGTTTCCTGATCGGAACCGAGACTACCAACTGAAGAGCCCCCGGACGGTGCTCAGTCCCGTGAGCCGGCTCGCGCATGGTCCGGCCAACCAGCCGGCGCAAGATTCGAGAGCACGGTCCGCGTTCCGAACAGGGAAGCATAAGGGCGGCTTCGCGCCCTGGTGGAACGCTACGGTACCCTAAACAGGCATAGGCTCGCGGCGGCGCGTGGGGCACGGCCGCGGACATCTGGTAGTGATGAGGACGAAAATTGGCGACACGACCGCTGTTTCGATTTCGCGTTGTGCCGTCGCTGCCGGCGGTGTTGGAGCCGCTGTCGCGGCTGGCCTATAACCTGCACTGGGAGTGGGATCCGGAGGCGATCGACCTGTTCCGGCGGCTCGACCCGGGTCTCTGGGAAGCCTCGGGCCACAACCCAGCGCTGATGCTCGGGCACATCGACCAGGAGCGGCTGCGCCTGCTCGCGCGCGACGATGGCTTCCTGGCCCAGATGGAGCGGGTGCGCGACCGGCTGGACCGCTACCTCAACCACCGGCCGGGCGGCGAGCCGGAGGCGATGCCGCGAATCGCCTACTTCTCGGCGGAGTTCGGGCTGACGGAGTGCCTGCAGATCTACTCCGGCGGCCTGGGCATCCTGGCCGGCGACCACCTCAAATCGGCCAGCGACCTGGGGCTGCCCTTGCTGGGGATCGGGCTGCTGTACCAAGAGGGCTACTTTCGCCAGTACCTCAATCCCGACGGCTGGCAGCAGGAGCGCTATACGCGGAACGACTTCCACAATCTGCCCATCGAGCCGTTGCGCAACGCCGACGGCTCCGCCAAAGCATTTAGCATCGACTTCCCCGGTCGCCAGGTCCGGGCGCAGGTGTGGAAGGCCCAGGTGGGGCGCGTGCCGCTCTACCTGCTGGACACCAACGTGCCGGAGAACGGGGAGGGCGACCGCAAGATCACGGACCAGTTGTACGGCGGCGACAACGAGAAGCGTATCCAGCAAGAGATCGTCCTCGGCATCGGCGGCATCCGCGCGCTGCGGCTGTTAGATCTGCGCCCGGCGGTCTACCATATGAACGAGGGGCACTCCGCCTTCCTCGCGCTGGAACGCATCCGCCTGTTGATGGAGGAGCGCGGTCTCTCCTTCGACGAGGCACGGGTGCTGGCGAGCGCCGGCAACGTCTTCACGACGCACACGCCGGTGAGCGCCGGGAGCGACTACTTCCCGCCGGAATACATCGACCGCTACCTGGGCGGCTACTACGGAGGGCTCGGCCTCACGCGCGACCGGATACTGGCGCTGGGCCGGCAGAATCCGTCCGACCAGAACGAGGCATTCTGCACGACCGTGCTGGCGCTGCGGCTCTCCGGCTTCCGCTTCGGTGTCAGCCAGCTGCACGGCCACGTCTCGCGCCGCATCTGGCACGGCTGCTGGCCGGATGTCCCGGAAGAAGAGGCGCCGATCGCCGCCGTCACCAACGGCGTCCACACGGCCACCTGGATGTCCCTGGACATGGCCTCGCTGCTGGAGCGCTACCTGGGTCCGCGCTGGCACGAGCAGCCGGCGGACCAGAGCGTCTGGGACGCCGTCGCCACCATCCCCGACGAGGAGTGGTGGCGGACGCACGAGCGGCGGCGAGAGCGTCTGGTGGCCTACACGCGACGCCGCCTGAAGGACCAGTTGCTGGCCCGTGGCGCGCCCTCCGCCGACGTGGCGCAGGCAGCGGAAGCGCTCAGCCCCGATGCCCTGACCATCGGCTTTGCCCGCCGTTTCGCCACCTACAAGCGGGCCACCCTGCTGCTGCGCGATCCGGAGCGCTTGATCCGCCTGCTGGCCGACCGCGACCAGCCGGTGCAGCTCATCATCGCCGGCAAGGCCCATCCGGCCGACCAGCCGGGCAAGGATCTGATCCGGCAGATCATCCACTTCTCGCGCCGGCCGGAGGTGCGGCGGAGCGTCGTCTTCCTGGAGGACTATGACATGGTGATGGCGCGCTACCTGGTGCAAGGGGTGGACGTCTGGCTGAACAATCCGCGGCGGCCGTTGGAGGCCAGCGGCACCAGCGGGATGAAGGCCGCGCTGAACGGCGCCCTGAACCTGAGCATTCTGGACGGCTGGTGGGACGAAGCCTATCGTCCCGAGCTGGGCTGGGCCATCGGCCACGGTGAAGAGTACAGCGACCTCGAGCAGCAGGACGCCATCGAGGCCGACGCGCTCTACCACCTGCTGGAAGTGGAAGTGCGGACGCTGTTCTACCGGCGCGGCGCCGACCGTTTGCCGCGGGAATGGATCGCCCGCGTCAAGGCGGCCATGCGCGCGCTCTGCCCGGTGTTCAACACGCACCGCATGGTCGGCGAATACGATAGCCGCGGCTACGAGCCGGCGGCGAAGCGCTTTGCCCGCCTCTCGGGCGAAGACGCGCGGCACGCGCGGGAGGTGGCGGCCTGGCAGGGGAGGGTGCGCGAACAGTGGCCACAGGTGCGCATCGACCGGGTGGAGGCCGACGCCAGCGGGCCGGTGCCCGTCGGCAGCCAATTGCACGTGCAGGCGTGGGTACGGCTGGGTAGCCTCGTTCCCAACGACGTGGCGGTGGAACTCTACCAGGGTACGCTGGACCAGCAGGACAGCATCGCCGCCCCGGCATCACTGCCGATGCAGTGGGACGGCACACGGGACGGCGAGCGCTACCGCTTTGCCGGCGCCATCGATTGCCAGACCAGCGGCCTTCAGGGCTACACCGTGCGCGTGATCCCTCACCACGCGGACCAGCCGGACCGCTTCCTGGAGGGGCGCATCCAGTGGGCGGACGCGCCAGCGGCGGCGTCAGTATACTAGAGCAAGGTTGTAGAGGGATAGCTCAATGGCACGACAGGATCCGTTTGGCGCGCGCGCCACCCTTTCGCTGTCGCACGGACCGGTCACCTATTACCGGCTGGAGGCGATCGACTCGCTGGTGGGCGGGCAGCAGCGGCTGCCCGTGACCGTCCGCATCTTCCTGGAGAACGTCCTCCGCCACGCCGGGAACGGGCTGGTGGAGGAGGCGCAGGTCCGGGCGCTGGCCAAATGGAACCCGGCGTCGCCTGCCGCGATCGACTTCCCATTCCTGCCGGCAAGAGTGATCCTGCAGGACTTCACCGGAGTTCCGTGCGTCGTAGACCTCGCGGCGATGCGCTCGGCGGTGGCGCGCCTGGGCGGGGACCCGCGGCGCATCAACCCGCTCGTCCCGGCGGACCTGGTCATCGACCACTCGGTCCAGGTGGACCGCTTCGGATCGACGCTCGCCTTTGCCGCCAACGTCCAGTTCGAGTACGAGCGCAATCAGGAACGCTATGGTCTATTGCGTTGGGCCCAGCAGGCATTCCAAAACCTGCGCGTGGTGCCGCCGGGTACCGGCATCGTCCATCAGGTCAACTTGGAATACCTGGCGAGCGTGGTGCAGACGCGGCACGATGGCCAGATCACCGTGGCCTATCCGGATACCCTGGTCGGCACCGATTCCCACACCACGATGATCAACGGACTCGGGGTGCTCGGCTGGGGTGTCGGCGGCATCGAGGCCGAGGCGGTGCTGCTCGGGCAGCCGCTCTACCAGTTGACGCCGGTCGTGGTCGGCTTCCGCATGCACGGCGCCATGCCCGAAGGGACCACGGCGACCGACCTGGTGCTCACGGTGACGGAGCTGCTGCGCAAGCACGGCGTGGTGGAGAAGTTCGTCGAGTTCTACGGTCCCGGCCTGAGCGGCCTGAGCTTACCCGACCGGGCGACCCTCTCCAATATGGCGCCGGAATACGGCGCGACGGCGGCGCTTTTTCCGGTAGATAGTGAGTCGCTGAGCTACCTGCGCATGACCGGTCGCGACAAGGATCTGGTCGAGCTGGTCGAGCGCTACAGCAAGGAACAGGGCCTCTTCCGGACCGACGAGACGCCGGACCCGGTATTTAATGAGACTATCGAGCTGGACCTCGCCACCGTCGAGCCCAGCCTGGCCGGTCCGCACCGGCCGCAGGATCGCGTGGCGTTGAGCAAGGTAGGCGCTAGCTTCCGCAAGGCGTTTTCCGACCAGTTCGTGCCGGTGACTGCGCCGGCGGGACCACCCTCGAAAGAGGCAGTGGCGCGCTTCGACAACGAGGGCGGCGTCGTCAACGAGCGATTACAGCCGTCGCAGCCGGCCGTCGCCATCGATCCGCACGCCAGCGAGGTGGCGATCAAGCTGGATGGCGTGCAGACGACGCTGCACCACGGCTCGGTGGCGATCGCGGCCATCACCAGTTGCACCAACACGTCGAACCCCTTCGTGATGATCGGCGCCGGGCTGCTGGCGAAGAAAGCGGTCGAGCGCGGCCTGAGCGTCAAGCCCTATGTCAAGACGAGCCTGGCGCCGGGCTCGCGCGCGGTGACGGACTACCTGAACAACGCCGGGCTGACGCCGTTCCTGGAAGCGCTGCGCTTCCACCTGGTCGGCTACGGTTGCACAACCTGCATCGGCAACAGTGGCCTGGTCTTGCCGGCCGTCGGCGAGGCGGTGCAGGAGCATAACCTCGTCACCGCGGCGGTCTTGAGCGGCAACCGCAACTTCGACGGGCGCATCAACGCGACGGTGCGCGCGCAGTACCTGGCGTCGCCGCCGCTGGTGGTTGCCTACGCGCTGGCCGGCAGCGTCGACATCGACCTGGCGCGCGACCCGCTGGGCGCCGATCCCAACGGCGACCCGGTATATCTCAAGGATGTCTGGCCGACCAAGGCGGAGATCCTGGCAGCAATCGAAGGGGCGGTGACTCCAGAGGTGTTTGCCGCCAACTATGCCCACGTCTTCGAGGGTGACGAGCGTTGGCGGCTGCTGCCGGTCCCCGAGGGCAACAGCTACGCATGGGATGCCGATTCCACCTACGTGCAGGAGCCGCCTTTCTTCATGGACCTCGCGCTGGAGCCCAAGCCGGTCCAGAACATCCGCGGCGCGCGCGCGCTGGCGGTAGTTGGGGATTCGGTGACGACGGACCACATCTCGCCGGCCGGAGCCATCAGGAAGGACAGCCCAGCGGGCCAATACCTCTTGGACCATGGTGTGCCGCAACGCGAGTTCAACAGCTACGGGGCACGCCGCGGCAACCACCAGGTGATGATGCGCGGCACTTTCGACAACGGTCGCTTGCACAATCTGCTCACCGATGGCAAGGAAGGCAACTGGACCACACACTTGCCGTCCGGCGAAGTCATGCCAATCTACGACGCCGCGATGCGCTACCAGGAGGCTGGGACGCCGCTCGTCGTCTTCGCCGGCAAGGACTACGGCATGGGCAGCTCGCGTGACTGGGCGGCCAAGGGCGTGTTGCTGCAGGGCGTCAAAGCGGTCATAGCGGAGAGCTACGAGCGCATCCACCGCAGCAACCTTGTGGGCATGGGGGTCCTGCCGCTGCAGTTCCTGCCCGGGCAGACGCGCGAGAGCCTGGCCCTGAGCGGGCGAGAGACGTTCGAGGTGACCGGCATCGCGGCCGGCCTGAGGCCACGACAGGAGATCACGGTCACGGTCCACGAGGAGGGGAAGCCGGATCGCTCCTTCCGGGCGACGGTGCGCATCGATAGCCCGATCGAGGTGGAGTACTACCGGCACGGCGGGTTGTTGCCGATGGTATTGCGGCAATTGCTGGAACCTCTCCCCACCAAAGCCCTCTAGGGAGAGAGCCGGGGAAGAGATTCCGT
Organism: uncultured Chloroflexota bacterium; assembly: GCA_937967325.1. Taxonomy (GTDB): domain Bacteria; phylum Chloroflexota; class UBA4733; order UBA4733; family UBA4733; genus UBA4733. The sequence continues at coordinate 49,371 of CALBSQ010000288.1, forward strand.
CAGCACCAGCTCAACCTCCCGCAAAAGCGCGTCCGGTGGTATCCGCCGGACACAGGGGTGCCAGGGCAGGTCAAGCAAGTCCCAATGCAGCCGGTCGCAGGGGGCGCACAGCATGGTGCTAGCTATCCAGCGGTGGCGGCACGGATCGCCCCAGGGGCCGTAGACGCTCGGATCGATGGGGCCGTAGAGGCGGACGCTGGGTACGTCCAGCGCGGCTGCCAGGTGGAGCGGTCCGCTGTCGACACCGAGGACAAGGCTTGCAGGCCGCATCAAGGAACAGAGGGTATCCAGGTTGGGCGCTGCCGGGAACGCGATCGCTGCGCCGCCTGCTCGGCGGACGATGGGCGGGATGAGATGCTGCTCGCCGGCGCCGGCGACGACGAGCGTCTGCAGGCCCCAGCGGTCGCGCAGCGCTCGCGCCACCGTTGCCCACCCAGCGGCGGTCCAAAGTTTGACGACAGCCCCCGAGCCGGGATGCAGCAGCGCATAGGATTGCTGCTGCGCCAGTCCCGCCCGAGCACGCAGGTCTGCCGTCAGGTCCGCAGCCCCGCCGTCGATGAGGCGCAGGCGGTGCCGCGGTGTCCAGTGGTCGGGGATGGAGTCGCCCGGAACCAGCAGCGACGCGACGTGGAGGTGGTGGGCAGCGGCCGACCGGCGGACTGGGGAGACGCTGTGGGTCAGGAAGGGAGCGCAGAGATCGGTCGCGGTGCCGGCTCGAACCGGCATTCGGGCAGCGGCAAGCAGCAGCGCGCCCCAGTAATAGTCATCGCGGAGCAACAAACCCGCGTCGTACCGACCAAGCCAGCGAGAGGCAAGCCGGGCGAGCAGCCCCCACCGAACGCTGGGAGCTTGTCGCTCTAGCGGATCCAGGCCGGGAAACGGGACAACGACGACGCGATCGATACCCGGTAGCCGGCTGGCGATCGCTTCTCCTCGCGGTCCTACCGCCAGGGTGATGCTCGCGTCGGGGAGGCGCGTACGGAGGAGGTGCAACGCGGGGCCGGCGAGCAATACGTCGCCAAAGTGGTCGGGTTTGAGGACCAGCAGCCGGCGAATCGGGTTGTTGCCGGGCGCTGGGCCAGCGAAGAGCCGGCCGGCGAGGCGGAACAGGGCCGTCCGAGAGATCATCCGGGTGATCTCGCTGGCGCTCGCCGCAGCCCTTCGAGCGCCGCCGCGACGACCGTGTCTACGGGGACATCGTCCTGCCAGGGTCGCCGGTAGGTGAAGGGCTGCCGGACGGTGCCGTCACCACCGGTCCGGCATGCGGACGGGGGAGCCAGTACGCGGACCCACGGGCCGCGGGGACCATAGAACGCCGGCTCGGTGGGACCGAAGATGGCCACGGTAGGACAGCCGGCCGCCGCGGCGAGATGGCTCGTGCCGGAGTCATTGCCCACGTGCAGGCGAGCGTGTTGCTGGAGAGCGCCTAGGCCGCCGATTGAGGTTATCCCGGTGAGGTTCCGCGCGCGAGGCACGGCCTGGACGAGCGATCGCGCGGCCTCGTGGTCGCCCATCCCTCCAACCACGGCGACCGCGGCTCCGGCGTCGATCAGCGCTAGCGCGACGGATGCAAAGCCCGCCGTGGTCCAGCGCTTGCTCGGCATCCGCGTGCCGGGGTTCTCCCCGCCGCCGGGCGCTAGGAGCGCCAGGGACTTCTCCGCATTAAGCTGTCCCAACAAGGCCCGCATCTCGGCTCTCGCTTGCTCGTCAGGGTAGAATCGCGGCAATGGCAACGGACCGGCGCCCAGCGCAGCGAGGAGGCGGCCCGACTGGTCCAGCTCGTGCGCCCTGGGCAAGGGCGACACCCGGAGCGTATAGAAGCGGCCCCTGCCTCCACTGTCTAGTCCAGCGCGCACGGGTATTCCGGCGAGCAGGGTTGCGAGCGACAGCACTGGCGAACGGTCCGGCACGACCGCCAGGTCGAAGCGACCGGCACGAAGCTGCCAGCACAGACGCAACAGATCGAATGGACGCTGCCGCGCCCGCACCCCGGCGTTTCCGATGTCGATCGTGGCGGTTACGTCAGGATGCGCGGCAACTGCCGGAAGCGACCAGCGGCCGGCGCCAACGGCGATGGACGCGTCCGGCCAGCGCTCGTGAAGTGACGTCACGACCGCCGTGGCCTGTACGAGGTCGCCCAGGCAGCAAGGCTTGAGTAAAACTATGCGCCTCATCGATAGGGTATGGTACCGGGCGAAGCATGCCGACGCTTGGCAACTCGCTGCCGGCCGTGCTCATTGGGCGAACCGCGCCGGGTCAGCGCCGAGACGATTGGTCTGTGGCGGTCGGCCAATGACATTAATAGCACCGTTATAGTGCTCCTATAGTATATTCGCGCTAGGTCGTCGGGCATGGCGAGCTAGGTTGAGGGCTTGAGCGCGCCGCTTGCCGCAAATCAGCTGCACAGGCTGGCTGTCTGGCAGGGTTGTTTGACATAGAGGGAGCACGGCGGCTACACTTAACGGCAGGCTAGAGCCGCATCGGCGGCTAGCGGGCAGCGCAGCGTCCCGACCTTGCACGTGTGGTCATGGTTTAAGACATTGCTGTAGCCCAGCAAGACGGCTCGCCGTTTCCTGGGCTCATTCACTCTTCGGAGCAGTCTCTTGCTTCGACGTAGCTGCCGCCAGGCGCCGATCAAACAGTTGGGATCGAACGATGGCGGGCAGTATCCTCCTTATCGTTGGCATTCTCGCCGCTCTTGTGGGGGCGGCCATCTTTTTCGTCGGGACCTTAGCGGCACAGCGCACGCGAGCGCGGGCCGAAACCGAAGCGCAGCGCATCACCCTCGAATCGCAGACCCGCGAGAAAGAGCTACTGCTCCACGCGAAAGACGATGCGCTCAAGGCGCGGCAAAGCATTGAGGCCGAGCACCGCGACCGGCGCCGCGAGCTGACCGAGCTGGAGCGGCGGGTACAAAAGAAGGAAGAGTCGGTCGATCGGCGCGGCGAGCAACTGGAGCGGAAGGAGCGCACCGCCCAGACGCGCGAGCAGCAACTCGAAGAGGAGCGTGCCGCTCTGGAGGAGATCAAGCGGCGGCAGACTGACGAGCTGCAGCGGGTGGCCGGGATGGGCCGGCAAGAGGCGCAGGACCTGTTGCTCAAGCGGGTCGAGGATGAGATGCGCGACCTGGTGAGCCGTCGGGTGCGCGAGATCGAGGCGGAAGCGCGCGAGGACGGGGAGCGCCGTGCCCGGTCGATCCTCACCACCGCCATCCAGCGCTACGCCGCCGACCAGGTGGTCGAGACGTCCGTCTCGGTCGTTCCCTTGCCCAACGAGGACATGAAGGCGCGCATCATCGGTCGGGAGGGACGGAACATCCGCGCCTTCGAGAACGCGACGGGAGTCGACCTGATCATCGACGATACGCCGGAGGCGGTGACGCTGTCCGGCTTCGATCCGATCCGGCGCGAGGTGGCACGAACGGCGCTGTCACGGCTCTTGCAGGATGGGCGCATCCACCCGGCCAGCATCGAGATGGTGGTGGAGCGAGCGCGTCGCGATGTCGAAGCCTATATGCGCGACGAGGGCGAGAAGGCCGCGCTGGCGGCGAATGTCACCGGGCTGCACCCGGACGTGATCCGCACGCTGGGCCGGTTGCGCTTCCGCTTCTCCTACGGGCAGAATGTGCTCAACCACTCCGTAGAGGTCGCCCACGTCGCGGCCATGCTAGCGGCGGAAGTCGGCGCCGACGTGAACATCTGCCGGCGCGGCGGATTGCTCCATGACATCGGCAAGGCCATCGACCACGAGATCGAAGGGCCGCACGCGGAGATCGGCGCCGAGCTGTGCCGGCGGTTGGGCATGTCGCCGAAGGTGGTGCATTGCATCGCTGCGCACCACACCCCGGAATCGATGGAGACGATCGAAGCGGTGCTCGTGCAAGCGGCCGACAGCGCATCGGGGGCGCGCCCGGGCGCTCGCGGCGACATGGCGACATCGTACGTCAAGCGCCTGCAGGCACTGGAGGAGATCGCCACGTCATTCGAGGGAGTAGAACGCGCGTTTGCCATCCAGGCGGGGCGCGAAGTGCGCATCATCGTCAACCCCGACCACATCGACGACCTGGGCGCGGCGCGCATGACCCGCGAGATCGTCAAGCGCATCGAGGACGAGCTGGAGTATCCGGGTCAAATCAAGGTGATGGTGATTCGCGAGATGCGCGTGGTGGAGTACGCCAAGCGCTGACGACACAAAAGTGCTCCCACTGAGGAAAAGCCCGATCCAGCTCGTCCCGATAGGTACCAGACCGCTACCGTCGGTAGTGCCGGCTGCAGGCCAGCAGTCGCTTGCGACCACCCGTGGTGCGGACGAAAGTGACGCAGAGTTCGTCGGAGGCCGAGAGCGACCAGACGCCTTCCTCCCGACCGCGCAACTGATGGACTCGGAGCGATGGATGGCGCTCGTCGGTATCCAGGAGCCGGAGCGACTTGACGACGGATAGGCGCTCGCGGGGTGAGAAGTCGCGGCCGACCAGGCTCTCCAGAAACTCATCCGTGAAGTCGAGCGTCTGGAAATTCCCCCCCGATCGGCCTGCTCAATGAGCCGCAGGAGATCCTCTTCACTCATCTGACGATAGCGGCCGGCCCGGATGTCCTCCAGGCCGCGCCGGACGTGCTCTTCCTCTTCGGGCGTTAGGTAGTCCACCGGTCGAAGCGTTACAAAACCATCAATGAGCTCAAGTTCCAGCTCGCCGCCATCAGGAAGCCCGAGGTGCTCCCGTACCGGCGTAGGGATCACCACACGACCGTCGGCGGCCATCGGAACAAGAGTCTTCATCGTTTCCGCCATTTCAAAGCGAGGCTGCCGCGTCTGAGTGTACCAGGGGGTTGCAATCGACTCCTGAATGCCGCCGATACTACGGCCACCTCCATCCTAGCCACCAACCACGTTCTTCGCGGCGGACGCTTGCCATTGCAGGCGATCTGCGTAGTCGTCGATGGGCACGTCGACGCGATAGCGGTCCAGCGCCTCTGCCAGCCTGAGGCGTGGCAAGACGGTGACCTCCACCTTGCCCGGCGCGGTCACACGGAACGTGACGGTGTCCCCCGGCTCGATGTCCGCGTCGCGGCGAATACCCCGCGGTAGCGTGATCTGTCCGCGAGCGAGAACCTTGCCTAACAGCATGGAAGCCCCCCAGATACTTCTCGGCACGTTCGGCGTGCGATGCTATTCTACAACGGCAATGCGCATTTTGACCGACAGCGGTTCTCCATACGTCGAATGCGAGATGACATACACACACCTGTTCGTGTGCAGAAGCCGACCGCGGATCTGTGCCGCGATCTCGTGTCTTCTCTCTTGAGAGCTATCTCGGTTGTCGCCTCGAAGGCGTCCGGCCCAGCAAGCGGGCGAAGGAAAATGCGGAGACGTCGATCTTGCTCTGCCCATCCAGCGCGAGCTGCGCCAAGACTTCTCCGATCGCCGCGGAATGCTTGAAGCCGTGGCCGGAGCAGGGGGAGGCGACGAGCACGTTGGCATGGCGTGGGTGCCGGTCTATTACAAAGCCTTCGTCGGCGGTGACCGTGTACAGGCAGACGCGTGACTTGAGGCAGCGGCTGGCCAGTCCCGGCAGATACCCGGCGACGTGGCTGTCGTACATACGGCGTATCTCCTCATCCGGCACGTCGCGGTCGACGCTGTCCGGCGTGGTTGTCGTATGGAACTGTGCGGTGGCCACTTTTACGCTGCCGTCGGGACCGTCGATCGCGGGGAAACCGTAGATGTACTCCCCGCTACCGTCGCCAAAGTGCCAGATGAAGACCGGAAAGTTACCGGGCAGAAATGGCTCGATCGAGCCACGCACCGCGAACCAGTACATCACCTGACGGTAGACACGGAATGGCGCGGCGTACTCCTGCTCCAGGAGATTCCCGATCCAGGGACCGGCGGCCAGTACCAGCGTCTGGGCCACGTAGCTGCCGGCATCCGTATGCACCGTGACTGACCGACCGGCCGTATCTGCGCCGTACCCCAAGACTCGTTCGTTGCGATGGATCTGGGCGCCATAGTGCTCGGCCAGCCGGAGCTGTGCCTCCACGCAACGCTCCGGCCGCAGGAATCCGGCTCCCGGCTCGTAGTAGCCGGCCTCTTGGCCGGCCAGGTGGAACTGGGGGAAGCGTTGGGCAATCGCAGCGGGATTGAGCTGCTCGTGGGGGATGCCGTGCGCTTCCGCGACCTGGATAGTCCGCCGGAAGAAATCGGGGCGATAGGGGGGGACGGAGCGGCTGTCCGCACCTGCCAGGATGAGGCCACCGGTAATGGTCAGCAGATCCTTGCCGGTGGCCTGTTCGATCTCCCGCCACAGCTCGTAGGAACGTAGCACGAGTGGCACGAAGGCGGGTCCCTCGCCAACCGCCTGGCGGGTAACACGCGTGTCGCCGTGGGTCGAGCCGAATTGGTGCGGCGGGGCAAACTGGTCAATCCCCAGCACGCGGGCGCCGCGCTTAGCAAGCTGATAGATCGCGGCGCTCCCCATCGCGCCCAGACCCACCACGATCACGTCGAAGTTCCCGGACATCACACCCCTCATCTATTTGCTCGGACGAGGAAGTGTAGCGCCGGCCCTCTAGCGGACGCGCAGCGCGTAGCGCAATGTGGGCGAGCCAGGCGGTAGGAATTGGTAGCGCACGTACATCGGATCACGTATGGACGCGCCCCAGATGGGGTCAGTGGCGTAGCTGCGATCCAGCGCCGCGGTCAGGAGCCGTGTTGCCTGGTCATAGAGGTCCGGCTGAGTGACCAGCGCCAGCGTGGCGCCCGCCAGCAGTTGGGCATCGTCGCCCATGTCCACTACCGAGTCGCCGCGGGCGAAGGTGTCGGCGATCTGCCGCGCCGTCAGCTCGTCGGCATCGTCCCAGGTCTCGATTTCCTGGATGCTATGCCCTCCGAGGGCTTGCAGCCTGGCCGTGGCGATGTAGGCGCCGACGGACCGGGCGGCATCCTGCATGCCGGACAGCGGCAGGGAGTCGTTGATCGGCAGCCAGCGGTCGCGTTGGATGGCAATATGTCCTTGAATCTCCACGGTGCTCGCGCCCTGAGCGCAACGTTGGGCCAGCGCTTGCACGGCGCTGACGTAGGCGTCGCGGGTGGTCTGGGCCAGCCCGCTGAGCTGCTCGATCACGCCGATGGCCAGGTGCAGCCGGAGAATATCGGTCGGATGCACGTCCAGGGCCGGGTCGTTGGCAGGGTGGCCGGAGCGTGTGCGGAGGGAGGGGATGGGAAGGCCAACGGCGCGATTGTTGAGGGCGGCGAAGAAGGCGGCGAGGTTATGCGCGAACGACGGACCGATGTTGAGCAGCCCGTAGACGTCGGCGGATGCCTCGTCCATCCAGTAGCTCCAGAGCAGACCTTGCAGTTGACCCGATGTTGGTCGCCGGCCGGCATGCACTGGCCCGCCGCCGAACAGCGTCTGCACGCCCGCTGCCAGCTCCGGCAACAGCCCGGCGTCGGCGTGGGTGACGTCGTGGCCACCGGTCTCGTGGGCGAGCGAGGCCCAGAGCACCGGGTGGTCGCGATAGGTGGAGGGAAGGCTGACCACGCCTACGTCGCCGCCAAACAACTGCTGGGTGTCGTCGGAAGGGATGGTAAAGGGGCCATCCTGGCCGCTGTGCAGAAAAACCGCGAGGGGCGGATCCTGGGGCATAGCGAAGGGAATGTTCGCAGCGGCACGCTTGGTCCGAGATAGGAAGGAGCGGTACAAGTTGGAGATAACCGCCAGGAACCGCTGCAGCTCGGGCTGGACCGCGCCGCCGGGCGCGTGCTCGTAGACCGCGCCGGCCAGCGGCTCGATGCTATCGCCGGCCTGCCGCAACACGCTGTCCAGGTTCTGCAGCAACGGCATCACATAGCCGGTCTGGTAGGCCAGCGGAAGCGAGGGGGCGCCGGCGTTGATGGCCTGCTTGACCGCGGCGACGGTCGCCGCGTCGCCCCACGGGGGAACTGGCGGGCCGTCGCCAAACAGGTCGATGACCGCTAGCCGCTCGCATAGCCGCGTGAACTGGTCCGCGTTGATGGGCGGAGTCGCGCTGTCCTCGAGCAGCTCTTCGGCGACGTGGATCGCCTCTTCGCGACAGGCCTGCTCATAGCTGGCTTCGTCGTGGCCGGGCGGTGGGTCGAGCGGGAAGGCGGTATCGACCTCCCGACCGTTGACCAGCCTGAGGACGTAGTGACGCTTGTGGTAGTCGGTGTATCGCCGAATGAACGTCGACTTCGGTGGTCGAGCCAGGACGGACTCTGCTGGGAGCATCATGTCCTTCTTCCTGTGTCCGGGCGACAGCATCAGACGGTGTAGGCGGTCCCGCTGCCTTGATCGAGCATCGCGTCGGTATTGACCTGAAGGAACTGCCAGGAGTAGGTAGTTGCCGTGAGCGTGAAACAGACGACGCCCTGGTCTGTCAAGCGCTGCTCGGTGATGGGCAGCGCCGGGACGTCAAAACCGCGCAACCCGACTCCGCCGGTTCCGATGACGAACGAGCGCGGCCCGTTCGCGTCCGGCTCTCCGGCCCCGTTGGAGGGGCCGAGGCGCTCGTAGTTGTGCTCGTGGCCGGCCAGGATGAGGCTCACGTGGCAGTCATAGCAGAGCTGGAAGAGGTCGGCCAGGTTCTGGTTCGGCCCGTGCATGCCGGAGCTAAAGCGCGGGCGATGCCAGGTGACGAGATAGCGTTTGCCGGCGTGCGCGGCAACGTCGTCGTGCAGCCATTGCCACTGCGCCGATCCCTGCTGTGTCGGGACCTCTGAGTTGCACATGGCCACGCGCCAATTCGCGTCCAGGTCGACCGTGTAATAGCCTTTGGTCGGATCGCCAGCGACGGCGCCGAAGTAGGAGTAATAGTCGGCAGCGTGGGGGGTCAGGTATTCGTGGTTGCCCGGGATGGGATAGATCCGGTCCTGGTACTTTCCCCACGTCGGCTTGAAGTAGTCCTGATAGTCTTGCGCCGACCCCGTGTAGTAGGCATTGTCCCCGAGCGCCAGGATGGGCACGCCTGGGTAGCGCCCCAGCAGATCCGCGGTATGGCTAGCTGCCATGGTCAGGGTCGCGATGTCGCCGGCGGCGAGCACGGTCGTAGCCCTAGCGGGAGCAGCGGGACCCGGCACTCGTGCAGCATGCGGTTGGGCCGGTGAGACGTCCCCTGGAGCGGCATCAAGCATGATACTTGTCCTCCTCTCTCCTCTGCATGTGAACGCGGACGGCGTGCGTTTTCGGCCATTCTGGCTGGCCTGGTCGATGGACCGGCCAAACCTGGCATTACTCCGGCTCGACCGGACGACCGAGTTGGCTTGTGGCGTGTCTCGTAACGTGTATGGACATCGTTGATGGCACGGATTGTACGGCGTCACATGCACTTCAGCAAGAGCGGTCCGTTATCCGGCAGGCGGAGGCCCACGCCATAGCGGCTAGGCTTTGGACGCGCTCCGCCAGGCCTTCCAATCATCGACCGTGGCGGCGGTCATCGCGGTAGCGGCGACGTGCAGCCAGTCCGGCTTCCGGCCCTTCAGGTCGCGGCGGACAGCCTCGACGGCGGACGGAGTGCCGAGGTGGATGTTTGCCGTCTCCCAACCCATGGCGTTGAGGAGGCGCGCTTCGTCGCGTTCCTTGGGTAGGGAGGATAGCTCGATGCGCGAACAGTCGGGGGCCAGACGGCGGACGATCCAGTCCCCGCACAGCTCGACGTAGGGGTCGGGGCAGCGCACGGCACGGTTCAGGAGCGTTTGATAGAGCACCTCGCTCGAAGCGTCGCTCTTATGGGCCCAGCTCCAGGCTGACGGCGCGAGCGCTTTGGCTTCACGGGCGACCTTGCCACCGCGCCAGTCGGCCAGCGCCAAGAAGCGCTGACGGCCCAGGCTGCCCAAGCCGGCGATCCGGTGCGCCACCCGGTACTGCAATCCTGCTTCCGGCCATAGGTGTTCCAGAGCGTCGCGCGCCCCCGCTGGAAGCTGTTCGATAGGCAAGGAGGCGAGGCCGTCCAGCTTCCTCCAGAAGGGCGTAGGATCACGCTCGACGCCGGTGGCCAGCACGCGCAGCCAGCGATGCCGATCGGCCAGTACAAACGGGTCGCCCGCGTGATCAAGGCTGTCTCTATAGCCTTGCAACAGCGCGGCGCAGACGTCGCTGAGCGTGATGGACAGGTGACCGGCCTCCCGCGCCAGGTTGGCGCTCACCGCGACGCGGACCAGGTCGATCGGGTAGGGCATGTCGTACGCTTCGTCCAGGTCGTTGATGCCCCAAATGAGCCGGCCCTCGCTATCCCGCCAGGTGCCGAAGTTCTCCACGTGCAGATCACCAACCGCCAGGACGGAGGGCGCTTTGGCGAGGTCGGGGCAGACCTCCGGCCACACTTGCGCCCAGCGGTAGAAGGTGGCCCTCAAGAACGGGAAGGGCGACGTGGGGTCGGCCATCGCCTGGTGCTTGGCGCGGACGTCGGCGGCGATGAGGGTGAGGCGCTGGGCCAGCCAGTGCTCGTAGCCCGTCGTGGCAGCCTGAATGTCCATAGCAGCTCCTTTCCCACGGTCAGGCAAACCGCGCACGCGCACAAGCGTCAGCGGAATACGGCGAGTGGGTCGTTGCTTTCCACTATGGCGGTCCGCTCGTCTCGCTGCACGGCGCCGCGCTTCAGATAACCGGTGAGGCTGGCCTCCTGGCCGGGCAGGACACGAACTTCGAAGCGATACGGCGGTTCGCTACGCGTTGGGGGAATGGCGCCGACCTGCACCTGGCGACAGGCGTCGGCCGCCCCGGCGCGAATCAGCGCGCGAGCGCGGCTGGGCGCCAGCGACCGCGCCGCCTCCAGCCCGAGGCCGACCTTCGTCACGACGCCGACCAAATTGGGCACGAGCGCCTGCGCCTCGGCCACGGCCTTGTCGTCGCCGGAACAAAACGCGGTGGGGACGTTGAACAGCGTGCCGGCCAGGTAGGCGCGCATCCCGAACTCGCCGATGGGAACGCCGTTGAGCCGGTAGTACTCGACGGTGCGCGAGGAGTAGGTGTGGGCGAGGGGGGCGTCTGGAGTGCCGGCCATGGCGTGCTGGCCGACGAAGAATAAGGCGGCGAAGGTCTCGTCGAGGCCATAGGGCGCGCGAACGCCGCGGCCGGCCATCAGCTCCGCCCGGTCGTGGAAGCGCTCGTAGTCGATGCCGCCAGAGCCGTGGCCGTCCCAGACCAGGATCTCGGCGTCCGGATCGACATCGAGGATGCCGTCCACACAGGCGTTGACTTCCAGCGTCAGGAGGCGCTTCGACTGCGCCATTTGGTCCGCCGCTTCGGGCAGACGGGTCTGGTCGAACCCGAAGATCATGGCGGGTCCTTCCAGGTCGGTGAGCATGAAAATCCTCATGGATGATTCGGCCTTCCTCAATCCTCCCGCAGCTCCCAACGGCCGGGCCGCCAGCCGGAGCGCAAGCGGGGCAACACGACGGCTTCCGGCGACTGGGCCAGGAGGCCGCCATCGATGGCCAGGTCGATGCCCGTGACGAAGCGAGACTCGTCGCAGAGCAGGTAGACCATCGCCCAGGCGACATCCTCTGCCGCGCCGACGTGGCCAACCGGATAGACCTCCTGGTAGAGTCGGGACTGACCCGGATGTAAGGCGTCCAGGCGCGCCATCCCCTCGTCGGAGACGATCGCCCCGGGCGAGACGCTATTCACGCGGATACCTTTGGGCGCCCAGTCCACCGCCAGTTGCCGCGTCAAGGAGGCGACGCCGCCCTTGATCGCCCCGTAGGCGACGCGGCGCGGATAGGCTGCCAATCCCTGAATAGAAGAGATGGCGACGATGCTGCCGTGGCCGCGCTCCAGCATGTTGGGCAGGCAGGCGCGGACGCAGAGCCAGATACCCTTGAGACCGACGTCGATGGTGCGATCCCAGCCCTCCTCGGTGAGCTCGAGGGCGTTGCCCATCTCCTGCCAGACCGCGCCGGCAACGAGCCCATCGATGGAGCCGAAGCGCGCCAGCGTGGCCTCGGCCATGCGCTCGGTATCCGCCTTGGAGGAGACGTCCACACTCAGCCCCAGGGCGTCGCCACCGCCCTCAGTAATCGCGGCCGCCAGCCGTTCGGCCTTCTCGCTATCCCGACCGACCGCCACGACTCTTGCACCTTCCCCGGCGCAGGTCCGACAAGTCGCGCTGCCGATCAGCCCATAGCCTCCGGTGACAATTATCACCTTGCCTTGTAAGCGCGTGCCCATCTCGCTGTGTTGTTCCTCTCCGCTCGCGGCACTATGGTAATACCTGCCGCTCCTGTGCGTGCGCTGGCTGGTGAGCCCGACGGCGAGCGGGCCATGCCACGGCGTGCTGGGTATCCGTGGCGAGCCGGCGATCACACGGCCGACACCGCGCGAGGCGCGCAGAGCGATGGACAGGGTCTTACTCATTTCCGAAACCTTGCTATGATCTGGCAGTCGACCATCGGCGAGATGATGATTCGCATCTGGGACGGGCATTTGAGGTTAGCCATGCCGGCGAATGTGAGCGAGGTCGAGAAGCGCCTGTGGGTCTCAGCCGACGAGCTGCGTGCCAACTCCAGGCTGAAGTCGTCCGAGTACTCCGTGCCGGTGCTCGGTCTCATCTTCCTGCGCTTTGCCGACCAGAAGTTTGCGGCCGCGGATGCGGAGCTGAAGGCTGGGCTGGCGTTGCCGGGTGGGACGCCGAGCCGGCGTGGTCTGAACAAGGAGGACTACCAGGCGCGGGGTGTGCTGTATGTCCCCGAGCGCGCCCGCTTCTCCGCGCTGCTGCGACTGCCCGAGGGCAGCAACGTCGGGCAGGCCATCAACGAGGCGATGCGCGCCATCGAGGAAGAGAACACCGAGCTGCGCGACGTGCTGCCGAAGACCTATAACCGGCTGGAGAACGCCACACTGGTCGCCCTGCTGCGCAACTTCGCCGCCATACCCGTCGATGTCGAGGGCGACGCATTCGGCAAGATTTACGAGTACTTCCTGGGCAAGTTCGCCATGTCGGAGGGGCAGAAAGGCGGCGAGTTCTTCACGCCCACCTCCATCGTCAAGCTGATCGTCGACGTGATCGAGCCGTTTCATGGGCGCATCTTCGATCCGGCCTGCGGCTCCGGCGGCATGTTCGTGCAGAGCGCGGAGTTCGTGCAGCGGCACCAGCGGCAGCCCAACGCCGAGATCTCCATCTACGGCCAGGAGCGCACCGCCGAGACGGTCCGGCTCTGCCGCATGAACCTGGCCGTCCACGGCCTCTCCGGCGACGTCAAGCAGGCCAATACCTACTACGAGGACGCACACGGCTCAACCGGCACGTTCGACTTTGTGATGGCCAATCCGCCCTTCAACGTGGACCGCGTGGACAAAGAGAAGATCAAGGATGATCCGCGCTTCCCCTTCGGCATGCCGCGGGTGGACAATGCCAACTACCTCTGGATCCAGCTCTTCTACAGCGCACTCGGTCCCGGTGGCCGCGCCGGCTTCGTCATGGCCAACTCCGCCGCCGACGCCCGGAGCTCCGAGCTGGAGCTGCGCAAGCGGCTCATCCAGTCCCGCGCCGTGGACGTGATGATTGCCGTCGGCTCCAACTTCTTCTACACGGTCACGCTCCCCTGCACCCTCTGGTTCCTCGACCGCGGCAAGGGCCTCACGCCGCGCGGCGACACGGTGCTCTTCCTGGACGCCCGCCACGTCTACCGGCAGGTGGACCGTGCCCACCGCGAGTTCACGCCCGAGCAGATCGAGCTCCTCGCCAACGTGGTCCGCCTGTACCGTGGCGAGCCGGTGGAGACCTGCAACAGCAGCGAGCTACTGCTGGCCCAGCACTTCCCCGAAGGCATCTACGCCGACGTGCCTGGCCTCTGCAAAGCGGCGACGCTGGCCGAGATCGAAGCGCAAGGCTGGAGCCTCAACCCCGGCCGCTACGTCGGTGTCATCGCCCGCGCCGCCGACGGCTTCGACTTCGCGGAGCGGCTAGAGGAGCTGAACGAGGAGCTAGAGACGCTCAACGCACAGGCCAGGGAGCTGGAGGAGCGGATCGCGGAGAACGTGGCGAGGCTGTTGGAAATGGCCGTCGGCTAATGTCCGCTTGGATCGAATGCGCACTCGGGGATGTGCTCACGTTCCAGAGGGGCTTCGACCTCCCAGAGCGCGAGCGTCGCGAAGGCAACGTTCCCATCGTGTCTTCCTCCGGGATCAGCGGATTTCACGACACCCCAAAGGTGAAGGCACCCGGAGTCATTACGGGCCGCTACGGCACGCTGGGACAGGTCTTTTACGTCAATGGAGACTTCTGGCCCTTGAACACGACGCTTTACGTTCGGGACTTCAAGGGCAACGACCCGCTTTTCCTGAGCTATTTTTTACGGACGCTTGATTTGGCCCACCAGAATTCCGCCGGTGCTGTTCCTGGAATAAACCGTAACGCCATCCACCTCCTGCGGGTGCGCATTCCAGACCTTGGAACACAGGTCAAGATCGCGTCGATCCTCTCCGCTTACGACGATCTGATCGAGAACAATACGCGGCGCATTGCCATTCTGGAGGAGATGGCGCAGGCGCTGTACCGCGAGTGGTTCGTGGAGTTCCGGTATCCGGGGCACGAGGGCGTGCGGAAGGTCTCCTCGGACCTGGGCCGTATTCCCGAATCGTGGCGCATCGAACCCTTCACAAACGCCGTCGAGGTCGACCCTGTTACCCGTGTGCCAAGCGAAGGGATCAAGCCCTTCGTGCCCATGAGCGCACTATCCGGCGACTCGATGGTAATCGACGGTATAGTGAACCGAGCAGGCAACAGCGGATCAAAGTTTCGCAACGGGGATACTCTGTTCGCTCGCATAACGCCTTGCCTGGAAAACGGAAAGACCGGGTACGTGCAGTTCCTTACGGGCCCAGACGATGTCGCGTTCGGATCTACCGAGTTCGTCGTGCTGCGTTCACGAACTCTTGTGCCCGAATACGTCTACCTGATGGCACGAGCTAACGAGCTCCGCGACGCCGCAATAAAGTCAATGTCCGGAGCAACCGGCAGGCAACGAGTTCAGCTGGCGTGTTTTCACCGGTTCTTGTTTGCTCATCCAGACCCGAGCACCCTCATGGCGTTCTCAAATAACGTCAGGCCGCTGTTCCAGTACATACATTCGCTTGCAACAAGGAATGTCAACCTCCGACGCACGCGCGACCTGTTGTTGCCCAAGCTCGTCTCGGGCGTGGTGGACTTCGACGCTGGCGTCGCAGAGGGATCAGACGTACGGGAGAATTGACAACCATGGTGTCTGAATATCAATTGAAGACCACATCCTCTTCAAGTATTGAGGTCGAAGACCTCCCGCTGGCAGACGAGGAAGAACTCGCCGGAGCGGTAACGCGCAAGATTCTGCGCTCCCAGCTTGTAAGAAATCTACAAGACGCCGATTCTCCGGTCAAGATTTGCATAATGCATCAACGGCGAGGCTCCAAAAACACGCCGTGGCAGGACGTTGACTCCTTCGACCTTCGGCGCCTACATGCCGGCGAACAGGTCAAGCTCGATCTTAGCTGTGATGAAACATTACGCCTCCACCGAAGGCTGTCCGAACTCTATGCTGCGACCTCGCAAGGTCTGCCCGTCGACCAGCAGAGGCTGCGAGTATCTGATCCCAGCGAATCGGTTGTGGTATCAGGCCAACAATGGGAATTCATTCGCCGCCTCGTCGAGCAGGAGGGAGAACAATTTTGGGAAGCCGTCGCGGACCTCAGCCCGGGTCTCGTTGAAACCGTGGCTCGAGCCAAGGTCCACCGCAGACGGCAGGAGAGCGTAGAACGCTTTGCGTGGGCACTCGAAGAAGATGCGTGGTCGGAGGTCGAGTGGGACCATTTCTTCCATGACAACATCTGGATCTTTGGGTACGGTCTCGATTACCAGTTCCTCAGCCAGGTGCAGAATCAGGCACATCTTGGGGGCACAACCATGGCAGGAACGGGTGGGCAACGGCTGGACTTCATTATGGCTACGCAGGCCACGGCCAAGTTCACAGTACTTGTTGACATCAAGAAGCCGGATAGTCAGCTTGTGGGCAAGGAGTACCGGAACAATGTGCATCTCCTTGGCGAGGAGATCGTCGGCGGCGTTGCCCAGCTTCAATCGTACTGTCGGCGATGGGTCGTGGAAGGATCGCGACAGGAAGACAACTCGACTGCCCTCCAAGAGGCCGGCATCTACACCTACGAACCGCGAGGCATCCTCGTCGTTGGGCAGACTAAGCAGCTCGACAACCCCGGCAAGAAGGCTACGTTCGAGCTATTTCGGAGAAACCTCCATAACCCCACGGTGCTTACCTATGATGAACTTCTCGAGCGGGCTAAATTCGTGGGGGCAGCAGACGGCGCAAAGCGAGAGGAGGGCCTGGCAGAGTCGGTACGGGCCAGTGCGGAGGCGACATCTGACATCTTATGACGCCGGGCAAAAGGGAGGGCACCGATGCTCGCGTTCACTAATGCCTGAGGTTGTTTCTACGCGGCCTAGGAGAAGCGATACCCGCATAGTGATGCGCCCTTCGGCCGGCGCACCGCGAATGGGATGTCGCCCCGGCCTCGCCATGCTGGTATAATTGCGGTGCTGGACTGGGAATTCTCGGTCGGTGAGCGGCCCCGGCGTTTGCCGGGGCCGCTCGCTTTTCAGGGAAAGACCTTCAGTCCTCTGACACCGCCCGTGCCAGCGTAGAGCTTGCCTTTGACGATCTGGTACGCCGGATTCGGTTTGCTCGAATCAAGCACATGGCGAGCGATGGGATAGCCCGCTAGGTCGGCCATCTGGGTGCTGATGATATTCATTGCTTTGGGTCGAAATACCAGATCGAAGGCGATACTTCGGAACCTGTCCATGTTGTTGTATCCGGTGCCGTGCGTCACGACGCTCTGGAACTTGAGCTCAAGCGCGCGGTCTGCATCTCTTCCGCGTGACTCCGCGATGAGTGACACCTTCGTCTGCCCGAACGACTCGAGGAGCGGCACCAGACGCTCCATGGCAAGTTCGACTGACAAGTCGTAAGGGTTCTGGGCGTATGTACCATACTTGCTCTTGTGCGACTGCTTGCGGATCACCGCCGCGACCAGTGTGTACTCTAGGCCTCCCATGAGATCGTTGATGCGTTCGTAAAAAGGCTGGCGATTGTTGGGCACCTGCAAAAACGCGAAGTCGCCCTTCGCCTTCCTGATATCGCGCGAGTGCAGGATGATTCCCTCGTGACCCCAATAGTCCATCTTCAGACGATAAAAGGCAGGCACGATTTGGTCACAATACCGTGCGGTATCGCAGATCAGCAGCACCAGCGCGAATATGGGAAAATCCTCATCTTCGCGTTCGAGGCTATGGTCCCCGGTCTCATCCAGATAAACGGTAACCGGCACGGCGGATTAGTCTCCAGTGGTTGATGCTGTCCTTCGCTGGCGGGGCGCCGATCTACTCGAATGCTGCTCGGCCCTACGCCGCGGCTTCAAAGTGTGAGACCGCCGCGTACCAGCGGGCGGCGTCATCGATCTCTCTGCCCGATAGCTTATAGTCCGAGCGCAGGATCTGCCGGCCTTCCGCCGTCTCCGCCAGCAGCGCTACCTTCTCGGCCGGGATTCGCCGGTTACGGATCGTCGGACGGCCGCTGAGCCGGTCCGGGTCTACCTCAATATGGGTGACGTGCGGCAGGTCCCGCATCACCCAGCCTCCGCGGCGCAAGAGAGCGCTGAGGTTCTGTAGCTCTGTCAGCGTTGGTAGGTACGTCTGATTGCCATCGCCCCGCCCTCCATCCATTGCCAGCTCGCAGTCACCGTCTCGCCCGCACAGGACCACCCGGCTTCTCCTGTTGACGCGACCCGCCTGCGGAACGGTGGTCGACAATGGGGACGCGATCAAGGGCCAGTCACCGTACCGCTCGCGCAGGTTGGCTATCGCCCGGCGTATCTCCGGTGCTGGCAAGCCGCGGTCGATCAGCTCATGGACGACCATGGCTTCCGCAACGTCTTGGAAGCTGTAAGCGCGAGGGTTACCAGCGCCTCGCGACGAGCGGATCAGGCCGTGCCTGGCCCATTGCCCGATCTGGGTGCCGGATACGCCTGCCAATTGGCCAACATCCCGCGCGAGATACCAGCCACGGGGGGCCGAAGATGCCATGCCCACGCACCTTCCGCCACTCCACCCCGCATCTCGGTCCCAGACATTATCCTCACTCGCGAGGCTTCGCATGTCCACTTGACCCGGCCCTGATACACTTCGCAAACCAAAGGCATATTGTGGGGGGATGCACTCTCCCAGCTGGTGGCCATCGTCGCCGGGGGAGACAGCGCGGGCACCCTGGCGGAGTTGGTGTTGAGCAAGTTGCGGGCAAAGCTTTCGGAGCCTTGCCGTGCCTTGGACGGGCGCGGCAAGGCCCACCATCGCCTGCTCATTGAGCAGATCCTGACCCACCTCGACCTCCTGGAGGCGGCGGTGGCGGAGTTGGAAGCTGACGCCCTACCAGTAGGCGACGACCCTGCTACTGGCCATCCCGGGCATCGGCTCCGTGATGGCGACGACCATCGTCGCGGAGATCGGCGTGGACATGGCCCGCTTCCCCGTGCGGCCTCGGCGTACGAAATGGCCGCTGACTTATCAGGGAAGGACTTTCAGCCTTCTGATAGACCAAATGCACACGGTAAAGCTCGATTCGATAGGGCGGGGACACCGGAGCGGGCCACGACAACAGGTTTGTACGACAATCTAAAAAGGAATGTCGTCCGTTTTCAAGACAACCTCCCTCCGTTTTGTCAGCAGATCATCCACCATCTTGGGGAGACCGTTGGCCCTTGCAATTTGTGTGTTGCTTTTCGCTGCCTCATCAATGCTGGTAAGCATATCCCATGTCCACCTTTGGACGGACCTGAGTCTCTTAAAACTTCGCCTCGCGCTTTCAAAGGATGCCGCGTTTGTGAACTGCTCCACAACGATCGCATCATGGTTCGTCTCGTAGGCACCTTGTACCTTTTCGCCTGACTTCGGATTAGACTTCAGGACCACGTAGACCCGGTCCGCTAGATACTCTGCCGGAAGACCGTCTGCCTTGACTCCTTGGTATCGAGCCATGAACCCATAAGGATCCACACCCATCATAACTGGCACAATGACGACTTTTCGGCTGAGCGCATACCCTACCTCTTGGTCACACCACTTACTTGTGTGAAAATCCGGTGAGAGGAATGCAACGATAGCATCACAGGTAGCGAGCGCCGTTTCAATCTCGTTCACCCACTCCTTGGCCGGTTCGATGTCCTGATGAGCGACAAAACAGTCAATTCCGAAAGGTAGAAGCTCTCTCTTCACTTCGGAAACCCGGTACTTGTCGACTGATGAATGACTGAGAAACACCCGGAAGAACGCTGGGCGCCAGTGACTAGCGTATTCGTCAGGGGGAGTCGGTATGCTGGCCTCGGTAGGGAAGAGATAATCACGCATTTGGATAAGCGTGTCGTCGGGAGTACTCGACAGCATCGATAATGAATACGAGTAGAGGTCGCCACTTCCCCAATTGTTCGCAGTCGGCTGACCGAACTGGCCGAGGACAAAGTCTAACTCAGCCCAGTTGTTGATCGAGCTGAGACCCTGGGCAACCTTCTTAATCAGGTCAATCCGCTGCCCGATATTCATCCGTGCCGCGTACCTTTCTTGGTGGGCATGCCTTCCGACTGATTGTCACATGCCATCGTCGTCAGGTCGCTGACTGTGAGACACGAGCGAAGCGGGCGTTGCACAGGGCCGGATAGTGGGGCGGGTGGCGAGGCAGGAGCAACTGCCTCGGCCAAAATAGGTGAACGTAATCGGCCTTCGACAAGGCGGCGCGTGACGCTACAATCCAACACATGCCCAGCGACTACTCCGAAGACGCCCTCATCGAGCAGCCGGCTATTGCGCTGTTCGCGGAGCTCGGCTGGCAGACGGCCAACTGCTTCCAGGAAAAGGTCGGGGCGCGGAGTACGTTAGGCCGGCAGACCACGCACGAAGTTGTGCTGGTCAACCGGCTGCGCTGGGCGTTGGAGATTCTGAACCCCGGCACTCCCAGCGCGGTGATCGAGCTGGCCATCGAGGCGCTCACGGAGGACCGGAGCGCGCTCAGTCCCGCGCAGGCCAATCGCGAGATCTACCGGCTGCTCAAGGACGGCGTGCGGGTGGTGTATCGCGACGAAGCGGACGAGGAGACCATCCACGTGCTGCGCGCGATCGACTGGGAGCGGCCCGGGCGCAACGACTTTCTGCTGGCCTCGCAGCTCTGGGTGTCCGGCGACATCTACAAGCGTCGGGCCGACCTCGTCGGCTTCGTCAACGGCATTCCGCTGGTGCTGGTCGAGCTCAAGGCGCAGCACAAGCGGCTGGAGGACGCCTACCAGAACAACCTGCGCGATTACAGGTCCACGATTCCTCAGTTGTTCCAGTACAACGCCTTCATCATCCTGTCCAACGGCAGCCAGAGCCGGATCGGCAGCATGACGGCGGCTTGGGAGCACTTCGCCGAGTGGAAACGCGTCAACAGCGAGGGAGAGGCCGGCATCGTGTCACTGGAGACGATGATCCGCGGTACCTGCCAGCCGGCGCGATTGCTCGATCTGGTGGAGAACTTTACCGTCTTCAGCGAAGGCCAGGGCGCACTGGTCAAGCTGCTGGCGAAGAATCACCAGTACCTGGGCGTCAACAACGCCGTGCAGGCGCTGCAGGACCTCCGGGACAAGCAGGGGCGGCTCGGCGTCTTCTGGCATACGCAGGGCAGCGGCAAGAGCTACTCAATGGTCTTCTTCTCCCAGAAGGTGCTGCGCAAAGTCCCCGGCAACTGGACCTTCCTGGTCGTGACGGACCGCCAGGAGCTGGACGACCAGATCTACAAGACCTTCGCCGGGGCAGGCGCGGTAACGGAGGTGAAGATACAGGCCGAGAGCGGTGCGCACCTGCAGCAGTTGCTGCGGGAGGCGCACCGCAATGTCTTTACCCTGATCCAGAAGTTCCATGTCGAGGCGGGCCGCCGCTATCCCACCCTCTCGGAGCGGTCCGACATCATCGTCATGACCGACGAGGCGCACCGCAGCCAGTACGAGACGCTGGCGCTGAATATGCGCAACGCCCTGCCCAACGCCGCCTTCATCGCCTTCACCGGCACGCCGCTGATGGCCAAGGAGGAGCGCACGCGCGAAGTCTTCGGCGACTACGTCAGCATCTACAACTTCAAGCAGTCCGTCGACGACGGCGCCACCGTACCGCTCTTCTACGAGAATCGCATCCCGGAGCTGCAGCTCGCAGGCGACGAGCTTAACCAGGAGCTGGAGGAGTTGATCGGAGGGGAAGGGCTCGACGAGGGGCAGCAGCGCAAGCTGGAGCGTGAGTTTGGGCGCGAGTATCACCTCATCACACGCGACGACCGGCTGGAGAAGATCGCGGAGGACCTGGTCTCGCATTTTGCCGAGCGCGGGCAACTGGGCAAAGCGATGGCAGTCTCCATCGACAAGGCCACGGCCCTCCGGATGTACGACAAGGTGCGCCGGCGCTGGGGCGAGTACCTCGCCAGGTTGAAAGAAGAGGCGAGCCGGGCTACCGGCCCGCGCGCTGAAGCGCTCCTGGCCCGGGCTCGCTGGATGGAGACGACCGATATGGCCGTGGTCGTGTCCCCAGCGCAGAACGAGGTCGAGGACTTTGACCGGAAAGGCTTGAACATTGTCCCGCACCGGCGGCGCATGGTGATGGAAGATCTGGCCGCGAAGTTCAAAGATCCCAACGATTCCTTGCGGCTAGTCTTCGTTTGTGCCATGTGGATGACCGGCTTCGACGTCCCCAACCTGGCGACGATCTATCTCGACAAGCCCATGCGCAACCACACGCTTATGCAGACCATCGCCCGCGCCAACCGCGTGTTCGAGGGCAAGAGCAACGGGCTCATCGTGGACTACGTCGGGGTGTTCCGCGATCTGCAGCGGGCGCTGGCGATCTACGCCTCCGGGGCCGGCGACGCGGCGGAGCTGGATCTTCCGGTGCAGGATAAGCGGAAGGCTGTGGCCACGCTCCGGCTGGCACTCGCCGACGCCGAGGCGTTTTGCCTGGGCGTCGGCGTCGATCCGGCCGGAATCATCGCCGCAGCCGGATTCGAGCGACTGAAGCGGCTGGAAGACGCGGTCGACCTGCTTGTGGCGAGCGATCAGACGAAGGACGCATACCTGGCCCTGGTCGCGGCCGCGGCGCGCTGGTACCGTGCCATCTTGCCGGACGTCAGCGCGACGGAGTTTAGTCCAGCTATGGCTTGTCACCAGGCGCTCGCCGCGAAGCTGCTCGCCGGCACGCCCAAGCCGGACATTGCCCACGTGATGGAGGGGGTGGAGTCGCTGCTCGACGCGCACATCACCGCCGAAGGGTACGTCATCCGCGAAGCTCCCGCCACCTACGCTGCCGGCATCCTGACGGACCTGAATGCCATCGACTTCGACGCTCTCAAGGCCCGCTTCGAGGCACAGCACAAGCACATAGAAGCCGACCGGCTCCGTGGCGCCATCAGGAGCAAGCTGGGCAGGCTGATACGGCAAAACAAGAGCCGGATGAACTACCAGGAGCAGTTCCAGCACCTCATCGATGAGTACAACACCGGCTCGGTCAGCGTCGAGCAGTTCTTCTCCCAACTGGTACTCCTGGCGAAGACGCTGAGCCATGAAGAGGAACGCGGCGCGGCTGAGGGGCTAACGGAAGAAGAGCTGGCCATTGCGGACTTGCTCCTCCAGCCGGAGGCCGCTCCGGTTGATGTGGACCGTGACGCGGTGAAGCAGACCGCCCGCGAGATCCTCACCGCGCTCAAGAAAGACAAGTTGGTGCTGGATTGGCGCAAACGGCAGCAGACGCGAGCGCAGGTGCTCACCACGATCCGCGACGTCCTCGACCGGAGTCTGCCGGCTGCCTATACCGCCGAGCTCTACGAGCAAGCATGCGCAGCCGTGTACGAGCATGTCTACGACGCCTACTACGGTCCGGGGCAGAGCGTGTATACGAGCGTGGCCTGAGCGCTGTTGATCCCAATCCGCCCGGATCGCGCAAGTAAATGGCCAGCGCCGCCAGGGGGGATGCGCCCAATAATCACGTCACGATCCGAAGGGATTGGCATTATCCCGATTCCGCCGCGGTTCACCCGACGATGAATCGTCGGTCTACAATCACAAAGCGCCCTGAAGGGCGCTACCGGGGGTGATTGCGTCGCGGGAGCGCGGTGGCCATGGTCCGGCGGCCTGGCCCTTCAGCCCGTATAGCGCCAGCATCACGTGTCTTGCCCCACCAACGCGCCTGTATCGACGGCGGGCCCGCGCTGCCACGCCGGAGCCGGTAGTGGCAACGTCGGCATCCGCCGCAACACCGTTACGTCGCCCGCAACGGCCGGATCGGGTCGAGGCGGGAGGCGCGGCGGGCGGGGAGGTAGCCGAAGGCGACGCCGATGAGGACGCAGACGGCGAGGGCGGCGAGGATGGCGAGTGGTGAGGGTAAGGGGTGATCCTGAACGGCCTGGCGAAACCAGTGGCCAAGAAGCGCCTCGCGGAAGGCGCGGTAAAAGCCGTAGGCGCCGACGAGGCCGACAAGGATGCCGACGACACCGCCGAGCAGTGAGAGCGTAGCCGCCTCCGCCAGGAACTGGCGGCCGACGTCGCTGGGCTGGGCGCCCACCGCCAGGCGGATACCGATCTCCCGCGTTCGCTGCTGCACGGCGAAGAGCATGGTGACGGCGATGCCGAACCCGCCGACGATGAGGGCGATGAGGGCGACGATGCCGAGCACGAGGCGAACGGTGTGCAGCGCGTGCACCTGAGGATCGGCGCTGGCGTTGTTGAAGTACACCGCGAAGTCGGCCGGCTGGCCGGCGCCAATGCGGTGTTGTTGGGCGAGGGTCTGACTGACGCTGTGCATCACCGCCTGGACGTTGGCGGCCTGGTCGGCCTGGAGCAGGATCTCGATGGGGTCGTGCCCAGAGAGTCGCTGCTGGTAGGTGGAGTAGGGAATGTAGGTCTGGTCCACATAGTTGTCGCCGGGTAAGCCGCCGGCTTGGGAGACCACGCCCACCACTCTGAAGGTGACCGCGCCGATGCGTAGGTCCTTGCCCACCGGATCGACACCGGGGAAGAAGTGCGTGGCGACTTCCGGACCGATCGCCGCCACCGCGCTGCCGGAAGCCTCGTCCTGGTCGGTGAAGAAGGAGCCGCTCTGCATGGTCAGATCCTGCAACGACTGGAGCGATGCCGCGCCTGCCTCGATCGGCCAGCCCTTGGAGGTGATGGGGCCGGCGATAACCGGCAGGCCGTCGTAGCCCAGGGGGCTGGCCGCGACCACGTGGGGCAGGCGCTGCAGCGCCTGGACATCCTGGGGGGTGAGCGTGGAGTGGGAGATCGCCTCGCCTTTGGACATGCCCGGCGGCGGTTGGAAACCGACCGTCACCAGGTTGGCCCCCGTGTGCGCCCACTGGTAGTCGATGTACTCCTGGGTGACCTGACTCAAGTGGAGGACGAGCAGCAGCGCCGCGACGCCCACGACGACACCCAGGATGGTCAGAACGGAGCGCAGCTTGTAGGCCCGCAGCGCCATGAGGGCCGAGCGCAGGCTCTGGCCGAGCATGGCAACCCAGCTCGGCGATGCCCGCGCAGTCAGCGGCGGCAACGCGTGCGGAAGCGAAGCAGTTGTCGGGGTTGGATTACTCATCGAAGCTCCTCTACGGCTTCCCCATCCCGTCCGTCCCTGTCCCCAGGTTGAGGAAGGCAGCGATATCCTGCTTGCCGGTCTGTGGAGTGACCGTCAGCACGGTCGCTCCTGGCGGCGGCGTGTAGGTGAAGGTGCTGTCGGGGATCGGCACATCATATTGCAGGCTCGTCACCTCATAGCGAGCTTGCAGCGTCCCCTCCGGCGCGTACTGCTCCCATTTCAGCTGCATATAGGTCTGTTTGTCCAGCCAGAAGATCGTCCGCCCGACCGGCGGCGCGCCGCGGCCATCGGGGCAGCCGTTGGCATCGGGCACGATCACGATCTTGTAGGCATCACGGCCGGCGATCGTTTCGGAGCCTTGCTGCTGAGGCGTGCCGCAGAGCTTCATGCTCACCGCCTTCATGAACCCGACCAGACTATCCGGGCCGAAGGCGAAGGGCTGGGAGGCAGTGCTGCCGGCGCTACTTGCGCTCCCCGCGGCCGCGAGGCGCTTCTTCTGATCAAGGAGCTGTTGATCCTGGGGGCTCATTCCTGCCGGGGTGGCGGACTCCGATGTCGCCGCATCTTGCCGGGCGCTGCCGGCGGCGGCGAGGCGCTGCTTCTCGTCGGCGAGGCGGCGATCCTGAGGACTCATGGCTCCCAATGCGCCGACGCTGGACGCCGACGCGTCTTGCTGGACTGAGGCCCCGGCGGCGGCGAGGCGCTTCTTGGCGTCGTCCATCAGGGCCTGCTTGGAAGCCACAGCCGAGGAGACACTGCTGGAAGCTGTTGCCCCGGCTTGCTGCTTGGCGAGCATCGCAGCCTCGGCCTGGCGTTTCTGCTGATTGGCAAGCTGCAGCTGGTTGGCGTCCGGGCTCTTCTCGGCGCCCGCGCTTGCGGACGAGCTGCCGTCATTGCCGGGGAGCTCGGCGCTGAGGTCCCAGACGGCAACGTGCGTCTGTCCTTTCACCGTCGAGAAGGCCCACTGGCGTACGCCATTCTGGGCGGTCCCCACCAGCGAGAGCAGCGCGCCGCTGGGATCCCGCAGCGTGGTTTCGGTTCGCCAGCGGCCCTTGCCGACACGCCACTCTTCGACACTCTCGGACTGCTTCCCTTGGCTTGTCACAGCGCGCAGGTGGTAGCTGGGGACCAGTGGGGCAGTGCTTACCGACTCCGCCTTGGCGACGATGGCTTGCGCTTCCGCGCCGGCCGGCGCCGGCCGATCCCAGAGGGGGAAGGTGGCCCCGCCGATGGCCAGCGCGAGCACGGCGGCCGCGGACATACCCAGGATTCGCCGCCGGCTCGGCGTGCCGGCAAGGCCGCGGAACAGGAGACGGACGCCATGCTGGCCGCGCTGTCCTAGTGTCGGCGACGGGCTCCCTCCGAGCTGAGGGGCCAGCCGCTGCCAGAGGAGATCAGGAGCAGCCTCAGGATTGTGTGCCACACGGAAGTGATCGTGAAGTCGCTGCTCGAGCTCGGGGGTGACCGGCACTGACGGATCGGTCCGCCCTTGCTCGTTTAGTGTTGCCATGCTGATTCCTCCCTCTGCAGGGTTGCCAGGGCAGGCGTCTGGTCCTGGAGGAGACGGGCCTGTAGGTTTGCGAGCGCTCGGTGCAGCCTGGACTTGACCGTGCCGAGCTGGGCGCCGGTCACCGTGGCGATCTCCGCGAGCTCCAGGTCGGCAAAAAAACGCAGCTCGACCACGCGCTGCTGTTCTGACGGCAGCTTCGACAGCGCCGTCGCCAGCTCCACGTCCAGCGACGCGCTCACCACCTCGCCGGCTACATCGGCTGGATCGACCAGTTGGTCCTCGGCGGCGCCATCCAGCGTCACGCTGGGCGGCAATCGCCGCCGCGCCGCCATGCGGCAGCGATTGCTAACCAGCGTGAGTAGCCAGGGGCGTAAGGGACGTCCCGCCTGGAACCGGTGCAGGTTACGCCAGGCGTCCAGCCAGGCGTCCTGGACGGCGTCTTCCGCGGCCGCGCGGTCGGCGAGCAGCACGCGGGCCGTTCGGCTAGTCAACACGGCGTAACGGTCGACCAGGACGCGAAAGGCGGCGTGATCGCCCGCTTGCGCGCGCTGGATGAGCTCGTCCTCCATGGCACATCCCCACCGTTGCACTTTCCCGGAGCGACCGCTGAGAAGCGCTTCTCACCTATTGATATGCGCGGGTACCCTGGAAAGGTTCCGCCGTCGACAAGCGCCAGTCCGCAAACCGCCAAAGCAGCGGGCTACCAGGACGAAGCCTGGTGAACCAGGCCGGCCATGCACCCTCGCTAGCCTCAGCGACATAGCATAGACTTAGGGGCTGAGTGGCGGACGGCAGATAGCCTCGACCGGTCAGCTCGTTGGGGACAGGTATGGGTGCAACCTTTCGCGTCGGGGTAACCCGCGACTTCCTGCGGTCGGATGGCACGTTTGGTTACGGTGATATCGGGCTTGGCTTGCTGGATGGCGCGCCCAACCTTCACCGGGAGTTTCTCGCGGAGAGCAGCGCGGAGCTTAGCGCCGAGCAGGTGCGCGACTACGATGCCCTATTGGTGCTGGCGCCGCGCATCACGGCGGCGAGCCTGACAGGCTCGGAGCGCCTCATCCTCGTTGCCCGCTTCGGTGTAGGCTACGATGCCGTCGATGTCGACGCCTGCACCCGCAATGGCGTGCTGCTCACCATCACGCCGGACGGGGTGCGGCGTCCGGTCGCGGTGGCGGCGCTGACCTATGTGCTGGCGTTGGCGCACCGGCTGCTCATCAAGGATCGACTCACGCGGGCCGGGCGCTGGGCCGACAAACTGGACTACATGGGGATGGGCGTCACCGGGCGGGCGCTCGGCCTGATCGGGCTGGGCAACATCGGCCGCGAGCTCTGTACGCTGGCACGGCCGTTCGGCATGCGCCTCCTGGCCTTCGATCCGTACGCCGCGCCGGAGGCGGCCGTCGCCGCCGGGGCGGAGCTGGTGGAGCTGGACGCGCTGCTCGGGGCGTCGGACTTCGTGGTGATCTGCTGCGCGCTGACGCCGGAGACGCATCACCTGATCGACGCGCGCCGGCTGGCGCTGATGAAGCCGGATGCTTTCCTGGTCAACGTTGCCCGTGGCCCCATCGTCGATCAGACGGCGCTTACGGAGGCGCTCGCGCAGCGTCGCATCAAGGGGGCAGGGCTGGATGTCTTCGAGACGGAGCCGGTCGATCCGAACGATCCGTTGCTGACGCTGAACAACGTCATCCTGAGTCCGCACGGGATCGCCTGGACCGACGAGTGTTTCTTGGGAAACGGGCGGAGCGCCTGCCGGAGCATCCTCGACGTGGCGGCGGGCCGAGTGCCGGCGAATCTGGTCAATCGGGCGGCGCTGGATCATCCACGGGTGCGCGCGCGGCTGGCGAACGCCGGGGACATCGCGTCGGCCGGGGCGCCAGACGCTCAACCGTCGGGCTAACAGGACCAACCCAGCTAAAGCTGGCTGGGGGCGATCTCACTCGCTGAGAGGGCGACCTAGCGGGCTTCGGCGCCAAACTCTATGCTCATGATCCAAGGAGATGCGCCATGCGAGCGAATCGAGCGAAGCGGCGGCTGCGCGAGGGCGGCGTGGCCATCGGGACGATGGTGTTCGAGTTCAACACGCCGGGGATCGCGCGGATCGTCGCTACGGCCGGCGCCGACTTTGTGATCTTCGATATGGAGCACACCGGCTGGAGCGGGGAGACGGTGCGGATGCTCATGGCCACCACGGGCGCGGCCGACCTGGCGCCGCTGGTGCGCGTACCTGCCACCCAATACCACCTACTGGCGCGCCCGCTGGACGTGGGGGCGATGGGCTTGATGGTACCGATGGTCGAGAGCGAGGCGCAGGCGCGGCTGATCGTGCAGTCGGCCAAGTACCCGCCGGAGGGTCGGCGCGGCGCGGCCTTCGGCGTGGCGCACGACGACTATCGAGGCGGCGACATCATGGAGACGATGCGCAGCGCCAACGAGGAGCAGTTGCTGATCGCCCAGATCGAAACGGCAGCCGGGGTTGAGCAGGTCGAGGCAATCGCGGCGGTGGAAGGCATCGACGTGTTGTGGATCGGCCACTTCGATCTGACCAACTCGCTGGGCATTCCCGGACAGTTCAGCCACCCTGAGTATCTGCGGGCGGTGGACCAGGTGCTCGCCGCCTCCGAGCATCACGGCAAGACAACCGGCTTCATGGTAGCCAGCCCGGACGAGGGGCAGGCGCTGCTGGCGAAAGGCTTCCGGTGCATCGCCTACTGGGGCGACCTCTGGATCTATGCCCAGGCGCTCCGGCAGGGGATAGAGCGCATCCGCGGCCCGGTGTAGCTGCGGGCGCGCACCCTATTTCGTAAGGAGGTGCGCACCGTTAGGCCGGCGCGTGCAGGCGACGGACGACGCGCAGGACAAGGCGGTGGGGCGACAGGCGCACCAGGAGCGCCGTAAGACGGTTCTGCAAGCCGGGCGCCACCACTGGGCGACCTTGCAGCATTCCCAGGTAGCCAACGCGAGCGACCTCATCCGCGCGCATGATGCCGAAGCGCGTGAGGGCGATCTCCTCGGTCCCGGCTACAGTGTCGTTGGAGGTAGGAGATGATTATTCACCTCTTGCGGACTTCACCGCCGGTCACCCCTCGATTGGCTGTGCCCCGACCGTCGGCTACGCTCTCGGGGGAGAGGTGGAGCGGATGACCTACCGAACGGCGAGCCGCCGCGGCGCCAACGAAGACTCGAATCGGTTGTACCCCGAGGACCGCGCGGTCCACGAGTGGTACCGCTTCGTGTTGTCCTTCCCACCGCATCTGGTCAGGCACTACGTAGCCGCCTTTGCTCTGCCGCCGGGCGCACGAGTGCTCGACCCTTTCTGCGGCACGGGCACGACGCTGGTCGAGTGCAAGCGCCTCGGCCGGGCCGGCATCGGCATCGAGGCCAACCCGATGGCGCACTTCGCCAGCCAGGTGAAGACGGACTGGAGTCCATGCCCCGACGGCCTGATCGAGCACGCCCGGCGAGTCGCCGTCGCCGCCCAGGCCATCCTCGACCGCGATGGCATCCAGGACGAGTCATTCGCCACCGTCGAGGCGGACGGGTACGCGACACTGCGAACACTGCCCCCGGAGCAGCTGGCGCTGTTGCTCGAGGGATCGATCAGCCCGCTACCGCTGCATAAGGCGCTGGTGCTGTTGGATTGTCTTCGCCAAGACGACGACCAGCGCTTCTCGCGCCACGAGGCGCTCGCGCTGGCCAAATCCTTGGTCCAGGCGAGCAGCAACCTGCAGTTCGGGCCGGAGGTAGGGGTCGGTCCGGCCAAGCGCGACGCCCCCGTGCTGGGTCCCTGGTTGGAAGGGGTGAAGTCCATCGCCGAGGACCTCCGGCGGCTCCAGGGTCTGACGCCGCCTGCGGCCACCGTCCATCGTGCCGATGCCCGCGAGCTCCTTCGCGTGCTGGAACCGGGTTCCATCGACGGGGTCATCACCTCGCCCCCGTACCCAAACGAGAAGGATTACACCCGGACGACGCGGCTGGAGTCGGTGCTGCTGGGATTCATTCGGGACAAGGAGCAATTGCGCGCGCTCAAGCGGAGCCTGGTGCGCTCCAATACGCGGGGCGTCTACAAAGGTGACGACGACGATGCCTGGGTTGCCCAACATCCGGAGATTGGCCGGATCGCCGACGCGATCGAGGCGCGGCGGCTGGAGCTGGGCAAGACATCCGGCTTCGAGCGGATGTACGCCAGGGTTACGAAGCTGTACTTCGGCGGCATGGCCCGCCACCTGGCCGACCTGCGTGTCGCCCTCCGCCCCGGCGCCATGCTGGCCTACGTCGTCGGCGACCAGGCGTCGTACCTGCGCGTCATGATCCGCACCGGCCAGTTGCTGGCCGACATCGCACAGTCACTCGGTTACGAGCTGGTGCGCATCGACCTCTTCCGCACGCGGCGAGCGACGGCGACGAGGGAACAGCTGCGGGAGGAGGTGGTCGTGCTGCGCTGGCCGGGCGAAAGCCCTCCCTGCTCGAACCTTGGGAGCGGATCATGCCAGCGAACCGGGCTTACGCGCGACACGAAGAGGCGCCTAACCGAGTAGACCGTATAATCTGTACAACGAATATGCCAGAATATGGTATGTTGCTCGTATGGATAATGTTGCCCCGAGCCTTTCCACACGCGAGGTTGGTCTGCTCGCGCAGTGGGAGCGCACGGGCATCTCGCGAGTAACCACCAGTGACGCGGCAGCGCTCGTCGGCGAGGCCAACGCGGCGAAAGTGCTTTCCCGATTGGCTCGCAAAGGCACGCTCGATCGGATCGGGCGGGGTATCTACGCGGTGCGTCCGCTGCGCGCAGCCGGTATGCCGTGGAGCGCTCCGGAGGTCGTCACAGTGGCCCAGATTCTGGCGGGCCGGCCATATTACATGGGAGGGGCGGTCGCGCTAACACTACACCGACTAACGACACAGCAGTATTACTCGGTAGTCGACGTCTTCGTCCCGAGTCAGCGCCCCACGAAGGATATCGGACACGCCCAAATCGTGTTCCACACGCTCGGCTGGGCAGATGCGATTACTGTCGGTATAGATCGGCTTGCCGTCAACGGGGTGGCTGTGATGGCGAGCGGTCCAGAGCGAACGCTCCTGGATCTGGTCGACCAGCCACGCCTGCTGGGAGGATCGCGCAGCGCGCTCACGGCGGTCCGTGACGCGCTCGGACGCGTCGACGTCAACCGGCTGGTCAGCTATGCGCTGCGCTGGCCCCGCACGACGACCCGGCAGCGCCTGGGATACGTGCTGGAACAGGTCGGCGCGCCATCGAGTGCAGTGGCCGCACTTGCAGCCGCGACATCGCCGCCGTCAGTCGTGCCAGTGCTCCTTCGGGAGCCAGCCGAAGGACTCATCCCCCCGATCTGGCGGGTCCGCATGAATGATCAGACGGACGCGCCAATTCGATGGAACGCGGCCGGTTGATCCCGCCGCTCCCGCCTCGCCGGGTGCTCACGGACGCTTGCCGAGTAGAGGCCGCACTTCAAGGGCTGCCTCAGACGATCGTCAGCGAGACAGGACATGTGAGTGATGTATAACCGCGTCCCCTGTGCAAGGTGATGTCGTTCGGCACACTACAACTGCGGTAGTCCCAATCCACAGCCTGCAAGGAGCATGGCCTTCATTAGATCAGCCTGCGCAGCATCGCGAAATGGATAACTCCGTCATCATCCTTGGACGTGAGACCTGGCTCCGTCGCGAAGCTATGGCGTTTGTAGAGCCGTATGGCCCCTTGATTCTCAGGATCGACGTAAAGGCCAATCACTGGCAACCGCTCCATTTGTCGCGCTGCCTCAGCGACAAGATCTCGGACTATCTGGTCTGAGTAGTGATTCTGAGGTTGATCCGCCGGCTCACCATGAAACTGACTCCTGACAGCAAGCATTGGAATAATGCTGGCGTCAGGAGGTGACTCTTGCACATGCCATGGGCCCAGCGAACCGAACCCTGCTATTTCGCTCTCCGATGTTGTGTACAGCCAGATTTGGGTGCCCAGGTCTCTGGCACGCTGAATGGACCGAGGACGCCTGATCCATGCCGCCGCCTTCCGCGCCCACCGCTGATCACCGCAGTTGAATTTCTGGATATCACGCAGGTTGAAGTGTCGGTCCTCAAGGGGGACACGCAGCAACGTCCTCGGCATCGAAATCCGCTACCATCGGAGCAGGCAGCAACGTCGGCGGGGAGCTGCTGCACCAGCGCTATCCACGGTCAAAGATACTCTCTCCGTCGCCTTGGGGTAGCGTTGATCCCGGCTCTGCCGGATGAGGCGTCGCATGCTCAAACCAGCTTCGAAAGATTGCCGACTCGTCCCGGTTGAGTTTCAACTTCTTGAATGCAACGGGCTCAGAATCCCCCTCGTAAGCGATCGAAGCGGAAACGGTGGAGGATGAGCCTGCCCCTTCAACAAATCGAACTCTCACCCCCGTCACTGACTTCAGCAACATAAGATCGAATACTGAACCGCCAACCCGCAGCCGCCCCGTCCTTGAAAGCATATGAGGACGCCCCATCAAGTAGAGCAGCGCCACAGCGCGAAAATAATCGTGAGTTCCTGTTCGTGGGAGCCATGACCGAATTGGGAAGATATGCCGACACTCCAGGTGCTCAGCAACGCGCTGGGGATCATCCATATCATAGATCGACTCTTTGACGAGCGCACCAACCGGCTTGCCGTCAGCTCGCGACGAGAGCCCTGGGTTATGATCTAAGAACGCTTGAACAGCCAGACTAGCCATCTCTACTCGGTCTCCGTTTCTATGTGCGGCAGCGACGTAGTGGAAAGAAATGACCTTAAGCTGGCAGCCTTGATCTCAGCGCGTTTGAGAACCTCTAGCAGGGTCTTAACATCACCGGTATCGAGACCGATATAGAAGTCCTGTAGCCGCTGTCGTTCGTGATACGTAAGCCGCAAGGTGTGCGCAATTGTCGCCGCGACAGGTCCCCGAGCCGCGTCTTCTCCAAAGACAGGACGAATATCAGTCATCACCCGAGCATCATGAAGCGTCCGTTCATACTCGGTAAGTACGTTCATCGCTTTTGAGGTCACGTTCACATATTCAGCGCCGAGAATCCTTGTCAGGCTATCGATGAATACTTCCCTATCCTCGGATGGTACTTTCAATTCCCTAGCATCGCACACCGCCGTAGCGAATTCGGGGACACCGAGAGAAACAAATGCGCGCACTCCGTTGAGTACCAGGAGCGCATCGAGGATGACCTTAAGATCATCGGAGGATACCTCTGGCATCAAAGCAGCTAATGCCGTCGCTAAACTCGGAAGTCTCACGTCGAGGGGCTCGCTTTGAAGTTCCCTGGCTAGTCGGGACATTGGTCCTGCTCCGAGGTCAGCAAATCTCTGCAGGGCAGGGCGATATGCCTCCGGGATTACAAGGTCTGGCATAAAGTAATACCCCTCAGATACCTGGCACCGGCCGTCGCCGGTGCTATTGTGCCCACCGCCGACGTGTCTGGCAAATATCCCGCCGGTATGGATCGTCCATGCAACTCACGCAAACCTAAATTATGCCACATGGACACATCGGCGGTGAGAAAACCGAAGGGGGTCCCATGCCTCGTAGCCTTCGCCTGCCTCGCGTCCCCACATCGTCAGGCCTTTCTGTGCAGCCGCGCCTGGAGCCACGGCTACCCGAACTGTAGCAGCGAGAGGGTGGAAGCTGTTAGCGACGCAGGCATCTCATCCCACGAGCGCCCATCGAGCAGCCGTCCCCCTGCCTTCGGCGTGCGACCACCCCACTGTTTGTGGAAAAATGCCACACCAGCCTCCTTGCTCCGATCTCGAAGGGATCGGACCCAATCCGGATCGCACGGGCGGAAGCCGGCGCCACTTTCGCCACCCGTGATCAGCCAGTCGATGTTGGTAAGGTCCAGCCGATCGAGTGGACCGATCAGCGGCTCAGCACTGATGAACCTTACCTCAGTTGGCACCTTTCTCAAGTGGTTCGCCCGCCAAACGTATCGATTCGTCTCCACTGAGACGCCGGCCCAAATATGTGGTCGCCACGGCAGCGTCTGCCCTAACCGTGCTATCCTCCCGCTCCGCTTAGTCAACACCTGGAAGACGTGCCAATCTGCCTGCACCATCACGTCGAACACACGGCGGACGTAGTCGTCAGGTATATCCTTGTGGAAGAGGTCCGACATCGAGTTAACGAAGATCCGCCGCGGCTGGCGCCATCGCAACGGCAACGCAAGCCGCTCGGGCCAAAGCTTCAGGTCGAACCCCTGCTCATAGGGATGACCGGGTACTCCCCTGAATCTCTCCGCGAAGGTTAGGGCGTAACAGTGATCACAGCCCGGGCTGACCTGCGTACAACCGGTGACAGGATTCCACGTAGCATCCGTCCACTCAATCGCCGATTTCTCACTCATTGTACAATTCGCCCGACAAAACGGAAGGTACCTAACGGCGGTCTCACGTCACACTAATCTTCGGTAGGTCGAAACGCTTGAGGTCGACCTCATCATGAAGGCACTCCAGTGGAAGGTTTATCAAATCAACACGCTGATGTATCGACGGCATTCGGCCAGCGGCCATGTCATTGTATCTGACACACTGCATAGCAAAATGCATCATCTGCTTCGTTCCTTGATATAGAAAGGGGGAATTGAAGACTAACGTGTGGTGGC
Organism: uncultured Chloroflexota bacterium; assembly: GCA_937967325.1. GTDB lineage: Bacteria > Chloroflexota > UBA4733 > UBA4733 > UBA4733 > UBA4733. The sequence continues at coordinate 84,168 of CALBSQ010000288.1, forward strand.
GCGCGATGCTGGCCAAGACCAATGGGACATAAATCTTCAATAGGCCGGCGTTTCCGAGCGAGCGATGTGCGCGAAAACATTCACTGACACCGATCAGATCCAGACCGGCAAGGTCATCCTCTTGCTGCATCACAAACTTGTCAAACTCTCCGTAGTCTCTATCTCGAAGTTGAACTGTGATGAAGAGCACGAAGCTATCGCCAGACTGAGAGCGCTTTCAGAAATCAGGTAGTGAGCGATGCTGTTGGTGGGGCATGTGCGAGGCGACGGAGCATAAGTTGGATGGAAGCGAGGTAGACCATCGATTCGCTGTACATGGGGTCGATCTCGTAGTCCTTGCTGAGCCGGCGATTCCGACCGTACCAGGCGAAGCTGCGCTCCACCACCCAGCGGCGCGGCAGGAGGACGAAGCCGTGCTGGTCGTCCGGCCGCTTGACGACCTCGAGGACGAGGCCCAGCAGGTGCTGGGCGCGGTGCAGCAACTCGCCGGCATAGCCGCCGTCCACCCAGACCTTGGCCAGCCGGGGGAAGAGCCGGCCCACGCCGACCAGGAGCCGCCAGGCGCCGTCACGGTCCTGGATATCCGCCGCGTGCACCACCACCCGCAGGAGCAAGCCCAGCGTGTCCACCAGGATATGCCGCTTGCGTCCGGTGACCTTTTTTCCCCCCGTCGTAGCCCCGCTCGCCCCCGACCTCCGTCGTCTTGACGCTCTGGCTGTCCATGACGGCCGCGCTCGGCTGTGGATCGCGGCCCGCCTGGACCCGCACCCGCTCGCGCAGCCGGCGGTTGACCTCCTCCAGCGTGCCATCGCGCGTCCAGCGGTCGAAGTAGTAGCGGACCGTGCTGCGATGGGGCAGGTCGTGCGGCACATAGTCCCAGCCACAGCCGGTGCGCAGCACGTAGCGCAGGCCGTGGACCACCTCGCGCAGGTCCACGGTCCGTGGTCGCCCCGGGCCGGGCCTCTGCTCCGACACCAGCGGCGCCAACTCCGCCCACTCCCGCTCCGTCAGGTCGCTCGGGTACCGCCGCCGCGGCTCCGCCTCCGCCATCACGCCAACCTCGCTTCGCTCGATCCCCCTCCACTGTACTCCACACAAGTCTATTTCTGAAAGCGCTCTGAGAAGAAAAGAGGCCGTTGAGCGCGTTCAATCGCCGCGACACGTGACCGCCCGTAGCATGGACCAACCCGCCGCAGTAGTCCAGGTTGACTACCTGATACGGCCAGCGCAATTGCCTCCGTGTCTCCTCGGATGACAATAGATGGTCGATATCTGCTCGAATAAGATGAACCATGTTCTCAAGATGGTTCCTGAGGATATTGAGCTCCAGATCTTCGGTGTCAGCAGCATTCTCAACCGCCGAGCAACGGCCAAGGAACTCCCGCCAGCTCAAGATATCCAGCAAGTCTTGACCAGGAAGCCCAAGATAGGCTAGTGGCATGCTATCAAAGTATTGCTGATGAAAATGCGCAATAATACTACGGTCGATCCTGTGACGGATATAGTCTTTTGCAGCGGACGACGAAAATGTTCTGGTCATCATAAGTCGCTTAGACATTGACACCTCGCCGCCGAAGCTCTGTGGTAAGGCGATCCATAATCCGGCGAAAGCTCTCCGCCTCTTCACCAAGAACACCCGCCGCGGCAGCGCGGAACGCGGACACCGCTACGCTTAGTTCAACGGTCTGCTCGCCAGTCTCGTTGCTCTCAATTGTCTTCTGCTCCCCCGGCAACTCGCCCACAATCGCGTGGGTACCGAGTGCTATACTCGGTGGAATCTGCTCCAAGGCTAACGTACTCGTCCGCGCTCTACTCCGCCGTCTCCTTACTCCTGTCTCGACAGCGTTTGTGGGTTGGTGGGTTCCTCCATCCGGCAAGGCTTGTTGAACACGGCCCTTGAGGGCGGTAACCTTGCCGATCGCAGTCTCCAACCGCCCCTTGGTATCGGGCCTGCGCAGGTAGTTTCGCAGGATCAACGTCCGCGCCGCGGTGTCGTCCGGCAGGTCTACCTTGTTGGCCTCCTTGCGTGCGTCGACAAGCTTCTGATATGCTGTCTCAAGGCGGCCGAGTGGATCAGCTAGCCGCGCCTGCTTCTCCTCGCTATTTTCAGTCGTCTCGGTGAGAATGCCGTTGATCTCTGCCTCCAGTTCCTCTACACGGTCGCAGGCATCCTCTGTGGTCACCTGAGCCGACCACGCCCTAGCCCGAAGCGCAACGGAAGTGTAAAACTGCCTTAGGGCGCACACTACATCGTCATATCGAGGGCTCGGCTGAAAGTGAGTCCGCTTCGTGTCCGGCCGAATATTCGTATCGGTCACGTATATCTCACCAACGAACCAGTCCAGATTGTCCTTGTCAGGCACGTCTTGGTCCGAATATAGGCCCCTTTGACCGATGGCAAAGTTCTTTACTCGAACAGTAAAGTTTGGAGTCAGTCCCTCCTTCGGGTTGGAGTCAAGTCTCTTGGTAGTGCCCCTCCTATTGGTCTCGCACCACCAGCCGACAGCCACCTGCCTACCATGCCGATCGACAATGGGCTGAATCTCTGGCTTCTTGATGTCGACCTTCGACGGAAATCTGCGGTAAACCGGCTCCCCGTTAATGGTCAATGGATACGTGGTCGTCCATGGGTAAGGTTTCAGATAGGGCACCAGCGTCTCGGTGAAGTCCCAGGCTGGATCAAAAGGTACGGGTAGATACTGTTCAGAAAAGCGAATTATCGCACTCTTATTTAGAAGATCGCCGTACGAATTCTTATGGACGTTCACAAGCTTCACATGGGTAAAGTGATCGTTCTGGTCGTAGTCACTCTGTTCGATTCTGAATCGGCCCATTAGGAGCTCGTCGATGGATACTGGGTCTTCCAGGTGCTCAACGATGTCCTTACAGTCAATGGTGAGTCGAAATCGGCACGGATTGCCGACTTTCGTCGTAGTCATGACAAGTTGTTCACAGGCCGAGAGACCAGACCAAATGCCGAGGCCCCTAAATCCCACGAAGTCATTAGCACGCAGCAGCTTCGGGGAAACCGCAATCGACTTCGCGGTGTTCACATCCGACCAGTCCATCCCGACACCGCCATCTCTTATATGGAGTGTCGTGTTGTCTGCATCAATCCACACCTGTACGGTGTTATCTGCGGTGAGCCCAGTGAGAGATTGAAAATCGGCGTAGGAGTCCACGGCATTCTGGACGTACTCTCGGAACACTTCAAGCTTCGAATATAGTCCCCTGGCGATTGAGTCTAGGAGCAATGCGCCAACATCCCTGATGGACCATGACACCTCCCTGTCTTCCCATGGCATCGTGAATTCCTCATCCTATATCGATTGCACCACGTGCCGCTAAGCTGAGGTCTCCTCATCGGACACCGGCTTAGGCACGTCAGACGGACTACGCACGGCAAGCAAGTTGTCAAGCGCATCGCGGAGCCATTTATTGACAGCCTGGTCTTGGTTGGCGATGAGGCCAATCCGAATCGCCTCTCGTAGCTTTATGTAAGTATCTATCTCCAACCGCACGCTGACCTGCTTCTTATACCAATCCCGTGTGATCACGCCGCTTTTTCCACTGGCGAGCGGCGGATGTTGT
>CALBSQ010000289.1 GCA_937967325.1 uncultured Chloroflexota bacterium
TGCTGGGCGGCCAGCGCCGAACGCGGGCTGACGCATCCCGCGGCCTCGGCGATCCGCGCCGAGGCCGCGCGCCAGGACCTCGACACCCTCGATCAGCAACACTGGCGCTATCATCTCGGCCTCGGCGTGAGCGCCGTGATCGACGGGCGCGCTATCGCCGTGGGCAGCGCCCGATTCCTGCGCGAGCAGGGGATCGTCGTTGAAAGCCGAGCACTGGAGGCGAAGCCGGCGGCGACGATCATCTACGTTGCGGTCGACGGCAAGCTGGGCGGGGCCATTATTTGCGAAGATCCGATCCGCCCGGAAGCGCCGCGGGTTCTGGAAGCATTGCGCCGCGCCGGGGTCCGCCACACCATGCTCCTCACGGGCGATAGCCGCTGCGCCGGCGACTACGTTGCCCGACAAGTCGGCATCGATGCGGTGGTCGCCGAGAGCTTCCCCGAGCAAAAGGCGGCGATCGTGCGCGACTTGCGCCGCCGAGGCTACCGCGTCGCCTTCGTGGGCGACGGCATCAACGACTCACCGGCGCTGGCCTACGCCGACGTGTCCGTGTCCTTACGGGATGCCGCGGATGTGGCCAGGGAGACGGCGGACATCGTCTTGATGGAGCGCGGCATCGCGGCCCTCCCAGAAGCCATCCAACTTTGTCGTGACGGTCTGCGCACGATACGGCAGAGCATCGGCATCGTCGCCGTACCAAACGCGCTCGCCCTCGGCCTCGCCGCCGCCGGGCTGCTCTCGCCGATCGCGGCAACCCTGCTGAATAATGGCTCGGCCATCGTGGCCGGCCTGCATGCGCTGCGACCAGTGCGCCGGTCGCGACAGGATCCGGCGGACGACGCGAGCGCAGCGTAGCCAGCGGGACAAGGAGGACCAAAATGGAAGGTCTGTTGGCAGTTATCGGCTTTAGCCTGGGAGCCGGGGTGGGCATGAAGGCGGCGCGCGCAGTGGGCAGCAGTCTAGCCCCCGCGTTCCACGGAGCGTTCGGTATCGGAAAAGTGACCGGCGGCGCAGGCAGGGCCATAGCGTCCACCGCGGCGAGCGCCATCGGGGACGCCGTCGCCGACGCTCGCGACGGCCTCACCGTTTTGCGCGACGAGGTCGTGGCCGAGAAAGCCGCGAAGAGGCGGAGGACACAGACACAGGAGGTCCGGCCGATCGCCATCGCTAAGGAGTGATCAGGACTTTCGCGCGGACGGAGGATCCTCCACGCTCACGTCGCCGCAGTGCAAGCAACGAAACAGCGGATAGGTCGGAGAGTCCGTCAAACGATAGCGCCAGCGCCCACCACAACGGTGCGGAATCTCAGCCTGATAAGGAGCGCCAACCTGAGATAGGAGGCGCACCTGGCTGCGAAGGTCGGCATCCTGATCCGCCCATTGACTCGGAAGGCTCGGTGGCTGGCCGCCATCGTGGCTGGCATCGCGCCGCCTCGACGCTGCTTCTGCCATACCTGTAACCAATCCTGTCGCTCACCACGCCAGCATGCACCGTCAGCCCGCATGCTACGCGATGACGCGTGTGCGCGCAAGCGACGCGGTGCCGGGGCCGGGGGGCCGGGGAGCAGAGGGGCGATGGCGCCGGGCAGCACGGCAGGCAGTGGGACAGGATGGCTCCAATTGGCCATGCGTCCGATCGGCCGCCGATCTCCTCTGCTCCCCGGCCCCCCGGCCCCGGCTGGCACGACCTTTGCGGTTAAGCGCATGGGAGACAGCCGGGCAGGCCGCTCGCCGGCCGCGTGTATTGGGCACGCGCCAACCGAGTGGGCGAGACCGGCAGCGGAGAGAGGATTCGTAGCGTCATGTTAGCGGCACTCGTCGGCTGGATCATCATCGGCATCATCGCGGGCTGGCTGGCGGGCCTGGTGGTGGGCGGCGGCGGCTTCGGCGTGATCGGCGACATGGTCATCGGCCTGATCGGGGCGCTGATCGGCGGCTTCATCGTCCAGATCCTGCTGGGCAACCCCAACGGGGCCAGCGGCGGCTTCGTCTGGAGCCTGGTCGTCTCCTTCGTCGGCGCGGTCATCCTGCTGCTCATCGTCCGCGCCGTCTCCGGCGGCACCCGCCGGAGGACCGTCTGAAGGCAGCGGGTGGCTGGCCCGGCGTAGCGCCGTGGCCAGCCACCCATGGCGCTTGTCAAACGGGGACATGCGCAACTCCGTGGCAAGCTGGAAAGGGGCGATGAGAATGCGGCCCCGGATACTTATCATCGAAGACCACCGGAGTATCAGGTTGCTCCTGCGCGACTTCCTGGCCAGTGAAGGCTACGCGGTACTCACCGCTCCCGAAGGCGCCACTGGACTGGCGCTCGCCCAACAAGCCGCGCCAGGTCTCATCCTGCTTGACCTCCAGATGCCGGTGCTTGACGGCCTGGCATTTCTGCGCGCGTATCGACAGCTGCCGGGCCCGCACGCGGCGATCATCGTCATGTCAGCTGCTCCGGTCGGAGATGCCCAGTTGAGACATCTGGACGTTGACGCCTTCGTGTCAAAACCCTTCGACCTGGACGACGTGCTCACTGTGGTAAGGACACAGCTCCGTACGCGCGCGCTCGTGTCCTAGGCGAGCGGTACGGGCAAGTCAGATGAGCGCAGCCCGCCTCGGCGCGCCGTGAGGTCGCCGGCGATATCTCGGAGCAGAGATTCGCTGCTGTCGCCGCGCAATTGCATGCCGCCCCGGTTAACTGTACGTTTCCATGGAGTGACGGATCACGTCGCGACCATTAAGATGTCCCGATTGAGGAGAGAGGCTGACGTGCGCCCCCCCGTCGATGTTCTGGTGATCGACGACGACGAAGCCATCAGAGACCTGGTGACCGCCATGTTCACCGAAGAAGGATACTCGATCATGACCGTCGCCAGCGTCGACGACGCCCTCGAAGTCGTGGGGCGCCATCCGCCCAAGATCATATTCCTCGATAGCGCCACCGCGGAAGCCAGCGCGGGCGACGCCGCGTTCGTGACTGCCTATCGTCAGTCTCCTCCCCCGCATGCGCCGATTATTCTGTTTACCGCGGTCGCGAACGCCGCCGGTTACGCGGACCAGCTCCACGTCGACGGGTTGCTCACCAAACCATTTGAAGTGGAGGAGCTGCTGGCACTGGTGCGGCAGCACACGGACCGGACGGAGAAACCCCTCACGGAACCGACACCATGAGCGTCGCCTGACGGGCGTCGGCGGGCAAGGTAATGACGGCGCCACTCGCCGCCTGGGCGGGGCGGCCGTTAACGGCAACGCTCTGGACTGCCAGCGCGCCGGGCAGCGTCACCTGATACCCGCCAGCAGGCGGGGCGCCGTCGAGCGTCAGGTGCAGCGTGTGCCCATCGGCGGAGCGCGTGAGCGTGTACGTCTGCTGGCCCAGCGCCGTCGGGAAGCCCCGCACGGCGATGGTCCCGCCGGCAGGCAACCACGTCGCCGGGAAAGGGCCGATGGCAAGGCGGTCCCCCTGCTCGCGGACGAGCATGTCGCGGATCAGCAGGACGAATTCGGCGCCCATCCAGGAGTGGGGCATATCGCCCAGGGCGAACGCGGAGGTCTTGGGATCCACCACCTCAGCCCAGGCATACAGGTTGGGCGCTGTCTGGTGGCGAAGGACCCACTGCAGCATGCTGTCGGCCTGGTCGACCATGGCCAGCCGGTAGAAGGCGTGGGCGAGGCTGATGCCGGCGTAGGGCCAGTAGTGATAGTTATAGTGGGCATAGGCGCCGTCGTAGGGCTTGACCGTGTGTTGGTAGTAGGTCTGAAAGCTGTAGGCGACTAGCTCACTGGTGGGGTCAAGCACCTCGACGGGCCAGATCGACGGCGTGGCGCTGCGTGCCATTGCCGTCGTGTTGCTGTCCTCAGGGCCATTGGGAATGTAGGAGTGTCCATCCGGCGTCCGCACGCGGGCCACGCCATTGAGCACCGCCCTTCGCAGGGAGTCTTCCTGGCCGGTGAGCCAGGAGACGTCATTGGAATAGCCCAGGAGCCCGGCCGCGACCGCCGCCTCTTGGAAGCCGGCCATGGCCCAGAAGTCGTCCCAGTAATGATGCCAATCGGCGCTGTAGAGGTCTTCGGCGCTCTCGCCCGCCGGCAGGATCCCGTAGAACGGCGTGCCGAGTAGGCTGCGGACCCGCGCCGCCTGGAGCTGCCCCTGCTGGAATTTGGCGGCGCGCCAGATGCCGGGATAGGCGCCGCGGAGGAAGGAAAGGTCGTGCGTCTGGCGCGCATACTCCACCAGGGAGTAGATCACTTCGCCCTGGCTGTCCCACTCGGTCTTCATCGGCTGACGGGCCTGCCCATTGGCCTCGACGATCGGCGGGTAGCGGCCGGAAGGGAGCTGCGTTGAGGTCATCAGGCGAAGAATTGGCTGGACGGTCGATGCATAGCCTGTTTCGTCGAGCGCGGCGGTGATGTAGGCCGCGTCGCGGAACCAGAAGGCGCGCTCGCTCAGCGGGCCGGAGTACAGCTCCGAACCCTGCCGCGCCATCAGGATGTAGGCAAGAGAGGCGTAGAAGGCGTTGACGACTTCGGCGTCGGGAAGGGACAGCTCGACTTGATGGAGACGCTGGCGCCAGGCGGCGGCGACACGGGCGCGGAGGGCGGCGACGTCGATCCGGCGAAGCTGCGCAACGAGGTCTGGAGCCCCGGCGACCTGCTGCATCGGGAGCGCGAAACGATAGGTCTGCGTGGCATCACGACCCAGCGTCACGTCGTAGGCCAACAGACCGGAGGCAAGGCCATGGTCGCTCCGAGCGTTGGCCGCCGCGGGCGTCTCGCCGCGCTCGGCCAAGACGGAAGGATCGATCGTCGCCTCATTGGAAGCGCCGAAGCGATTCGCCGGCGCCTGCGCCACCAGCGCGAGCGAGCCGTTGGCGCGTACCGTCTGCGCTGAAGTGACCACCTCATCGAGCGGCGAAACCCCGCCGGCCGGACCATAGGGGCGCACGGCGACGTACAGCGTCCAGGGGCGCGGCTCGCCCCCGGCCTGGATGGTCGTGTCCACGAGCATGGTCTGGCCCCCGTCGGGCGCCGGATCGATCGGGTTCTCGGCCGTGGAGGCGGCGAACGCGATGATGGAGACCGTCGCCTGGCCTGCCGACCAGCGCGTCGTGATGAGTGGCAGGTGGCCATCGTCGAGCGACTGGCTGACGTGGTCGAGCTGAGGGACGTAGAGCTGGCCGGACGTATCGTCTCGCAGCCAGAAGCTCACGCCCATGGTGTTGCGCGCGGGCGACAGGGTGCCGTCGGTCGCGACGAGCCCTTCGGTCCCGCCCCCGTCCAGGCCAACGGCGCTCCAGGCGAGCCGCTGGTCGGCAAACCAGTGTGGCCAGGATGCGTTGGGATGGGTCGAGCGGAGCTGGTCGAAGAAGGCATTGGTGTGGGGTGCATCATTGAGCGGATTCACCGCGGCGGCAGATGCGGGCAACGGAATGGGAGTGGCCACGGTTGGCATCGCAGCGGCCGAGGAGACCGAGCCGACTGGCGTCAACACCACCAGGATCAGGGCGAGCAAGGCAAGCGGACGCAGCCCTCGCGCGAAACGCATCGGGCTTCTCTCTCCCGTAAGACCGACCGCGATCCGCGGTTACCCTACCATCTTTGTCCGATCGGGAGCGACAAACGTCCGTCGCGGACTGGATATGGGGACAGCAGATGGGGCCTGGGATGCCGGGGCCGCGACTGCCCACCCGCAAGCGAGTATCGGCGGCCAAGTGACGGGGGGACTGCGGTCCCTTTCATTCGGCGAGGGACGTCCGAAGGACGGGAGATACTGCGGTCGGGACAAAAGGAGAGGTCACCCTCGGATTACGAAATCGCAATTCCGCCAGGAGCCGATCGCCGCACCGCGGTGCCGTGCTCTGGCGGCGGGTACCCTCTGGGTGCGCAGTCGCCGCCCCGGCGCCACCGCCACCAACATCGTGCCCGCTAGCTAAACGGCACCGATGCTACGCACGCTTTTGCGAAAGCGTCTGCCCGAGCATCACGCCCACGCCCACAACGGTGAGTGCCGTGAGCGCGATCCCCAGCTTGACGCTCCAGGGGTCGAAGCGGAAGGCGACCACGTGGCGCCCTGCCGGCACCGCCACCGCCTGCAAGGCGTGATCGGCGCGCAGCAACGGCGCCGGCCGGCCGTCGACGGTCACCTGCCAACCGGGATACCATGCTTCGCTGCGCACAAGGATGGCAGGCTGGTCGACCTGCGCGACAATGGTCGTGATCTCCGGCGAGCGAATCTGCTCCTGGACTTGCTGGGCATGCTGCGGCAGCGGAGGGACCGTGAGGTCCGGCGCCTGGTCTAGCACGACCTCCTGGCCCGGGTCGAAGGCCGGGGCCAGGACCGCGCCAAGTGAGGCCCGACCATCCGGTACCACCTGATAGCGCCACACAGCCCAGACATCCGGCAGCATGCCGTCGATGGCATAGGCGTTGATCCCCTGTTCCGTCTGCTGCAAGTGGTACGGGGCGCCGAAGGTGCGCGTGGTCAGGAACTCGTGGACATCCAGCAACTGCCAGGCTCGCCAGAGGTTGTCGGAGGTGAGCAGGTCGTCGACGGCGGCCAGACGGAAATCATTGTAACCCTGATCGGTAGCCAGCCCGTAGTTGCCCAGATCGTTGGCGGGGATGAGCTGGTCGCCGTCGGTGGCAACGCGGAAGGGACCGGGCAAACCGCGCAGGAAGCTGATCGTACGGGGCAACCCATCGGACGGCGGCGGGGGTTCTGCCGTCAGGTTGTTGTTCCAATTGACTGCCATGCCGTCCGTCGCCAGCAGTGCGACCAGGCCGAGCGCCGCCAGTTGGCTTCGCCGTCCCGACGGACGATCAGTTGCCAACATGGCCACGACGACCAGCGCCAAGAGGCCGGCGCGCAGTGTCCACGGCGCGTCGTTCGTTCCCGCGGCGAGGGAGTCGCCCCCGCGTTGCAGCAGGAGCGTGATGCTCGGCCCTATGACCACGGCCACGGCCGCCCCAAGCACCAGCCAGCGTCCCCAGCCAGTTCGGATGACCTCGGCAAGGCCGATCGTGGCCACGGTCGCCACGGCAAAGCTGGTCAGGAACACCGCCCGGCTCTGATCGCGGATGAGCCCGAACCCCAGGTGGGCGAATAGCGGATAGAGCGGCGTCTGTCCGCCCAGGCTGAGCAGCAGCGCCGCCAGCGCCAGCGCCGCCCAAAAGGCGCCCTCCCCTCGCCACCAGCGCCAGACGCCGAACGCGGCCAGCACCAGGCCGCCAGCGCCAACGTAGAGCGCCGCCTGCCCGGCATAGTGCGGCAGCGCCAGGCCGGGCAGGCTGTCGAGCGCGAGACCGAGCCGTGCCGCCGCGTCCGGAACCCGAGTCCGGTTGGAGAAAGGGAAGAACTCCAGCACCGGGATCAACTGGATTGCCCCGATGCCAAGCGCCACTGCCGTCGCGACGCCCAGCTCCGGCAGAACCGCTCGCCAGCGGCCCGAACGGAGGACAATGTAGGCGAGGTAGGCCAGGGTTGCATCCACCACTAACAGCGCCGTCTGGGGATGTCCGGCCAGAAAGGCCAGGCCGAGCGCCAGACCGCCAACGACCGCCCAGCGCCGTCGCACCTTGTCCGTCGTCGCCCCAGCAACCCGACGGACGGCAAGGAGCGCCAGCGGCAGCCAGGTACCCGTCTCCAGGATGTCCAACTGGTGCGGCGGATAGCTGGTGAGATAGCCGCTGAAGGTGAACAGCAGCGTGCCGCCCAAAGCGGGCGCCGCGCTGCCGCCAATGTCCCGAAAGAAGGCGTAGGCCAGCGTGGCCGCCAGCAGGAAGTCCACGATAACGCGCCACTCCAGCCGCAGCAGGGAGACGCCGTCAGGACCGGCAGTGCCGTCGAACAGGACGTTCATAGGATAGAAGATTCCGACGCCAGGGTCGGCGGCGAGCGGCTGCCCGCCGTAGATGTACGGGTTCCATAACGGAAACCAACCGGCGGCCCAGGAGCGGGCGGTGACGATGTCCTGGGCCTGTTCTTTCCAGGTGAAGTCTCCGCGCACGTAGTACAGCCGCCCCGCGACATCGGGCGTGACGAGCCGCCAGAAGAAGCACACGATCAACAGCCAGACCAGGAGGAGAGCCAGCCCATCGCGCCAAGACCAGCGCAATGAAGTCGCCCAGGGGACAGCAACGGCTCGCGGCTCGCTGCCACCGGCCGACACTCCCGCCGGCGCCGCCCGAAGCGCACGCACCGCAGTCTTCCCTGTCGTCCGCTTCGATGCGTCGATAGTTCGCAGGCTACCGCTGAAAGGTCAAGATACCGTAAAGGACAATCGACCGAACGCTCAGGTGAGGCCCGCCGTCCTGCCTTGCACGAGACCCGTTCAGGGCGTACCCTTCCTGCTCACGATCGACTGAACAGTAGGCTCGGAAAGGAGAAAGGGCGGCTTCCGGCTTCACTGTCCGAACCACCGGCAGCCGTTCAACAGCACGATGGCACTCAAGCAACACCCCGCAGGCAACTACCAATTCCTTCCCACCACGACCAGCGCGCCGTTCTCCGGCGGCGTCGTGGCAAACACGGGCTACGAGATTATCCACGCCAGCTTGCAGGCAGCGCTGCCCTGCGAACAAGGCTTTGCCATGGTGCAGCGCCACCTCCAATCGCTCGGCCGTCCCCGTGCCGCGCTCTGCGCCGTGGAGCTGCGTTGTCCGACGCCCTACACACCTGATGGGTTCGGCGCTTTCAACAAGGGCTATCGCGCCCTCTTGCAGGGCTGGGGCATCTTTGTCGATGGATACAGCCCCACCGCCCGCACCAACGTGGCGCCTGCCATCGCCGCTCCCGCCGAGCCGGTCCTCCACGCGTTCTCCTACACGATCCCAAACGCCGACGCGAGCGCCACGGCGACGTTCGTCGTCTCGGGCGCCGGCGAGCAGCCCAGCGTCAGGGCAGGCGAAACGTCCCCTGACGCGCTACGGGAGAAGACTGCCGACGTGATGGCGGCCATGCAGACGCGCCTCGCCAACCTTGGCGTCGGCTGGCAGGACGTGACGGCGGTCGACGTCTACACCGTCCACCCGCTCATCCCCTTGTTGGAACAAGGCATCCTGGCGCCCATCGGCCCGGCGGCCGGCCACGGCATCCACTGGTACTACAGCCGCCCACCCGTTCAAGGACTGGAAATCGAGATCGACGTTCGCGGCGTCCGCCAGGAGCTGCGGCTGCGAGGCTAAGGGGCACGGCTTTCTGCCTCGGAGCGCGGGCGTCCCGCCCGCCCAGTAGTCTCTCCCCGAAGCCGGCGCCTCGGGATGGGGAGGGGTCGCGGCGTCAGCGCGCGACCGGGGCGGGCGGGACGCCCGCGCTCCGAGATCCCCCTGTGCCTGGACCAGACTGCACACATTCGGGAATGAATCTAGGAGAGGAGATGCTGTGGCCAACGATACGCTGCCGACCACGATTAACGGACTCACCGCGGCCTACCGTACCCGCCAACTCTCGCCGGTCGAGGTAACGCGGGCACTGCTGGAGCGCGCCGAGCAAACGCAGCCGTCGCTCAACGCCTTCATCACGATCACGGCAGAGCGAGCGCTAGAGCAGGCGCGCCGAGCGGAGCATGAGATACTGCGCGGAGGGACCGCGCTCCTGCTCGGCATTCCCATCACCCTCAAAGATCTCTTCGACCAGCGCGGCGTTGCCACCACCGCCGGGTCCGCGCTCCGGCGGGACGCCATCGCCGACGCCGACGCTCCCGTCGTGGGACGGCTATTCGCCGCCGGGGCGGTGTCGCTTGGCAAGACCAACCTGCACGAGTTCGCCTACGGCGTCACCAACAACAATCCCCACTTCGGCCCGGTGCGCAACCCCTGGAACTCCGCCCACATCCCCGGCGGCTCCAGCGGCGGGGCCGGCGCAGCGGTCGCGGCAGGGTTGGGACCGGTGGGCATGGGCAGCGACACTGGCGGCTCCATCCGCATCCCGGCCTCCCTGTGCGGCGTTGTCGGGCTCAAGCCAACCTACGGCCGCGTACCAAAGATCGGCGTGTTCCCGCTTAGCAACTCCCTGGATCACGCCGGCCCGCTGACCCGCACGGTCGCCGACGCCGCGATCGTCCTCGCGGTCATCGCCGGCTACCACGTCACCGATCCCACCACCGTTCGCCATCCGCTCGGTTCCTACCTCCAGGTACTGGGCCAGCCCTTGGCAGGACTGCGCGTTGGCGTGATCGAGCAGCACCTGCAGGAGTCGGATTCAGAGGTAGCGGTCCTGGCACAAGCGGCGATCGAGACGCTGTCGCAGCAACGCGCCGTGATCCGCCGCGTCATCTGGCCCGACCTGGAATTAATTCCGGCAGCACAGCGGCCCATCCAATATGCCGAGGCGTCCAACGTCCATCGGGCAACCCTACAGGCGACGCCAGAAGCCTACGGCGCAGACATCCGGCAGCGCCTGGAAGAGGGGCTGAGCGTTCGCGCAGTCGACTATCTGGCGGCCCAAGCGCTGCGGGCGCGGCTGCGCGCGGCGGCGGAGCAGCACTTTCAAGATGTCGACGTGCTCGTCGGGCCGACTTTGCCCATATCGGCGCCGCCGATTGGCGACCCCGGTGTTCGGGTGAGCGACGCGCTGGCCCAGTCGCGGTCGCGTTTGACGCGGTTCACCTGGCCCTACAACACCACCGGCTTCCCCGCGCTCTCCGTGCCCTGCGGCTTCACAAACGCGGGCTTGCCGGTTGGGCTTCAGATCGGGGGGCGTCCCTTCGACGAAGCCACGATTCTGCGCGTCGGCCACGCCTACGAACAGGCAACCGCCTGGCATCTGCAAACACCTCCGGAATAGCTAGCGTAGCTCGGGCCGTTGGCGAAGTGGTGCGTCCGGCAAATCCTGGACGCTTCGAGTGAGGCGCCATCGTCCATGACATCATGGTGTTCCTAACGAACCAAAGGCGATCATGACGAAGAGGAGAACTCCGTGGCAAGCCCAGCAAGTCGCGCGATCGTGATCGGTATGGACGGCGCCAGCATGGAGCTGGTTTCGAACATGGTCGCCTGGGGTCACGTCCCCAACATCGCGCGGTTGCTGGAGCGCGGCGTCCACCGTCCCATGGTCGGCGTCTTCCCCACGCTCACGCCGCCGGGCTGGACCGCCCTCTCGACCGGTTCCTGGCCGGGTACCCACGAGGTCATGGACTTCAATATCCGGGCGCTCGGCCGGCCCTTGACCGAGACGGTGTGGGGGATCAACACGCGACTCTCGAAGTCGGAGTATTTATGGAACACGATCGAGCGCGCCGGCAAGCGGTCGATCCTGGTGAAATGGGAGATGTCGTGGCCGCCAACCATGAAGTCGGGAGTGCAGGTTGAGGGCACGGGGCCGGGCGTCTCCAACCATCACCAGATCGCTGGGTACCACCTCTTCGTCGGCGGCGCCTGGGCGCCCCGGCCCATCGGAGGCGACCGCGACCCGGAGACGCTCGACCCGAGCGCGCTACAGGAGAACGCCCCTTACGATCTGGTCGCGCTCCGACCGGCGCAGGAATGGGCACATCTGCCGCCCAGCGCGAGGCCGCCGCTCGAGGTCGAGCTGTCAGTCAAGCCGCTCGCCCGCGGGCGCGACGACATGCTCCGAGGCAAGACAGGGACGCCGAAGCGCTACTTCGCCCTGATCTACGCGACCGATGGCGGCTACGACCGCGTGCGTGTCACCCGCGCGCGCGACGCCAGCGACCCCATCGCCGACCTCGGCGTGGGGCAGTGGAGCGACTGGACACTCGACACCTACGAGATCGACGGCGTGCCGGTGCAGGGGCATCTCCGGCTGAAGCTCATCGGCCTGAGCCCAACCGCCGACCGCTTCGAGCTGTTCGTCCCGCAGATCTGGCCGGCCGATGGCGATTGGGCCGTGCCCGCGGGCACGGCCGAGGACATCCTGCAACACGTCGGCCCATTCCTCCAGAACCCGGCGCGCGACGCCCTCGGCGTGTTCGACGACGACACGTACTTCGAGCTGCTCGACTTCCACCACCGGCGCCTCGCCGAGGTGGCGGTCCACCTGGCGCAGACGCGCCCGTGGGATCTGCTGATGGTCGAGACCCACGCCTCCGATTACGCGAGCCATTTCTTTCTCGCTCAGGCCGACCCCATGAGCGGCGCCGACCCGACCACGATCGAGCGCTGCCGCCGCGGTCTGGCCCACACCTACGAATCCATCGACATGCTGATCGGTACGGTGCTCGAGCTGGCCGGCGACGACACCGTCGTCGCGCTCGTCTCGGACCACGGCGGCACGCCCAACCAGCACACGCCGGTAGACATCAACGACGTGCTCGAAAGGGCCGGCTTCGTCCGCTACAAGACGGACCCGACGACGGGCCGGCGACAGGTCGATCTGGGCAAGACCACGGCGCTGGGGATCGGTCTCGTCCACGTCTTCATCAACCTCGAGGGCCGCGAGCCCGACGGCATCGTCGATCCGGCCGACTACGCCGAGACGCAGCGGCGGATCATCGATGCCCTGCATGCCTACACCGACCCGGCCACCGGCCGGCGCCCCGTCACCCTGGCGCTCAGCCGCGCGAACGCCGAGATGCTCAACCTGCAAGGTGAGCTGGTCGGCGACGTCGTGTACGCGCTCGACCCCGCCTTCGACGGCGCCCACGGCAAGCAGCTGCCCTCCACGAGCTTCGGGATTGGCGGCCAGCACTCGACGTTCATCATGGCGGGCGCGGGTGTCCGAAGGGGCGTGGCGCTCAAGCGGCAGGTGCGCGTCGTGGACGTCGGGCCCACGATCGCCTACCTGCTTGGCGCGCCGATGCCCAGGGATGTCGAGGGAGGCGTGGTCTACGAAGCGCTCACCGACCCCGACTGGCCTCTGACCGAGCTCGCCCGGCTTGGAGACTCATAAGGCATACGTCCGGCGCACGCCACCACGCTGGCGGGCCACCGCCAGGATTTCGAGAAGCAGGCGCACTGTCTCGCTCGGAGCGGTGCGCCAATCGTGTACCCGATGGTCGTCCTATGCGAACAAGCGCTGCGAAGAGTGACCGGGACGTAATAGCCGTAACCGTCCGGACTCCAAGGAGCTAGCCGTTCGGCGCTACCTGCGCCAGGTCCCCCTAGGCGGGACGTTGGGAGAACAGCGGCACTTTCGGCCACTTCTGGCGCGCCTGCTCTCGCCGTAGCTTGGCGACGCGCTCCGGCGTGCGGATGGGGATGACGTAGACCGGCACACCCTCATCCAACTGCAACGCCAACATCCGTTCGATCACCAGATCCGTCACCTCGTCGGGATCGTCCAGGTCGACCACGGTAGTGATGTGGGTCAGCTCGGGGTCCTCCTCGCCCGGCCCAATGTCGAAGGAGGCGGACGGGTAGCGCTCCTTGATCAGGCCAGTCAGCTCCCTAACCGCTGCCTGTCGGGTTGCATCGAGCTGCTGCACATACGTGCTACTCATTGGATCTTTCCCCCTCACCCCTGGATCACCTGCAGGAATGCCCGGGTGCGCTGGAGCGCCCGGCCGGCCTGGACCTCGCTTACCAGCTCACGCTTGTAGTCCGCCGCTTCGCGCACGAGATACAGGCGTGGCAGGACATCGCGTAACGACGACGGATACGCCTTACGCCGCTGGATCAGCTCGCGGGCAAAGGTCGACTGGAGCTGGTCGTGTCCCCATACAGCGCGCCTCCCCGAGGGCACGATGCCGGCCACGTGTAGGGCGTAGACTGCCGCCTGGAAGCAGCTATAGTAGCAGCGGTTGGCGCAGTTATTGTAGCGACCGTTGGCAAACTCGCTCGCCGCTCCAGCCAGGCTCTCCCCGGCTTTGTCGCGATAGACATCCATCTGTCTCAAGCATAAGAGCAGTATACTCCGCTCCCCAGAGAACGTCAATCATTGGATCACACCTTTGATCTGGAGGAGCAGGGTACATTTCGCACGCAATGATTAAGGAGAATGGGGGGCCTTCTGCTTCGTTTCCGAGCTTGCGGTATGTTTCTACATTTGCCATAGCCGCATCGCTATTCTCCTCCCAATTACAACGCCGGAACACCCATGACCGTCCGAACCACGTCGCGGTCCCACCTACCGGCGGCCTCTGCGCGGCCAGGATCTGGCGCCAGCCACGCCCGCCGTCAGTATCCCGGGAGGGCCCCACCCGGACGTGACGCCGGGCGGCGGGTCGCCTCCGATGATGTCGCCACAGCGAGGATCGGCGCCAGGTAGCCCCGCTGCGCCGCCTTCAGCTCCCCGACCATCGCGGCGCGCTCGGCGGGGTCGGACGCCGCGACCAGCGGTAAGAGCGCTCTGACGATCTGCACGCTCACCCGCGCGCAGCGCCGGAGCCGGTCGCGCGGCAACGCCGGCGCGCGCGCCGCGATGAGGCGCTCGGCCCGCCCGACCACGCCCCGGTGGAACTCCTCGGTCACCGCGGCGAGACGCGGCGACACGTCGGACCCCGCAAAAAGCGCCAGGAAGCCCGGATGGGCGACGTAGAAGGCGACCAGGGGGTCGACGACGCGGTCGATCATCTCCTCGAGCGGGAGCTCGGCGAGCTCGGGCGCGAAGGCGTCGTCCCCGGTCGCGCGCAGCCGCTCGCCGAAGCGCGCGGCGAGCGCCTCGGCGATGGCGTCCTTGTTGGGGAAGAACTGGTAGAGCGTGCCCGGCGACACGCCGGCGCGCGCCGCGATGGTGTTGGTGGTGGCCGCCTCGAACCCAACCTCGGCGAACACCCCGGCGGCGGCATCAAGGAGCGACTCGAATCGCCGCCGGCCCCGCGCCTGCCGACGGCGCGGCTGCCGATCGGCGGACGTGCTCACGAGACTTCCTCCGTCACTCTTGACAAACACGAGCAAATGCTCGTATATTTATCGCCATAGGCGAGCGAACGCTCGCATTAGTGTAGCAGAGGAGCGAGCCTGTGGACAACACCCTTGGGCGGTCTTCAGCGACGCCAGATTACACGCTTCGGATACCAAGCCACATCCGGCATGTGCTGAGGCTGGGGCTCGGCGGCGGCGCTGTTGGTCTCCTGGTCAACCTCGGTGCGATCAAAGGCCGGCGCCTGATCGGCGGCGTCCTGCTGGCTACCGGCGCCGGCTCCGGCGCGCTGGCGCTCGCCCTCCGCATGGTCACGGGGACTCGGGGCCGACTGCGGGCCCGCCGGCGAATGATGGACGCTGTCTCGTGGCGCGGCGACGAGCGGGTACTCGATGTCGGCTGCGGCAACGGCTTTCTGCTGGTCGAGGCCGCCAAGCGTCTGACGACGGGTATGGCAACGGGAATCGACATCTGGCTGACGGACGCCGGCCAGCAGTCCGGTGGGGCCGTCCGGCACAATGCGCGGCTCGAAGGTGTCGCCGATCGGATCGAGGTGCAGGACGCCGACGCGCGGTCGATGCCCTTCGCCGATGACACTTTCGACGTTGTCCTCTCCGGCTTGATGCTGCACCACGCGGGCGGCGGCGCCGATCGCGAGCGGGTGCTCCGTGAGATGGTTCGCGTGTTGAAGCCGGGCGGCAGGATCGTGCTCTACGACATGCTCCCCTTCATCACCAGTGCAGCCAGGCAACTTCGCGCGAGCGGGCTGGACCGGGTCGAGCGATCCGGTGGGTTCATGGCCGTGCTGACGGCCAGCCAGGCCGCCCTGAGCACCGTTGCCGGTTGAGGACGAGGTCGAAAAAGAATTGGAAGCAGAGCAGCGCTCAGAGGACCAGTCGGAGCGGGCACGACGCTCGCGCCGATGTGCGGCCGCTGACCAGCCGGGCGCGTAGTATTGATTGGATAGGTGAGGCTTCAATGGCAGACGCGAGAGACATCGTCGATCGGTTCGTCGGAGCGTTTTACGGCGGCGACATCCCAACGGGCAGGCAGTACCTCGCGGACGACCTGTCGTTCGTGGGGCCGGCCGCAACATTCAGGAGCGCGGACGACTTGCTCCGAGCATCAGCGCATGTGGCGCCGGGCGTGCGGGCCGTGGAGCAGCGCAAGGTCTTCGTGGACGGGCCGGACGTATGCATCTTCCACGACCTGGTGCTCGACCACCGCGTGGGCACGGCGCCCGTCGCCACGTGGTACCACCTGGAAGGTGACAGAATCGCCTCGATTCGGATGATCTTCGACACCGGACCGTTTTCGGCGGGCCGGTCTGGCCGGCGGGACGGCGCCGCCGTCGACCCTGTTTGCAAAATGACCGTGCAGAAGGCTGACGCCGCCGATACGCGAGGGCGGACGCCGCCGATACGCGAAGGCATGAGGGGAGGACCTATTACTCTTGCAGTCCTGCCTGCGCCGTCGCGTTCGAGAATGAGCCGGAGACGTACCTAGACTGAAGCCGCGACGGGACCCGCGGCCCACCCGCCGCTAAAGCAGCGGGCTAACACCCACTGCGTGGGTACCCGCAATGCCTGCTAAAGCAGGCTGTCCGCTATGTGGAACCCACCGCGGCTTCAGTCTAGTGCGGTGACCGGATACGTTCACCGGTTCGGTGACATGCCCGCGGCTGGGCGGCTGTTCTTCCAGACTCGATCGTGTGATGGCGGATCGAGTGGAGGAGGAGCGATGGCTGAGCCGGTGCGGGCGCGTTCGCGGCGCTGGGCCGCGCCCGCATCCGTGGCGTATGACAGCAACGCTGGGGACGGCCCAAACTCAAAGCCGCTTGACCGGGCGAACTCGGTGGTCACCGCACCAGGTGAGCGACCTTGCTTCCATCGCGAAAGTGCCAACGTCCCGTCAGGGAATGATGGGGACGAGGAGGTGGGCCTGGTGTTTTGGTCCCCAGTGCAGGGTGCATCTGCCTTTCGGGCCTTTCTGGTAGGCGGCCGGGAATTGCCCGGTGAGCGGGTTGCGTCGCCATAGCCAGCGTCCAGCGACGACCAGCCGCAGTGTCTCTCCCGCCTTGAAGAAGGTCGCGGACGGGCCGAGGGCTATGTCAGCCTGGACGACTTGCCCCGGCGCCAGCGGCTGACGGTGGCTGAAGGTGGGCACTGGGTCGAACGGCCGGGATCGCTGCTCGTCGAGTGCCCGCAGCGAGGCTTTCAGCCAGCCGGTGGTGACGCGGTCGCGGCCGAATCCATAGGAACCCTCAAAGGGGATGTAGGTGTGCCCGCGCCATTTCTCGACACCGGCGAAGAGGTCGATGTCGTCGGCGCCGTGCGCTTCCACCCAGAGCCGCAGGGCCATCGGCCCGGTTAGTTCGGTGTCCGATGTGGTTGTCCATTCCCAGCATGCGCCCCGCGAACGCATGTCGAAGGTGATCTGGCCAGCAGCCGATGGTGGCGCCGTGGCGAGCCCGGCGGCGGTCAGGTAGAGCGGCCTCCATTCGGTGCGGCCGAGCGGCCAGCTGTCCTCCTCGCGCACGCTGGCGATGACGTCGCGGCTTTCGCGGACTTCGAGCCGGACCCGCGGCGGCGCGGGGACATCGTGGCCGCACAGGTAACGGTCGAAGAACCGGAGTTGCGCAGTGCGGGCGTCGGGGGAGTAGAAGGTGGCCCACTTTCCGCCGCGATGCGTATAGAGGAACCGGTCGGTGCTGGAGACGCCTTCCCAGCCGCGGAATGAGCCGCGGCTGTGCAGGTTGTTATCGGAGAAGCTGCCGCAGATAAGCGCGGGCACGGTGATTCTCTCCAGGGCCGGCGCCAGTCCACGCCACCACTCATCGCGCAGCGGATGGCGGTGCTGTTGCTCGGTCAGGCGGTACCGCTGCCGCACCTGCCGCAGTCCGCGGCTCCACAGCCTGACGAAGCCGTCCTCGCGGATGCCGCCCGGGCGCAGCAGGTCTCGGTAGGCGTCGGTGAATCCTTCCCACGGGCAGATTGCTTTCAGGCTTGGCGGCCGCAGTGCCGCCGCCTTCCACTGCGAGATGGCCAGGTAGGACACGCCCAGCAAGCCGACGGCGCCGGCGCTCCACGTCTGCGCCGCGGCCCACTCGATCAGGTCATAGACATCCTCGCCTTCCTGATCAGAGAAAAAGTTGGCCGTGCCCTCCGAGGCGCCGGCTCCGCGCAGATCGCAGTTGACCACCGCGTAGCCCTGGGCCGCCCACCAGGCCGGGTCGGGCGCCTCCCACCCAGTCAGGGACGAAAAGCGCACTGGGCCCGCCTGCCGCAGCATCCGGTACTGAAACGACACGCGGTAACCGCGGCCGCGCCGCTCCGGCAGCTTGTCCTTGCCGTAGGGGTGCGCCGACAGCAGCACCGGGGACCGCCCGGCGCCGGCCGGCAGGACGACGTTCACCCGCAAGGTAGCACCGTCGCGCACGACCACCGGAAGGTCCCGCAGCACCGACAGCGAGTCCGCGGGGGGTTCGTACACATGCACGGGCGGGCGCAGCAGCGCCGGCAGCCGGCCCAACGCATACCGCGCCGCCCCCGGCCGGCGCCAGGGCTGGTCCAGCCGAGTCATGCTTCCCTGCGTGCGCATACTCCACCTTCCCTTGCGAGCCCCCGTTATGAGGCGAATGGCCTGGTATTCCCTGACCTCGAACCGCCTCATGGCGCTCGGTCAACCAACCCGGCGGACGTGCATGGACACCGCACTAGCGTCCTCGCGATAGTGTTCCGGTCGCAACATCAATGCCCAACCGTCATCGATCAGCATTGCGATGCTGGTCTCGGCGCGTCCAGGACGGCAGCTCCCAGCCCGCCATGGCGCGGGCGCACCCGAGTTCCCGATGCGTCGCCGCAGATGCCGCGTCGCCATGGTACACCGCAACTTCGCGACCACTGCTAACGGTACCCGCCCATCGCCGGTCGCCCCCGCCGCGCCGTTTCATTGGCCGTCGAGCGCGGAGCGGTAGAGAGCGCGCAGCGGGGCGTCCCAGCGGCGACAGAGCACATCGGTGGAGTCCGCCCACTGCGAGGTCGAGCCGATGATGGCGTGCTGGTCGGCCATCAGGCGCCGCAGCGCCTCGTCCTCCACCGCGTCGCGCAGGGCGCGCCAAAAGCGCTCGCCGTGGATCACGCGGTATGGTCGATCGTGGAACAAGGAGACGCGCGGATCGAGGGGCGCGGTGAGACCGAGGGCGTTGTGCCGCTCGGCCACGGTCTCGTAGGCCGCGCAGAGATGTCGCTCCCGCTCCTGCCAGGTGTTGGCGGCCAGTGCCCCGGCCAGCGCCGGCCCGAGGCGCGGGGCGCAAGCCAGGCGGGCGAAGGCGGAGCCGAGCCACTTGCTGTAGGGCGCGTACTGCCGCTCGCTGAGGAAGCAGAGGTGCATCACCTCCCGCACCAGCCTGGCGGTGACGATGCGTGAGCCCAGGTCGTCCCCCGCCTCCCCGCAGCGGCCCGGGAACGGCTCCTCCTGGTCGATGCGCAGCCACTGCGCCGCCAGGAGGTACAACCAGATGTCGCGGGGATACCAGCGGAGCGCGGCCCGGGCCCGCGCCAGCTCGCCCGTGTCGTCGCGGAAGATGGCGCCGGAGGTGAAGGCGCGCAGCTGCTGCTCGGGCATAACGAGCCACTCCTCCAGTCGGACCGGCGCCTCGCGTCCGTGGTCGAGGCCCAGCCAGCCCGCCAGCACCCCGCGCAGCGTGGCGACGGCGACGCCGTGGTCGAGCGGCCAGGCCGCGGTGCGCGTGACCAGTCCCGCCCGGAAGTGCGTCGGCACGCCCAACACCTCGTAGGGCAGCTCCTCGGCCAGGATGCGCCGGAGATCGGCGGTGAGTGCCTCGCCGAAGACCTCCTCCGGGAGGAAGAGGGTGAGCCGCGGCCCCCAGTCGTGGTCCATCGAGCGCGGCGTGTCGAAGCCCAGCACCTCGGAGCCGGCCTCCAGGCGCCCCGCGCCGTAGCGGAGGTCGGGGAAGTGGCGGGCCAGAATGGGCTGCGTGACCTCATAGAGCGCGCGGCTCAGCTCCAGGCCGGGGACGAACGGGATGGGCTGGTCGGCAGCGCTATCGGACACGGCATCTCCCTCGTACGCGAGCGGCGACCTCCGGGCCGGGACCCGTGGCCATGACAAACGGCGACGACCAGCCGCGCAACGTTCCAGCGACAGGTTGGTGATGACCGCGCCCCTACCGCTACGCCACCGTGACATCCTCGCAGAGGTAGACATCCTGGATGGCGTGGAGCAGGCGCACGCCCTCGGCCATCGGGCGCTGGAAGGCCTTGCGACCGGAGATCAGCCCCGTGCCGCCGGCGCGCTTGTTGATCACGGCCGTGTAGACGGCCTCCGCTTTGTCGCTCTCCCCGGAGGAAGCGCCGCCGGAGTTGATCAGTCCCGCTCGGCCCATATAGCAGTTCATGACTTGATAGCGCGTGAGGTCGATCGGGTTGTCGGAAGTCAGGTCTGAATACACCTTGGCGGTCGTTCGGCCAAACTTCAGCGCCGTGAAGCCGCCGTTGGTTTCGGGCAGCTTCTGCTTGATGATGTCCGCCTCAATGGTGACGCCGAGATGGTTGGCCTGCCCCGTCAGGTCGGCAGCAAGGTGATAGTCCACGCCGTCCTTGTTGAAGGCCGAGTTCCGCAGGTAGCACCACAGCACGGTCGCCAGGCCCAACCGGTGCGCCTCGTGGAAGGCGACGGCGACCTCCTGAATCTGACGCGTCGACTGTTCCGAGCCGAAATAGACGGTCGCCCCGACGGCGACCGCGCCCATATTCCAGGCTTCCTGCACCGTGCCGAACATAATCTGATCGTACTGGTTGGGGAAGGTCAACAGCTCGTTGTGATTCAGCTTGACGATGAAGGGGATCTTGTGCGCGTACTTGCGGGCCACGGAACCCAGCACGCCAAAGGTCGAGGCGACCGCGTTGCAGCCGCCCTCGACGGCCAGCTTGACGATATTCTCTGGATCGAAGTAGGCCGGATTGGGCGCGAAGGAGGCCCCGGCCGAGTGCTCGATGCCCTGGTCCACCGGCAAGATGGACAGGTAGCCCGTGCCGCCGAGACGGCCGGTACTGAAGAGCTGGTGCAGGCTGCGCAGGACTTGTGGCGAGCGGTCCGTGCTGGCGTAGATGCGATCGACGAAATCCGGTCCAGGGAGATGCAGCCCAGCCTTGGCCACCTTCGGCTGATAGCGCAACAGGTCTCGCCGCTCCCCGAGCGCGTCCGCGATGACGTCAAGCGTGCTGCTCTCCCTGACGAGCGTTGCCACCCCTCGTCCCCTTTCTGATCTCAATCCCTGTCGGGCGGTGTACACGGACCGCGATGCCCGCCTGCTCGTGTCCCGCCCGCATAATTCTTCCCATGCTACCTCAGCGCGGACCGAAGTAGCGGCCATCGCGGATACTGATGATGGGGTAAGCAGGAGAACGCAATGGCGCGGGCGACCACGACGATACACAGTGCGGAGGCCGGAGTTAGCCCCACCGCGCCACCGCTGCTGGTCGCGGCATTCGGCCTGGCTCTTGGGCCGGCGATCGGCCTGGGTCTGGGTCGCTTCGCCTTCGCGCTCCTCTTACCGTCCATGCGCGCCGACCTCGGTTGGACCTACGCGCAGGCGGGCGGCGTCAATACGGCCAACGCCTTCGGCTATCTGCTGGGAGCCTTGCTGGCGGCGCCACTCGGCGCCCGGTGGGGGAGCAAGCCCACCTACGTCGGCGGCCTCGCCGTGACGACCCTGGCATTGCTGGCCTGCGCCGCGACGGATAGCTTCGCGCTCCTACTGGCGCTCCGCTTCCTTACCGGAGCGGCCGGCGCGGTTTCCTTCGTAGTGGGCGGCGGTTTGGCGGCCCGCGCCGGCCAAGCACGGCGGCCCGGTCAGGCCGGGTTACTCCTAGGCCTCTACTTCGGCGGCGGCGGGCTGGGCATTGTGGTCTCCGGCCTGGCAGTACCGCCCGTGCTGAGCGCGGGTGGGCCGCACGCCTGGCGGTTGGGATGGCTCGTGCTGGGCCTTACCGCGGTCCTGGCGCTGGCGGCCAGCGTAGCCGTCCTCCGGCGTCTTACCGAGTCGCCGGTCCGCGCGTCCGGCGGCCCACCACTCCGGTCCTTCTTGCACCTGGCCCCGACCTTCGCCACCTACACGCTCTTCGGCATGGGCTACATCGCCTACATGACGTTCATCGTGGCGTTCCTGCGTGGCCAGGGCCGGAGCGCTGGTACGCTTGCGCTGTTCTGGGTTGCGCTCGGAGTCGCGGCAACCGTCTGCCCCTTTCTATGGGGCCGAGTGCTCAGCCGCCTGCGCGCGGGCTGGGGACCGGCGATTACCCTGGCCGCGGTGAGCGTCGGCGCGGCGCTGCCACTCGTCGCCAACGGCGCCGCCATCGCCTTCGCCTCGGCGATCGTATTCGGCGGCTCTTTCCTGGCTGTCGTGGCGGCGGTGATGGAGATCCCTCGTCGCACCTTGCCTTCAGGCGCGCTGACCGCGTCGATCGGCGCACTCACCGTCGCCTTCAGCGCCGGCCAGTGCCTGGGTCCCGTGCTGGCAGGTGTGCTTTCCGACGGCCCCAGCGGCATCCGTGCCGGCCTGTCGTTCTCGGTCGCCGTCCTGCTTATCGCGGCGCTCGTGGCGCTCGGCCAGCGCGAACGAACGGTAACAACGACCACAACGCCGGCAATCGACCGATGAGCATGCGGCGATGGCGGTTCTACACTACGAGCGCCGGGCGGCAACCGATCCGGGAGTTCCTCGATAGCCTCGTCGACGAAGATCGGGCGGCAGCCCTGGAGGGCGCCTCCCTGTGGGGTCCCGACGCCTTCCGGTGGACGTGGGGCACGCCGAGCTGAGGCGGCTCACCGTCCCAGTCGTGACGATCGACGAGCTGCTGGAACGGGGCGAACTAGTGCTGCCGGAACTGGTCAAGGTAGACGTGCAGGGGTACGAGCTGGAGGCGCTCCGAGGCGCCGCGCGCCTGTTCGGCACGACCGAGGTCTTCATCGTGGAGGTGTCCTTCTTCGCTTTCGGCCCAGGCTGGCCCCTCTTCCACGAGGTGATTGCCTTCATGGCCGAGCGCGGGTACGTGGTCTACGATGTTGCCGACCTCACGCCGCGCCTGTTGGATGGAGCACTCGGCCAGGCGGATGTCTGCTTCGCCCGCGAGCACGGGACGCTGCGCCGTTCCTCCGCCTGGATGTAGGTGGCCAGCTCAACGGAGTTCGCCCTAATCGTCGCCCAACAGTCCATGGGAATCGGATGCGATGCCTCCCGGCCGTAGGGCCCGCCGGGACGCTCGCAAGCCCCGAATCGAACAATCCGCTGGGTTCAGGCACAACGCTCGTCTGTTGGGAGGTGGGATACGTCGTTCAGGCTCAGCACCTCCACGCCCACCGCCGGGTACAGCGGCCAGCCTCGCCGCCGCTCCGGTTCCGGTACCAGGCGGATCGCGCTGATCGCGCAGTGCTCCATCTGGAACCAAGTCGGCGCCGGCGGAGGAATCCCTAGCAGGGCGTGCAGCAGATAGTTGAGGCATCCGCCGTGCGCGACGATCACCACCCGGGACTCCGCGCCGAACCGCGCGCTCAGCAGACGCAGCACATCCTGACAGCGCGCGAAGAACGACTCGTAGGTGTCGCCGCCGTGATCCCAACCGTCAGCCGCGATGCTCGGCGGCAGGATGGCGCGGGGGAAGCGCCTCAGGAGTACGGCGCGAGCGTAGCCGCGATGGATGGGCACGGCCCGCCCCGGCAATGGCGCTGGCGGTGGCAAGGGCGCGCACCAACGGGCTGCTCACGACCTGGGTGGCGCCTTCGCCAGCCAGGCGCTGTGCCGTCCGTCGCGCCTGCTGCTCACCCAACGGGGAGAGCACGCCATCAGGCGTGAACACGCCCGGCGAAGATTCGCTGCGGCAGTCGCCATGCCGGATCAGCCACAGGCGCAAGCGAAGCTCCCTCCCATTGTATTGTAGTCCGCCCTGCTTGTCCGGCGCCAGCGGTACCTTCCGCGCCGACTCGC
>CALBSQ010000290.1 GCA_937967325.1 uncultured Chloroflexota bacterium
CGGCCGATGAGGCGCGGATGCCCCAGGTCCAGCTCGGCCTTGGCCTGGAGGCCCCGGACGAACTGACGGACGGCATCGGGCGAGGTCCCCAGCGCGGCGGCGAGGCTGCGCGCCGAGCGCGATTGGACCCGATCGGCGGCGTGATCCTGGTACAGCGTCCAGAGCAACTGCCGTTCCTTGGCAGTCAGCCCGACACGAGCGGTCTTGCCGACGAGCACGTCGCCGATGGGATCGAAGACCAGGTCGCCCAGCCGCACTCGCGCGGGCATCTGCTGCTCCACCCACCAGCGCACCGACGCCAGCACCGACGGGAGGACTTGGTCGTCGTCGACGAGCACCTCCGTGGCGCCGCGGGCGAGCAGCTCGGCGCGCACGGACGGGTCGGTGGCGGCGCGGCTGACCGCCACCACTTGCGCGCCGGCCCCCTGCCACCGCGCGATGGCGTCGGTCGCCCGCTCCTCCCAGCGTTCGGCCTCGTAGAGCACCAGCGTGGGGTCGGCCCGGACGGTGAGCGGCAGCACCAGTGCCTCCGGCGGCCAGCGGCGGTCGACCGGCAGGTCGAGGCGGTGCAGGGCCCGCGTGAAAGCCTGACCGGCCGCTCCACTGCAGGCGACGATCCAGAGGTGCATCCCCGACCTCGGTCCCAGGCGCAGGCGCCGCTCCCGCGCCGGTCGCCAACGGGTGCGCCATCGTGCGGAGCGGATGACATGTATGTTAACGCACGAGCGCGCCTGTGGTTCCACGGCCTGTGGGCGGGGGAGGGGATTGCCAGAGCCGGGAGCTCGTCCGGCCGCTGGGGGAGCGCTGGGGCGGTGCAAGGCGCCACCCCGAGCCCGTCGAACCATCGGGGAGCACAACGCGCTTGGCGAGCGCCATCCTGCCGTGCCCGTAGCCGCCCACCTGGGAGGGAGAGGCCGTTACACCGCCTGGTGCCTCGCAGCCAGCGCCCGTCAGGCACGGTCGCGCATGATGTCCCGCAGCGGTACGAGCCGCGCTAGCGGGCGGCGGGCAGCCCGGAGGGGTTGGTCTCCCAGGGGAAGCGCTGGCTGTTGAGGCGCTCCTGCACCCCGCGCGGGCCGTTCACCCAGGTGCGGTAGCCGTCGGTGAAGGCGGTGACGTTGTCGGCCTTGCGCCAGACGAGCAGCCCGTTGGACGTGTGCTGGAGGCCGTCGCCGTTTGTCGGGTTGTGCTGCTCGTCGTCCAGGCAAGCGCCGATAGTTGCCGGAAGCAGATCGCCGCAATGTGTCGAAGCCGAGGACGGATCGGCACGCGACGAGCCGAGGCGGGGTGTACGCCTCGGCTGGCTAGACCCGCCCGCCTGCCCCAGTAGCCGCGCCAAATTGGCCTCGCGCGGTCGGTGGAGGGGATTCCTCTGCCCACACATTCGTCGAGAAGCTACCGATCCATGAAGGTACAGGTCACGGATCTACCATCGCCGTGGCGATTGAACCTGACCATGGCAACGGCTCGTCCGTCACAGCGTGTCACCGCAGCGAGACCGGTGCGAGGCGCGGGCAAGGGGCCAGCGCGGCCCAAACACCGGCGGACTGCTGCGCTTGGACCGTCTAGGCGGCGCGGAACCGTAGTCGTCAGCAGGGCCGATCGCAACCAGTCTGCCTCATCAGACCTTCACTGCCCACCGCGGGCGACACGTTATGCCGGAGCTTGTGCCTTGGAGCCCTGAAGCGTGCAGTACCGACCATGGGCTGCGGGGACAGCGTAAGGCACCGCGACGGTCAGCGGCAGCCCGCCGCTCTGGTGAAACGTCGCAGCAAGTACCGATCCCGCTCCAACGGGATCAGGACGTACAACCGGGTGGCACTCTGGGGTTTGGCAGGTTTGTTCGGGCGTCTGCCGCGTGCGTCCAGATGCTGGAGTAAGGGGAGAGGACCTTGCCCCAGTAGACATACGCGGCGAAGTGGTATTGCTCGCCCGGCTGCACCGGCACGTCATTGAAGGTCCAACGCGGATAGGTCTGCCCATTGACCGAATAGGTGGTCCTCTCAGCCTGCGGCGTGGCAGCCCCGAGCTGCAATTGCCCGAGCGGGCTGTTCCCGTGCGCTTCTTGGAGGCTGAACGCCTCCGGCTCAAAGTCGGACGGGACGGACTCCAAGCTGCCATGCAGGAAGATGTCAGCGGCGATGTTCACGAAGCTCGCCTCGGCAACCGGGACTTGACGGCCCTGCGCGTCGTGCGGAAAGACTATCTGGATCCGGGTATCCAACTGGCCGGGCAGTGGTACGCCGTGCCCGTTCGGCGCGAGGGGATACGGATAGTAGGTGCGGGGGTCGGCCGCGTGGACCCAGACATTGGATACGGGCACGTCGGCACCCGCCACAAGACTGTACTTGGCCATTGGATTGCCGAGCAGTTTGGCGGGAACGCCGTTGAATTCCAGGCTCGGGAAGATGACCCCGTCCGCACTACGCTGGATGAGCTGGCCCCGAACAGACACCGGGACGGCGGGATCGTCATCCGTAGCCATCCACAGCGACAGGCCCGGATTCTGAGCGCAACTCGCCGATACGGTCGGCCAGATGCTCACGTTGATCGCCGTGGCGGTCGCCGCAGCGGTCTGGCGCCCCTTCGCGTCACGAGGCCAGACGATGCTCACCATTGGGTACCAAACGGTTGAGCCAGCGGCCGACACCAGCGGCGGTCCTCCGCCTGGTAGGAGCGCCAGTGAAAGCAGCAGCCCCGCAAGTATGGCCTTCCGAACACTCATGATAGCGATGTCATCCCTTCGGCGTCCACGTCCACATGGTAGTGTCTCGGTTGTACGCGTCAACGCAACGGCTGATCATTGGGTCGCATCTACCAAGCGGACGCTGTTGTCCTAACCACTTCCTAACGATGATGGCCAGGCGTAACTGCGCTAGCCTGGATTATTCACGGGCATGTTGCAAACGCGGCCAGTCCCTCTGGTGAAGGTCCTGGATGACGGCTTTGGCCCAATCCGATCCCTACCAGAGAGAAACGGCGGGCCCGTGAATAATCCAGGCTAGGCGATGGCGACGGCACAAGTCACTGGCCGACGCAGCCGACGCCGCTGGCCAGCGCGGCCGCCTCGGTATCAAGCAACTCGTAGTCTTCCGGCGTGCTTGACCCAAAGCTGGGCGAGTCTCGACCGATGAACACGTGACAGGCGAGAACATAGTTATTCCAGCCAGATCGCACCCAATTGACAAAGCTGGCGTAGTCGTTACCGCGCTGGACGTGGTTCTGAGGGGTGTTGCCCCCGGGGTAGCTGTTGATGGGAATCCCATATTCGGTGAAGCGCTGAGGGAATTCGGAGAAGCGTGTCCGTACGTCGGTCGCCTCTCCGTAGCAGCGATCCTTCAGACTCTGAAGCGAGGTGCCGTAGGCATGGAGACTGACGTTGTTATAGTGATTCGTGATCGTGCTGGCGTAGTCGCTCCAGTAGGTGCTCCAGTCGGACGAGCCGACAGCGATGTTCCCGCTGGGTCCGGGGAACCCCAGATAGAGCGGATAACTGTGGTTCTGCTGTCGCAACGCATCGGCTAACGCGCTCATGTAGCCCGGATTGGTCGGATTCCAAAGGGACGGGGATGCCCCGTTCGCGCCGTTGTACTCTAGGTCCGGCTCATTCAGCACGAGGAAATTGTAGACTCCCTGCCCTTGGCACCAGGTGATGAACGCTTGCCACTGGGCAGCCAGGTCCGCAGGGTTTGCAGGCAACTGCTGCTGTGTCGACATGGGCCAGAACAGGCGCACGACGGCCACCTCATAAAATGGGGTACCTGGGCTGCATCTCCGGTTGCCTTCCAGCCAATAGATCTGGGTCGCGGCAGGATCCGTACTCGGGCTCCATGAACCCGTCGATGATTGGGGAGAGATGAATAACGCTGATCCAAATCCAGCCCCCCCATTGACCTGGGTCCGTGAGCCGGTGGAATCAATGGTGGCTGGGCTCTGCCAGTGCAGCCCGTTCAGCGCGCCCGGAGGGTCGATGGTGTCCACCCAGCCGCGCAGGTCGTTGATGTCGCGGGCGCTGATGTGCCGGCTGGGCGCGGGTTCGCTCCCGACGCTCCAGTTGGGCAGGGCGCCCAGGTTGTGGCAGTTCCACACCTCCTGGATGGCCGAGCGCAGTTGCGTGAAATGCATCGCCCGGATGCGGGTGCTGGCGCTGATCGGATTGTCGGTCCAAGAATACGGAGAGAGGTTGCAGGGCGGCGCCGTCCGCAGGCTGTCCACGGCGCTTCGCAACTCGTTGATATGCACCGCGCGGACGCGGGTGCTGACGTTGGCCGCGTTGTCCGTCCATGAGAAGCCCATGATCGTTTCCTTTCCATGATTAGGGTGTGGCGGCCGATATAATGGGCAGCCACGACGATGGTGGGCTCTGGGGAGGGCGTGCGCTGCGCGCCCCTCCCCAGAGCGGGTGGTAGGCAGGTGCCTGGCGGGCACCTCAACTGGCGTAGTAGCAGCCCTGGTAGTCGACGCGGGTGTTCTGGCCGGTGGAGTCGGTGAT